>JAGRKZ010000019.1 GCA_020442065.1 Bauldia sp.
GCCACATCAAGGCCAACACCAAGGTGGCCGAGAGCCTGTTCAGGAAGGCCATGGGCGACGGCCCACAGTCCGTCACCGCCTGCATCTTCTGGCTCAAGACGCGGGCCCACTGGAAGGAGACGACCGTCCAGGAGCATGTCGGCAACGCCGGTCCGATCATGAAGATCGAGCGTGTCATCATCTCGCCGCCGCCCCGAGACTCGAACAGCAACATGCTCGGCCCGCCGGCGGCCAAGGGGCCACCGCTCCTCGAACACGTCGGGACCTGAGATGGGTCGCCGTGCCCACCGTCCCGACGAACGCGGTCGTCGCCAGGTTGAGGCGCTCGCGGCCTATGGCGTGCCCGAACTCGATATTGCCCGCGTCGTCGGCATCGACCCGAAGACCCTCCGCAAGCACTACCGCGACGAACTCGACCTCGGCGCAACCAAGGCCACCGCCAAGGTCGCCGAGTTCCTGTTCCGCAAGGCCACCACCGAAGGCCCTCAGTGCGTCACCGCAGCCATCTTCTGGATGAAGACCCGCGGCGGCTAGCGCGAGAGCCCGCAGGCGCATGAGGTCGCCATTCGCGGGGACGTTCGCGACCTCAGCGACGAGGACCTCATGATCATAGCCGGCACACTCGCGCCAAAAAGGCTCCTGTCGAGCCCGACCAGATAGTCCCTAGACAGGTCCCCTTGCCGACGTCTTAGAGCGGCGGTCTACTGGCCTCATGGTGCTCCTTGTCGGCGCGACCGCCTACCTCATCGGCCTATGGCCCGCCTTGACTATCGCTGGTGTGGGATGGGCCGCCCGTGGCATTCACCGTTTGCTCGCCGAAGAGCGCCGCCAGCGGATCGAGCGTTTCAGGGACCGGTGGAGCTACCGGTTCCACCGCGAGTTCTTCGCGGAGGGGAAGGGCAGGAGAAGATCCGGCTCATGATGCTTTCAGTTCGCGAGCCCGCCCGACCGCGAGACGAGTATCTGCGTCTGCGGCGTGCCTTCGAGCCCGACCGGATCCGCCTTGTCATCGTCGGGGAGTCCCCGCCCGTTTCAGGCCTCTACTTCTACGATCCCGAGGGTCTCGTCAGTGAGCCGCTCTTCAGCGCGCTCATGAAGCGCATCGGGTTCATTCCTTCCACGAAGGCTGAAGGGTTGGCTGAGCTTCGCCGAAGGGGCTGGCTTCTCGTCGACGCGACATACCAGTCGGTCAATCCGCTCTCGGCGAAAGAGCGGGATGCAGTGATCGAAGCGGACTATCCGCTACTGCGCGACGATCTCCGCAACCTGCTTGGCGAGCACAGCGATACACCGCTCGTTGTGATCAAGGCCAATGTCTGCCGGCTCGTGGAGCCGCGCCTGGTGCGCGACGGGTTCACAGTCCTCAACAGAGGCCGTGTCGTCTTTTTCCCGAGCCACGGTCAGCAAGGTCGTTTCCACCAGCAGTTCGAGGCTCTCGTCGGCCCTGCGCCGCCGGTCGATGGGCCCGCACCGTCACGATAGATTCTCATTATTTGCCAGATACTTACGCTACGTACAAGCGGCAAACGGTGGTATGCTGTCTGTACGGAAGCGGAGGGTTCGTGTCGCTATGCAACATGCCGTCGCCTACTATCGGGTGTCCACCGCCAGGCAGGGTCGATCAGGCCTCGGGATCGAGGCGCAGAGGGCTGCTGTCGCCCGGTTTGCCGAAGCGGAGGGCTACACCCTCATCGCCGAATTCACCGAAGTCGAGACCGGCAAGGGTGCCGATGCGCTGGACCGGCGCCCGCAGCTGGCAGCGGCACTCGCGGCGGGCAAATCGGGCAAGTGTCCGGTCATTGTCGCCAAGCTCGACCGGCTCTCCCGCGATGTCGCCTTCATCGCCGGGCTCATGGCCCAGCGAGTCCCCTTCATCGTCGCCGAACTGGGCGCGGATGCAGACCCGTTCATGCTGCACCTCTACGCTGCTCTCGCGGAGAAGGAGCGGCGGCTGATCTCGGAACGCACGCGGTCGGCGCTGGCGCAACGCAAGGCCCAGGGTGCTCTCCTCGGCAACCGCAGCAACGCCGCAGAGGCAGCCGCCCGAGGTCGCGACGTTCAGAAAACGGAAGCCGCCGCCTTCGCCGCCAACGTCCTACCGATCATCGAGACGCTTCGAGCGTCGGGTGTTCGCGATCTCCGAGGTCTCGCCGCGGCGCTGAACAATCGCGGAGTTCGCACAGCCCGCGGCGGGCAGTGGCACGTCTCGAACGTCAAGAACCTCGTCGATCGGCTCCACGCGTAGGCGGCTTTTTTAGGCGGGAACAACGCGACGGGGCGATGCCCAGACCGGTCCGGATAGCAGACAGCCCTCGAGCGATCACTCCAAACAGGACTTCGTCCGATCGATCAGCTGTATTTACTCAGCATCTCGAGATGCCGGATCTCGACAGGACAGGCGAGAAGCTCTTCGAGGCGACTCATCAAGGGCATGAGATGCGGCAGCTTCAGATGCTGCTCGAGGGCCTCCTGACTCTCAAAGTTTTCGTAGAATACGAAGACGCAGGGATCCTTGGCATCGCGATGGAAGTGGTACGCGACGCAGCCAGGTTCAGCACGCGCTGGCGCTACCTGTGCAGCCAAGATTCGCTCGAGTTCCTCGGTGCCAATCGCTGGCCTCGGACCCCACGGCGAACGTGCCGCCCCGCCCGAGCGGCTTGAACTTTCGGACGCTGATGCAGCACGCGCGCGCGACAAACAGTTCACCGCCGCCGTGGTCTTCCATACGACAACCAGCGATTGGTCAACGCAGGCGCTCGCAGGCATCGTCACCACCCTCGGTCGGTATTCCGCCGCCGTTGTGGAAGTGGTCGACTGCCAGTTCAGGGCGGCGGTACAACGCGGCGATAACGCTCTCGCCCCACTCGGAGGCATGTCTTCGAGCGCGAGTCCGACGCATTGCCGTCAACTACGGCTCCCAGCACCCAGGAGGCCGATCGTACGATGGGCGGGAGCCTTTGTCTTCCTGTTGCGCGCAGGCGCCCAGCAGGTCTTCATTCTCGGATCGTGACAGGTGCACAGATGCCGGAACCGGTTCGACGGAGAAGTCTTCGCGACAGCGCCCCACGCTACGTGGCACGCGGTCCCTTGCCCGAGGGGCCTTACGAAACGGTGCAGGGTGCCCGCACCAACGTAGTCTTGGGTGAAGCGCAGGCAGTCCTTGACTTTGCCGACTATGTCGAGGCGACCGCTGAGCCGTTCCTAGGGCTGAAGCGCGGCTACAGCGAAATGCAGATGGTGATCTACCTGATCCGTTGCCACATGGCTGGGCGGCTGGTTACGAGCAGCGCGCTTGCATCCGCTTCTGGTATGCCATTCGCGACCGCCATGCGAGGGATTCAGGCCATGTCTCGCCGCGGCCTGATCGTCAAAAGGCCACGCACGGCATCCGGCAAATCGTTTTCGCTCCATCCGTCAGTTGAACTCCTGAACGCCTGGCAGGGCTATGCAGCACGACTGAGGGAGGCAATGCAGACGAGCCAGGTTGGTCACCCACCGGCGGCGAAGCCCGCGGGTGCGATCATCCGGGACAGTTCGCCCGGAACTATTCCGCCGCCGCCGGTGCTTGAGGCCAAGCTAAACCTCGGCAGGGAAATCCGGTTCCTCGTGCATGCCGATCCAACCTTTACGGCGATGAACGCCCTTCGAAAGCAGTTTGAAATGATGTTTGGTGTTGCAATCCGCAGCCGTGCTCTTTCGATCGACCGCCTCCGTGCGGAGGTGATTAACAACGGCCGTCTTTCGACTTCCAAGCACGACATAATCGCCTGCGACTTGCCGTGGTTTGGCGAGCTCGCTCACCGCGGGCTTCTCTTTCCGCTTGACCGGCTGATCGACTCACTGGAGTTCGACTGCTCTGACTTCCATCCGGATGCGATGGCCAGCGCACGCTACCGCGGCGTCCAATACGGCGTGCCGATAATCACCACCGCCGAAACGCTGGTCTACAGGACCGATCTCTTCGCCAAAGCTGGCATCGACCCGCCGACAACGAGCGCCGAGACCCTCGCTGCTGCGTGCGCCCTCACCAAGCCTGAAATCGGACAATACGGCATCGCTTGGACCGGGGGCAGGGGGACCGCAATCGGACACACTTTCATCATGATCATGAGCGCCTTCGGACAATGTGTCGTCAATCTCCGCAAAACTCGCGACGGCTTCGACGCCGAGTCATTCGAAGGTGAAAA
Organism: Bauldia sp.; assembly: GCA_020442065.1. Taxonomy (GTDB): domain Bacteria; phylum Pseudomonadota; class Alphaproteobacteria; order Rhizobiales; family Kaistiaceae; genus Bauldia. Next base: position 4,188 of record JAGRKZ010000019.1, read on the forward strand.
CCTCAGGCCTATGTTCCTCAGCGAAGCAGCATTTGAGACGGCCTACTACCTGTCGGAACTGCTTCAGTATTCACCGCCCAACATCCTCGAAATGAACTGGTACGAGCGCGCAATGGCCTACGCCAAGGGGACGGCGGCATGTGCCTATTCGCACTCGCTCCTCGCGCCGCTTTACGAGTTGGATGAGACCTCGCCTGCCTACCGCCGTACGGGCTATCTTCCCCACCCGATCGGCCCGCGCGGTTCGCGCATCGTGCCGCTCGGGGGGTATGCGCTCGCAATTCCCGCCAACATCGAGCCATCCCGTATCGAGGACGTCGCCATTGCACTTCGCGCCTTGACTTCGCCGGGGGCCGCGAAGCTGTACGCGATGAACGGGAGTCTGGCATTTTCCCGATTCAGCCTGATCAACGATCCGGAGGTCCGCGGCATATCTCCCATGATGAGCGCGATCGAAGACCTAGCAGGACGCGGTCTGCTCCGCATGTGGCCAAGGCCGCCGGTACCGGAGGTCTCGGGAGTCATCGCGATCGCAGGCGAAGAGATTCACGACATGCTTTCTGGAGGGAAAACGATCCAGGAGGCACTGTCTAATGCCCAGAATCGTAGCGATCAGATGATGCGCGGGGCCGGCCATTACTGATCCCTCGCAGCTTTCTCGCATTGGCAAGATTCTTCTCAAACTGAGAAACTTCGCCCCTTCTCCCCCCACCCGCCATTAGATACCATTCAATCAGAAAGAAATTCCTCGCGTCAACGGGCGTGTCATCGAGGTCCCGCTGCGTTGTAGCGTGAATAATAACCCGGTCTTGGGAGACGATTGACGCGTGTGACGAAATGTCTGGTGCGCGTTTATAGCAATGATCGGGAATATATACGTAATCTCAACAGAGATGCTCAGATTGCCTACTTCAGGGAGGAGAATGATGCATAGAACGCTGAAATATTCCGTCGGCATGGTGGCCGTCACGACAGCCCTTCTCGGTGGCTCGGCCGCGATGGCTCAGGAGTGCAAGCCCGAGGACAGGAAGATCCTGACCGTATGGGACCAGTTCGAGTACTACGGTATGACCGCAGCCGGTCCCGCTATCGAAAAGATTCATGAGGAATTTCAGAAAGAGCACCCCTGTGTAGTGTTCTCTCGTTCCGTCTTCGGCGGCGGCATGCCGGTCCGCAACGCAGTCGAGCTTGCGCTGACTTCGGGCGAAGCCCCGGACGTATTCTACTCGTGGCCCTCGGGTGCTGGGCTCACCGCCTATGCCAACGCCGGCTACCTGACCGACCTGACGCCTTACGCCGACAAATACGACTGGTGGTCGCGGTTGCCGCAGTGGGCCATCGAGCGCAATACGTACAAGGGCAAGCTCTATGCCTATCCGTGGGAGCAGGACCTTGAATACGTGTACTACAACAAGGCCGCGTTCCAGGAGCTCGGCATCGAAGTACCAAAGAGTTTTGACGAGGTCCTTGCGTGGTGCGACAAGGCCAGCGCAGCCGGCAAGATCCCGATCGCGCTGGGCAATCAAGACCTCTGGCCAGCCGTCAACATGTGGACGGACGTCACCGCGCTGACGGGCGGCCGCGAGGTGGGTCTTGCCCTGCTCCAGGACCGGCAGGACTGGAACTCCGAGGAACCTCGGAAGGCCCTCGAGATGATCCGCCAAATGGTCGAGCACAATTGCTTCAGCCCCGGCTTCAATGGCACGTCGTACAACGACTCGCTGCTGCAGTTCTATTCGGGCCAGGCTACGTCAGTCTGGACTGGCACATGGGTGATCCACGATGTCACCGGCAACGTGCCCGAGGATCAGCTCGACATCTTCTATATGCCTCCATTTGTCGAGGGTAAGCCGCAGGCCACCCACATGTCGGAAGGATCGGCCTGGTATATCTGGTCCGGGTCGGAGGTTAAGGATCTCGCCGCGGAGTACATCAACTTCGTCACCGATCCGCGCTGGCTCGAGACTTGGATCAAGGAGGGTTACACCATCCCAATCCAGAAGACCCCCATTGATTTCTCGAAGTACGGTATCTCGGGCGTCATCGAGAAGGCCTTCGGCACCGGACAGGCCATGCAGGAGCACAACGTCGATGCCTTTCATACCACGGCCCCGCCCCGCGTCACCTTCGTGATGTACAACGACATCCAGGGCGTGCTGACGGGCGATACCCCGATCGACGACTTCCTCAAGAAGCTCGACGAGAAGATGGCAGAGGCTGACGAGGCCGGCGAGAACTGGGAGCCGTAGCCTCTAGGCGGTATTCCTCCCGCGGCTGGCGCGGCCTATTGGGCGGCGCCAGCCGAAGCCCTTCACTTATTCGCAGCCGGCCGAGAGACCAGAGATGATCGACGCGCGCGGCCGCCTTGGCCCCTACCTCTTCCTCGGTCCGGCGATCCTGTACCTCGCGATCTGGGTCTACTATCCGATCGCCAAGAACTTCTACCTAAGCTTCTTCACCGCCGGGGCCTCGCGCAGCGACGCGCCGCAATTCGTCGGCCTAGCCAATTACCAGCGGCTGCTCTCCGATGATTTGTTCTTTCGCGCCCTTATGCATAACCTCGCCTGGGTAGCTCTCAGCATCGTCATTCCAGTGGTGATCGGGCTGGTGCTGGCGGTGCTCCTCGTAGAGCGGCGGGCCCGCCTGTTCTACGCGGCGGTCTTCTTCCTGCCGGTGACGGTCGCGCCGATCATGGCGGCGATCGTATGGGGCTGGATCTACAATCCGACCTTCGGCGCGCTCAATCAGTTCCTCGCCGTCGTCGGCCTTGGCGGTCTCGCCCAGCCCTGGCTAGCCGATCCAGCGACCGCGCTAGTGGCGGTCAACATGATCGGTAGCTGGGGGTACTATGGCTTCTGCGCACTGATCTTCCTCGCCGGTCTCCAGGGGATAGATCCCGAGATCTACGATGCAGCGCGGATCGACGGCGCCAACAGTTTCCGGCGCTTTTGGTCGATCACTTTACCGCTCCTCAAGCCCACGCTCGTGTTCGTGCTGGTCTACACGATCATCGGCTCGATGAAATTCTTCGACATCATCTACGTGGCGACCAAAGGCGGTCCGGATAACAGTACCCAGATCGTCGCCGTCTATATGTTCGATCTGTTCATCCGCCAGGGGGAACAGCACTACGCTGCTGCGATGAGCATGGTTCTCACCGCGATTATCCTGGTGATGAGCCTCCTCGTCATCCGCAACGCCACACGACGGACGTAACGGCCATGCACGCGACCTTCAATCGCCTTGGAGCGACCCTTGGTGCGAATGGCCTCCTCATCCTTTTCGTGATTATCTCGCTGTTCCCGGTCTACCTGATGTTCATCACCTCGCTGAAGTCGCAGGCCGAGCTGATTCAGAACGTCTTCGCTTTGCCGCGCAATCCCAAATGGGGCAACTACCCGCTCGTCCTGATCGAACGTAGCTACTACCGAGCGGTCATCAACAGCCTGATGCTGGCCGGCACCGTGACGATCATCACGATCGTCCTCTCGTGCCTCGCGGCCTATGCCTTCGCGGTTTACGACTTCGTTGGCCGGCAACTCCTGTTCGTCCTTGTCCTTGTCGGGCTGATGGTGTCGGAGGTGTCGATCCTCATACCAGTCTACATGCTCCTCAAGTCGTGGAATCTCCTCAACAGCTTCGTAGGACTGGTGCTGCCGCAGATCGCCCTCGGCCTCTCCTTTGGCATCTTCCTGATGACGACTTTCTTTCTTCAGGTGCCCAAGGATCTTGTCGATGCCGCACGCCTCGACGGCTGCACCGATCTCCAGCTCCTGATGCGGGTAATGGTCCCGGTGAGCATCCCGGCAATCGGCGCGCTTGCAGTCATAGAGTTCCTGTGGACGTGGAACAGCTTCTTCTTTCCCCTGGTCATTGCCACTCGGCAGGACCTTATGCCGCTCAGCGTCGCGATCATCGATTTCATGGGGCGGTTCACGTTCAACTACGAGCTGGTCGCGACGACCTGCGTGATCATGTTCGTGCCCATCCTCATCCTCTACGTCCTCACCCAGCGCAGCTTCCGGCGGGGCGTCACCATGGGAGCCGTCAAATGAGCGGACCGGCCGAGAGGGTTGTGGTCAAAGGCGTCGAGAAGAGCTTCGGCCGGACGCAAGTGCTGAAGGGCGTCGATCTCGAGATCGACCCGCGGGAGTTCGTAATCCTGCTGGGACCGTCAGGCTGCGGGAAGACGACGCTCCTTCGGATCATCGCAGGCCTCGAGCGCAGCGATGCGGGCGAGATCCGTATCGGCGAGCGTCGGGTCGACGGGCTCGAGCCGAAGGAGCGGGACGTCGCCATGGTGTTCCAGAGCTACGCGCTGTACCCCCACATGAACGTGTTCGACAACCAGTCCTTCAGCCTCCGCCTGCGCCGGATGGCGCGAACCGAGATTAGGGACCGGGTCGAGCGTGCCGCGCAGACCCTCGGGCTCGAGAAGCTCCTCGATCGCTACCCCCGCCAGCTGTCCGGCGGCCAGCGTCAGCGCGTGTCGATGGGACGCGCGATCGTCCGTTCACCTAAAGTGTTCCTCTTCGACGAGCCGCTATCCAACCTCGATGCCCAGCTCCGCGTCCACATGCGCGGCGAGATCAAGTCGCTCCACCATCAGCTTGGCACGACCTCGATCTACGTCACCCACGATCAGATCGAGGCGATGACCATGGGCGACCGGATCGTGGTGATGAACGGCGGGATCATAGAGCAGATCGGGTCGCCGCTCGAAGTGTTCGACCGGCCCAAGAACCGCTTCGTCGCCGGCTTCGTCGGCTCCCCGGCAATGAACTTCATCGATGGTACCCTTGTCGGCACGTCCTCCGGCACGGCATTCCGGACCACCGACGGGCGAACTGTCCCTCTCGGCCCCTCGGCGCCGCCGCCGGGCCCGGCCGTGACCGCTGGCATCCGGCCGCACCATCTCCGGCTCGACCCGACCGGACCGATTCGCGGCGCGGCGATCGACGTCCAACCGACCGGCGTCGAGACTATCATCCTCTGCCGCTGGAACAGTCGCGACCTCCTCGCCCAGACCGGCGAGCGAATCCGAGCAGCGGCTGGCGAGCAGCTCGGCTTCTCGGTCGATCCCGCCAACATCCACCTTTTCGACGGCACGAGCGGAGAGCGGCTCGCGGCCTGAGCCGAGGGGAGCGTTATGAACCTAGACTTCACTGACGGCAGGCGCCACAGCATTCCGATTGATGTTCTGGATTCGCTCGGTCGGGGGCGGGTCGCGGAACCGGTCGAGGTTGGGCTGACCTTCACAGTCTTCCGGCCGGCGCCGGACGGCATCGCCATTATCGACGCGTCTGGGCGGCCGGTGCTCTCTCAAATCATCGCGGCCAGCGGGGACGAACATGGCCGGCTCCGCTCCGCAACGGTCTGCTTCATTGCCGACGTTGCGCCCGGGGCCGGCCACGCACGTTACACGGTCCATCTAGGCGACGATCCGGCACCGGATCGCGAAGCGACTGGCATCCGCCAGCTCCCGACCCAGCTCGGCGATGGCGTCCGGCGCCTCGACACTGGCGCCTATGAGATCGAGCTGTGCCGCGGGACCGGCGGCGGCGACGGCGGCAGCAAGTGGGGCATACGCCACTTCGAGCACAAAGATCAGGGCATCAACCTGATCCACGGCAACAAGAATGCCTTCGGCGGTGTCTACGGACCGTTTTTCACGCCGGAAAACGGTCTGGTGAATCCGCCGGCCCACATGGTGATCGACGTTGAGCCGATCGCCGAGGGACCAGTGCTCTGCCGCTACCGGATGCGAGGGATGGTGCCGGACGGACTGCTGCCCGAGCTCCGTGGCAAAACGATCGAGATCTGGTGGAGCTTCTGGCATCGCTCTCCGTGGTTTGTGCGCAGCTACTTCGTCGACGACTACGAGACGACCATCGACGGCCGGCCGGTCTCGAACCGGATTACGGTCGGCGACGAGATCGAGAGCGGCAAGGGGAACCTGCTCCTCTCCACCTACCGCCACTACGGCGGCACCCGATACCGCGCCGGAGATCTCTATGCCGAGATTCTGCTCGAACGGCTGCGCGACCTGCAGGCTCGCAACCCGGACGCGGTGAGCGCGGCCATGGCAAAGCTAGGCATCGACCCCGATGAAGACCCGGCGCGCTGGCATTGGGACAACTACTGGCGGATGTTTTGTGTGATCGAGGGCGCACTGCCAGCAGACTTACTCCGAGAGGAAGTGGAGGGCATCTGGCGTTCGGCCAACCGGATCGTCTGGTCCGACCGCGACCATAACATGATGAAGTACACCGAAGACGCGGTCGACGTGAACCGCGAGCCGCAGCAGACCATCTTCCCTCTCGATGCTCGCAAGACATGCGAGTACAGCCCGCTCACCGGCTACAGCTTCGTCCGCTACGTTAATCGTCCGGTGCCGCGGATGCAGATCGTTCAGCGCCACGACAGCGGTTGGGTGAACTGGGGCACCAACGGCGAAAATGAGTATCCCGAGATGCCGACCGGCTCGACGATCTGGTCCGCCTATGGCGCGTTCACTGACTGGGAACACACCGCCGACTGCATGGAGCAGCCGCTGGCGATCGCCGTCGGGCCGATGGAACGTGCCTGAACGAGGAGGATGACGATGCGGCTTGCGTTCAACACCTGGGTCTATTCGAGCTTCCCGATCTGGGTGCCGTCCTACCCACTCGATGAGACCATTCGGCGGCTGGCAAGGATCGGCTATGACGCGATCGAGATCGGCGCGGCAGCGCCGCACGCTTATCCGGACTATCTCGACGCGGCAGCGCGCGCCGAAATCCGCAGCCTACTTGCAGACAACGGCATCGCCGTGTCGAGCATGCTGCCGGCACCGGGCGGCGGGCCCGGGTTCAATGTCGCCTCGCCGCTCGAAGCGGAGCGCCGGAACGCCGTCGATCAGTACAAGAAGGTCGCTACGCTCTGCTCCGATCTTGGCGGCGAAATCCTCCTCTATGTGGCCGGTTGGCAGGTCTTCGGCACGCAACAAGAACAAGCCTGGGACTGGTGCCGCGCGGCGCTCCGCGAGGTAGCCCATCATGCCGCCGGCCTCGGCGTCACGGTGGCTGTCGAGCCGACGTCGGCAGACAGCAACCTAGTGGAGAGTTGCGACGGCGCACTCCGGATGATGCGCGAGACCGAGGCCCCCAACGTCAAGGTGATGTTCGACACCTATCACTGCCTTTATCGCAACGAGGTGCCGACCGATTACGTCTACGCAATGGGCGCCGATCTCGCCCATGTCCACCTCGCCGATATCAACCGCGGGGCGCCGGGTGACGGGCGCGTGGACTACGCCGGCCTCGTCGCAGCCCTCCGCGACGTCGGCTATGACGGATACCTTGCGATGGAAATCGGCTTCGACCGCCGTGCCGTCGAGCCCGACAACATCGCCCGCCGCGCTTATGACTACATGAAGCCGCTGGTTACCGGAGTCGGCCGATGAAGGCGGTCTACCTGCCGGGCGACCGCCGTGTCGAGATCCGCGAGGTGTCGATCCCGGAGGTGGGGATCGGGGAGGTCCTGATCGAGGTCAAGGCCTCTTGCATCTGCCGAAGTGACCTCAGCCTCTACTACGGCCGGCCGGTGGTCGGTGGCAGTGATGCCGTTCTCGGCACCAAGGTCAGCGGGCACGAGCCGGCGGGTGTAATCGCCAAGACCGGGCCAGGAGTCCGGAAGTTCCGGACCGGCGACCGGGTCGCCGTATACCTGGCCGTGGGCTGCGGGCTCTGTCCCTATTGCCGGATGGGCAACTTCCACCTCTGCGCCGAGTGGACGTGCCTCGGATTCACCGCTGACGGTGGCAACGCGGAGTACCTGGTGGTCCCCGAGCGCAATTGCCTCGCAATCCCCAACGAAATGTCGTTCGTCGCGGCGGCAATCTCGACCGATGCCTTCGGTACGTTGTTCAGCGCCTGTCGCAAGCTCGGCGTCTCTGGCGCCTCCACTCTCGGGGTATGGGGTCTAGGGCCGATGGGCTCCAGTGGCATCCTCGCCGGCAAGGCACTCGGCGCCCGCGTTGTCGCCCTCGACCCGCTGGCCGAGCGCCGTAGCTTTGCGGCGAGCCTTGGCGCGGATCTCGTGCTCGACCCGATCGACGCCAGCACCGGCGAAGCGCTCATGGAGTTCACCGACGGCGTCGGCCTCTCGGCCGCGGTCGACTGTTCCGGTAACGCGGCAGCGCAGAACATGGCGCTCGACGCCGTGATGCGGCTCGGCCGCGTTGCCTTTGTGGGCGAGGCGGCCGAGACCTCCATTCGGCCGAGTGATCAGCTCATCCGCAAACAGGTAACCCTGATCGGTTCCTGGTACTTCGGCATCAACGAATACGACGACATCACGCGGACGATCGTGGCTAGGAAGATCGACCTCGAGCGGCTAGCGACCCATCGCTTCGCCTTGGAGGAGGCAGACACGGCGTTCCGCCTGTTCGACCAGCGCAAAACCGAAAAGGCCGTCTTCGTGATGGGGGAAAAGGAATGAGGCTGTTCGGTTTCAAGCCGGAGGACGGCGGCGCGGCGGGCGACACGATGCCCTTCTTCTGGGACGGCGAGTGGCACATCTTCTACCTCAAGCCGCGGATCGGCGCGTGGGGCTTCCCAACCCGCACCTGCAACGACCTCGGGCACGTAGTCTCGTCTGATCTCGTCGAGTGGCGCATCCTTCCAGACGCTTTCGGTCCGGGCGGGCCGGGTTCGCCTGATGCCGACGGCATCTGGACGGGCTCGCTGGTCGAGCACGAAGGCACGTTCCACTTCTTCTACACCGGCTACAACCGCGAACATCCCAACCAGCAGCGCATCTGCCACGCGACCAGCTTGGACCTCATCGCCTGGACCAAGGACCCCGCCAACCCACTCTTCGCCGCCGACCCGCGCTGGTACGAGCCGATCGACTGGCGCGACCCATTCGTCCACCGCGATCAAGCTACCGGTCAGTTCCAAATGCTGATCGCCGCACGCGAGAATGAGGGCCCGATGCTCCGGCGCGGCTGCATCGCTCTCGCGACGTCAGACGACCTCGCACGCTGGGATGTGCATCCACCGCTCTGGAGGCCGCGCCTCACCCACGTCATGGAGTGTCCGGAACTCTTCACGCTCGACGGATGGTGGTACTTGATCTTCTCGCGATATTCGGAGCATGCGCAAACTGTTTATCGAGTGTCGCGCTCGCCGGACGGGCCGTGGGAGGCACGCCCGCTCGACTCGCTCGACGGCCGGCGCTTCTATGCCGCCAAGTCGTGCACCGACGGCACGCAACGCATTACCTTCGCCTGGACCCACGAGCGCACCCACGAGAAGGCGGCAGCTGACTGGGAGTGGGGCGGGCATTTTGGCTCGCCGCGGGAGCTCGTGGCGCTTCCAGAGGGAACGCTCGTGTGCCGCATGCCGGCGGCACTAGCTGCGACGCGGGGGCCCGCCGAGGCCATCGTTGTCGAGGGACAGTGGGGTGACTGGCGGCAATACGACGCGACGCTCGCGGGCAATGCCGTCGGCACGTATGGCTATGCCTTTCTCGATGTCGAACGGAGCGATCTGTGGATCGAGACCGAACTCGAGATCGAGGCAGGTACGCATTCGGCTGGCTTCCTGCTCGAGACCGACGACGGCCTCAGCAACGGCTACGAGATCGCTATCGAGCCGCTCGCCCGCCGGGTGACGCTCTCGCGCTGGCCGCACGCGATGGACCCACTGTGGCAGCGGCTCGCACCGGGCGAAATTGCCGAGCCCACAGTCGACACGCCGCTGGTGGTGCGCCCGTTCGCGATCATGCCTTCGGACAACCGTTACCGTCTCCGGCTACTGAGTAGGGGTTCGATGATGGAGTGCTTCGTCTGCGACCAAGTGGTGCTCACATTCCGGATTTACGAACAGGCGCCTCGTCCGCTCGGCCTCTTCGTTCAAGAGGGGCGCGCTCGCTTCCACCGCCTTGGTGTCTCGGCGACATAGTCCTCTTGGAGATCGAGGGATGGGAAATTGGCGCCATAGCATCCCGATTGATGTTGTGGATTGCTCCGCCCGGGGGCGGGTTGCGGAACCGGTTGAAGTGGGTCTGACGTTCACTGCGTTTCAGCCGGTAGATGGCGGTGTTGCGATCGTCGATGAGGCTGGTCGCCCAGTCCTTACTCAGATCGTTATGGCGGACAAGGACGAGGCGGGTCAGCTGCGTTCAGCGACGATCTGCTTCATTGCCGACGTTGCGCCCGGGGCCGGCCGTGCGCGCTACACAGTTCTGCTGGGCATTACGCCGGCTCCAATTTCGGCTGAAGGAGCGGGAATTCAGCAGCTGCCGCCGAAGCTCGGCGATGGCGTCCGGCGCCTCGACACCGGGGTTTATGAGTTGGAGCTATGCCGGGGCACGGGCGGAGGCGACGGCGGTAGCAAGTGGGGCATACGTCACTTCGAGCACAAGGATCAGGGCATCAACCTGATCCACGGCAACAAGAATGCCTTCGGCGGTGTCTACGGACCGTTTTTCACGCCGGAAAACGGGCTGGTGAACCCGCCGGCCCACATGGTGATCGATGTTGAGCCGATCGCCGAGGGACCAGTGCTCTGCCGCTACCGGATGCGAGGGATGGTACCGGACGGACTGCTGCCGGAGCTCCGCGGCAAAACGATCGAGATCTGGTGGAGCTTCTGGCATCGCTCACCGTGGTTCGTGCGCAGCTATTTCGTCGACGACTACGAGACGACGATCGACGGAAGGCCAGTCTCGAACCGGATTACGGTCGGCGACGAGATCGAGAGCGGCAAGGGCAACCTTCTCCTCTCCAGCTACCGACACTATGAAGGTACCCGATACCGCGCGGGCGACCTCTATCACGCGCTCCTCCTCGAACGAATCCATGACCTCCGCAACCGCAACCCGGATTTGCTGCGGACCGCGGCCGCGAAACTCGGCATCGATCCCGAGGGGGACCCCGCGCGTTGGCACTGGGACAACTACTGGCGGATGTTTTGCGTGATCGAGGGCGCACTGCCGGCACACGTTCTGCGCGCGGAAGCGGAGGGCATCTGGCGATCGGCAAACAAGGTAGTTTGGTCCGACGCCGGGCACGCGAAAGTCCACTACAGCGAAGACTTCATAGACGTAAGTCGTATGCCGCAGGAATCGATCTTCCCGCTCGATGCCCGCAAGACTTGCGACTTCGGCGCCGATACCGGATACAGCTTCGTCCGCTACGTGAACCGGACGGTTCCACGGATGGATATCATCCATCGACGAGAGTCGGGCTGGGTCAACTGGGGTACCAACGGCGAGAACGAATACCCGGAGATGCCGACCGGCTCGACCATCTGGTCGGCCTACGGCGCGTTCACTGACTGGCGCCACACTGCGGACTGTATGGAGCAACCTCTAGCGCTGTCTGTTGGGGCCATGGAGCGGAGGTAATCGGTCACCCATCGTCCGTCGGAGGAACACAGCACGATGGGTCGAGCAATATACGGCCGGTGGGAAACAACCGCGCTCGACCCGGCGGCAGTGAGCTTCGAGACCGCCCCCATATCCGCGGAGAATGTTTGTTCCCGGTTACTTTCCCTCTACCAACCTCAGCTTCGACACCATTCTCTGATTGCTGACGTCCCCGCGAAATCGGCGCAGCTTCGCTGCCTTTTTCGGGTGACCTGTGTGCTCGAAAGCGGCCAGGACGACGAATTCCGTTCTCTACTAGCGGCAATTCTCTGGACCTGTGTAGGTGGTCCCGGAGACACACAGCTCGCAATAGGGCGGAATTCCTCCCGTCCGCAAGAAGCAGTTTCAAATCGCCGTTGGGGCAGCGAGAAAAGAGAAAAATGCGGCTTCGTCTCGGCACTCTCGACAGATTCTCTATATGTTCTCGCGCTGGCCTCTGGTCACCACCTTGCCCCTCTGGTCACCACCTGCCGAGCAAGGTGGTGACCAAAATAGCTCAATGATTTCAACGTGGTCACCACCTGCACTCTGGTCACCACCTGTTTCAAACATTATGCATGGGAAATGCAGAAGGCGGTCAGGCCATGACCTTCTCCTATGGAATATGTATGGGAGCAGGTGGTGACCACGAAAGGTGGTGACCAAAGCGCCTATCCAACTGATCTGAAAGAGAAAAGTCTGGTCACCACCTCATCTCGGGATCAGACCAAGGTAGTGACCACGATCGGACCAGGCGCCCAAGTGAAGCTGTAGCGCCGAGTTCATACTCCGGGGATCAGACGCCTTCGGCGAGTTGGTCGGCGGCGCGGACGACGTCCGCCGGCGACATTTCGGCGTAGGCGGCAAACTCAAGAAGCCACGGCTCCCAAGCGACGACCTGCTGCATCACGCCGCCGAGGAAGCCCGGCTGCTGCGCTCCGCTCCGGATGGTCTCCGGTCGAGTACCGGTGAGCAGCAGAAAGCGCTCGAGTCGCTCCGGATCCTCGGCGATGAAGGCCAGCGCCCGGATCGCCACCATCTCCGGATCAGCCTGTTGTTTCGCTTGGCGGATCATGCGTCAGTGCCGCTCCCAACTCGCCACGTATGGAACGATGTGACAGCCAAGCGCGAAGCCGGGTTCACGGATCCCTCGGATCGCGCCTAGTTGAGCCCCTCCCGCGAAACTATGGCAGCATCTGCCACCATCGAGAGGAAACCCGCGACACAGGCGCCCGAATGCGGCCTGTCTGCAAGCGACGCAAGTGTCGAAACTTTCGGCCAACTGCGTGCCGCCTCGTTCTCCACCGTCGCGATCCGAAGGAACTCGGCGTAGGGGTCATCCCCACTCCCCTTCGGGATGTAATGAAGTGCACCCTCCTTGACGCTTGCCCGGTCGAAGATCGTCTCGCCTTCCTTGATCGTCAGGTTGACTCTGAGCGTATCGATCGACTCGGGGTCGATTGCTGTGGGATCCCCAGACAGCACTACGAGGTCGGCGAGCTTGCCGACTTCGATCGAGCCCTTCGTGTCCTCCTCATGATGCGACCAGGCGGGCCAAATCGTCATGGCCTTGAGGGCTGTGACCACGTCCACCCGCTGCGCCGGACCCAGAATGTCTCCCGAGCGGGTGCGGCGCGTCACCGTCGCGTCGAGAACGCGCATCGAATCCGGAAACGCGACCGGAGCATCATGGTGCGACGAGAAGATCATGTCCCGCTCGACTAGCCATCCAGTGGGTGAAATGTCGTCGGCGTTGATCGGGCCGACGGTGTGTTCCCGATGCCAGTCGCCCCAATAGAAGGTGTGCATCGGGAAGAGCGACGGGAAGATGCGGAGAGTCTTTAGGCTGTCCACCTGATCCTCGCGCAAGAACTGCCCATGGATCAGGACGGGTCGAAGATCGGCGGCATTCCCATATGCCGTCTCCGCGGCGCGGATGGCCGCGATGAGGGTATCGGAGGCCCCCTCGCCGTTGGCGTGCGTCAGAATCTGCAGGCCATTGGCGTAGGCCCAGTCGACAGCGTCAAGCACCTGCTCGTCGCTGGCCGAGGCATAGCCGCGGTAGCCCGGCGGATAGTTTCCGACCGGAGCGTAGTAGGGTCGGTCACGCAGCGCCGTGAACCCTTGCGGCGAGCCGTCGATGGTCAACTTCGCGCCAGCAACCCGGACACGCCCCTTGTAGTCGTCCGACACATTGGCCTTGATCCAATCGCGGTCGATCAGAACGTCGGGGTAGATGGCGATGTCGATCTTGAACAGACCCTCTTCTCCTGCTTCCTGGAGAATGGCAGCGGTCGCTGGCGTCGCCCGTCCTTCATCGGCGGTGGTGTAGCCGTAGCGCGTCCAAAGGTCAGCTCCGGCAACCGCCATCGCCTTGAACCCATCGCGATCAATGTTGCCAAGAAGCTTTGGCAGAGCCAGCATGAACGCGTTCTCCTCGAGAACGCCATCTGGCTCGCCATTCGCGTCATGTCGGATCACCCCGCCGGCGGGGGCGACCGTCTCGCTCGTGATGCCCGCGATATCAAGCGCTTTCGAGTTCATCGCCCCGAGATGACCGGACTGATGCACGATGATGATCGGGACTTCGGTGGAGACGGCGTCCAGGTCGTCGCGCGTCGGGTGCCGCAGTTCGGAGAGTTGGGCGTTGTCGTAGCCAAAGCCGACGACGAGGTTCACGTCCCTGACGATGTCCTCGTTCGCCGCCATCCAGTCGCGCAGCGTCTGCTGCAGCGAGGCGATATCGGTGACGCCGCCGTCAGGCGGAGCAAGCAGGTTCGCTGAAAGCGCCTGCATGCCGCCCATCATGACGTGACCGTGCGCATCGACGAAACCGGGTATCAAGGCGCGCCCTGCAAGGTCGGTGACCTCGGTCCCGTCTCCGCGGTAGGCCATGACCTCCTCGACCGAGCCGACGGCGACGATCCTCCCATCCTTCACTGCGACCGCGTCAGCACGGGGCTGAAAGTCGTTCATCGTCAGAATCGGTCCACCGGTGAAAATCCGGTCGGCAACCTCCTGCGCCAGGGCGGGAAGACAAAGCTCTGTGAACGCAATACAGGTCGCGATGGCGACACCTTTTCCACGCACGGCCATTCCCCCATGTCAGTTATCATGCGGATTCTAGCCTGATCCCGCCAACTGGTCGACTGACCTCCACCCAGCCCTTACACAATCGAGAGGGTCGGGACAGCCGAACTCCTCGGGCCGATCACAGGAAAATGCTGACACTGGGCGTTTTCCGTTGCCCTCTCGAAATTGGTCTCTAGAATCAACATCGACCAAAGCCGAAGGCCCACGTTTCGTGAGCCTTCGCAATGCACACCCCTCACGTTCTTCTGCCCGCGGTGGCCAACGAGCCGCCGCTTGCTGTCACGCCTGGGCCAGTCGAGACCTCGGGCGCCGCGGCCCTCCTTGCCCTCGACCTCGGCACCACCACCGGCTGGGCACGCCGCAATCTCCGCGGCCGTATCCTCAGTGGCACCGCGGACTTCAAGCCGCACCGTTTCGAGGGCGGCGGCATGCGCTACCTCCGCTTCGAGCGGTGGCTCGACGAGACACACCGCCTCGCGGGTGATGTCGAGGCCGTCTACTTCGAGGAGGTGCGCAGGCACGCCGGCGTCGACGCCGCCCACGCCTACGGCGTGTTCCTCGCCGGGCTCACCGCTTGGTGCGAGGAGCACGCAATCGCCTACCAAGGCGTCCCGGTCGGCACCATCAAGCGGTTCATCGCCGGCAAGGGCAACGCCGACAAGGCCGCCGTGATCGCCGCGGTCCGCGAGCGGGGGTTCGCCCCGGCCGACGACAACGAAGCCGACGCCATCGCCATTCTCCTCTGGGCCATCGAGACCCGGGGAGGCACGCGATGAACGTCGACCGTGGGACTGCGGCTATATTCTTGGGAAGCCGCGAAGTCGACAATTGTGCGGTTGTTCGGGCGTCAGGTACCGGCCGAACGGAATGTTCCCGCGAGCTTGCCGGCCCGCTTGAAGATCTTCATGCCCGTCGCCGTCGTGAAGGCCTGAGTGGTCTTCAGGCCGGACACCCCACCGCCGGCACCGGCAACGACCAGAGCGGCAAGAATGTCCTCCTCGCTCTTGGCCTCGGTGATGAGGGGAAAGTCCTACTCCCCCATTGTCATGTAGTAGGCGATGAACTTGCCGCCGGCCGCCTCGACGAGCTTCTGGACCTCAGGTCCCCTGTCCTCTGGCTTGGCCAGCATGCCCTTCACGGCGTGTTCAGTGAAACGGCCTTGGGTAATGTAGATGCCCATGATGTCCTCCCCCAATGCATCCAGGTTGCTGATGCTTGCTCTGGTGCAGGTCGAACGTATCCCGCGGAATGGCACCAGGTCGAGGGCGTTGACGCGAGTAACGGGGTAGCTGTCGCGCTGACCGCTCTAGCCTTGGGTCATTGCCCATGAGCACACCGCTCGAGGAAGCAAGGCGGGTGCTCTCGCAGCGCCGTGCCACCTATGGCGACCCGGCCGCTTCAATGGCAATGGTCGCAGCCCGCTGGTCGGTCACGCTGGGCCATCGCGTGACGCCGGCCGAGGTCATGCTCTGCATGATCGATCTGAAGCTGGCGCGCCTCGCCCACGACCCGACCCACCGTGACAGCATCGTCGACATCATCGGCTACGCCGCGCTCCTGCCGGAGGTGACCCGATGAAGTGGCTTCCTCACGGCTATGGCGGCAACCGCCGCTCGCCCGAAGATGTGAAGCGCGAAGGCTGGGTCGAGCAGGGTTTGCTGGCCGTCAACGTCGAGGACCACCGCTTGACCTGGCCGGAACGAGAATTGGTCAAGCAGCTTGGCGAGAAACTCTACGGCAAGCGCATCGAAGAGCGGAGGTCGGCATGACGATCCGGGGTCGCAAACGGAAATCTGGGAAACGCTACCCCTGCGGCAAACGCACCCGCCTCGAGACGGAGAAGGACATCATGCAGACTGCGATCGAAGCCCGGCAGCGTCACCATGGCGTCACCGCCAAGCAGGCGAAGGACGAACGGCTTGGCACAGCATTGGGTCGGCTCGCCTGGCGGGGCACGATCACATCGGCCCAGCACGAGGCCGGCCGCGAGTTCGGTGAGCTTTGCCGCCGCCACCACATGGTGCTCGGCCTGCCACTGCCGTCGCCGCGGTCCATCGCAGGCCTGCTCGTCAGCGGTGGCGTGTTCGGTGGATCCTCGGGCGAACCGGATGCCGTGCTGGTCGAGCGCCTCCGCCGACGGTTCGATGCCGCGACCGATGCACTCGACCAGTGCGATCGCGATCACCGGTTCTCTCGGGGGCGGCGACCGGCGCTGCTGATCTATCGCGTCATCTGTGTCGACGAGGATACGACACTGTGGCCCGAGGAGGACCTCGGGAATCTCCGCGTCGCCCTCAATGCACTAGTTCAGGTGTTTCGGATCAATCGGCAATGAGTCATTGCGCCGTGGCTATGGTACGATATTTGCTCATCTTGCGACTAACGACCAGATCGAAGTGAAGCGCTGAGCTGACCCACGTCTTACAGAGGAGGCACTCGGCTTTTCTTAAACCTACCGGAGGATGACGGTCCCCAATCAAAGTGTGCACGCTTGGCGCAAGACTAGGTGCGGTTTAGTCGGCAAATCGCCGGAGGAGTTCAGAGAGACGCGGGTCCGAAGCCGTCTCAGGTGCTTGCGCCAATAGTTCTAGTGCCTCATCGATCCCATATGGCCATGAGGATGCATCTTCACCCAGAAGCACCCACAATAGTTCGAGTGTGGCCGCCGGATACGTACGTGCCGGATGATCTCCTTCACCATCGCCACGAGGGTCAAATTGCAGGTGAGCGTCTCGGATTGGAACGAGCCTCAGACGGACCAACTCCACTACGGCCGGCATAAGTTCGCCGCTCCCCAACGCAAAGTTCGCCAAGTGACTGGACATGGTTGGGGTGTGCAATGCCCGTTGTTTGGGCCAGACGCGCTGGAAGAAGGGAATGACTTTGTGCCGCCGGTCACTATCCGCGTCCCTGCTCCATCTACCGAGCTCCCACAAGAGCTGCTGACGGAACTCGTCATCCGCGTGGATGAGGACTTCGTGTAACTCAGTGTCGGTTACGAGGGGTTCGTCAGCGGCTGCCCCCCACCCAGCGAGAACGAATCCTGCGAGGATAGTCTTCTCGCGTCGGCGAGTGCGCTCAGTTGCCCGCTCGATCATGCCTGCTTTGAGGGACTTAAATAGGGGTCGCGGCGGTACCGGAGCGGCCCAGAGAATTCCGTCCCAGAGAGCATCGCCGTCTGGACCCGAGCCAACGGCTACTGGGAGCAATAGTCGTTTGGTCCACACTGGATCGATGGTGAACAGCCAGTTGAGCTGGAAGCCGAGCATGACGAGCGCATGACGCCGCATGTCCCCGGGTAGTCCAAGAAGGTCTTCAAGCCGAGCCGTCCAGTGTGGTGGAAAGCCGACGCCGGCTTTTCGCCCCTCTGCGGCCGGGTCCTTCATCACCACTTCAAACAGTTTTCCCACCGGTGCATTAAGGGCGTCCGTTGCCCATGAGTGAGGGGGCCGGGATCGCTCCGTGGCCTCGCTTGCCCGCATCGCTGTCAATAGTTCGCCCCAGAGCCCAGGGAGCACGCTCTCAGCATCGCTGTAGAGGCGATCCCGAATGGCATTCATCCATTCAGAGACCGGATAGGCGATCTCGCAAAGCGATGCAGAAGACAAACGGTGCAAAAGCGCCGCGATTGCCCTGACCATTCGGAGCGGATCCCTGGGACGGGTGTCCGCGGTAAGGAAGTCGGTCCAAGCCCAGCGCGGTGCATTCCCCGATCGCGCTGCATGAGCCAAAGCGCCAAATGCGCGAGCGGGCCGCTGGACCGCTAAACCCCGAAAGGGCTCGCGCTCAGTTTTAGTTTCTATGTCGAGCTTCCCGACCTCTTGCGCCCGACGAAGAATTTCAGAGAGCGGCATCACTAGCAGAGCGTCTGGCCGGCTGTCCGTTCCGACCCAGAACGTGGCAGGATCGTTCGAATCGGCAACCGTATCGCCCGCATGCTCAGTCCATCTTGGCGCGGCTGTGCGCAGTGACTGGATCAACGCCGTCGCATCGAAGCTAAACGAAACGCCTTGGCTGGATAACCAATGCAACCGACTCAGCCGATCGTGCGCAATGGCTTCTTCGAGCTCCCGGGGCAGCTCGATGTCCCAAGGGAACGAACCCGTCAGCAGTCGTTTCTCTAGAGCTTCGCGGGTATCATGAGAGAGAGCGACCCAGCGATCCCGCAAGGCATAGAGAAGGTCACGCTCGTGAACGGAGCCCCAGAACGTCCGGTCAGACAGAGACAGAAAGATTTGGCCTGCCTCATCAGGAGTCACGAGGCCAGCCCCCGCGGCCCAGATCCGCAGGCGCGCGAAGACATACTCATCGCGCGAAGGCCAAGAGTGGATTTGTCGCCACGTGGCCTCCGGGTCGATGCCCGCGAGCCTAGTCATGAGCTTTTGGAAGCGGATGATCGGCCCGGTAATTCCGTAAGTGTCATCAGAAAGTTCCGGGGCGCCATCGGATTCGCGGCTGGTTTGCAAGTACAAGCGCTCGGTACCCGAGACATCCTGTTCAAGGGCGATAGCCGTGTCGAGATTGACCCGGAAACAATCGACAGCGTAAGGCACGAATTCATCCGGCAGCGACACACCTTCGTAGGGGCGGGGGAAATCAACATCGACACTGACGACCTGATCCGGGTGGCCTTCTTCAGACCAGGTAAGCGGATGCGGAATTCCAAGGCTCGGTTTGACAGTGAGCTGTGGACGATAAAGTTCCGCGAACTCCCGAACGAGTGAGTAGGTCCACCCTTCCCGGGTGGCACGCCGCGCGATCTCGTACCTCCGCCGATCGACGTCGACGCGCCTATCCGCCCACGTGGCAATCAGCATTCGCCAGCCATGTTTGACTGAGCTGGACGGCTGTTCTGACTCATGCAGCAGAACGCGTTGGATGTTGTCGATTGCGGAGGGATGTAGTCCCGGCTGATGCGCTGCCCACCACAACGCCACGGGCGAATTCACACTCCGCCGAAGCCACAAACAGATGTCGGCTAAGCGGGGTGGAAGTTCGGCGTAGAATCGGTCGGGCGGCCCTCGAACTGACGCGCCGGCTCGTGGCGCCCCACCCTCACGATCAAGAGCGATTACCTGAAGGACGTCGATCGCTTCACTCGGGACATCGCGACGACGAAATGTGTCCTCCGGGTCAGCTGGGGGTGGCAGAGGATCATTGTCCAGACAGAGCGCCTCAAACGGATCAAACGGCGCAAGCTTCTCGCTACCTCTGTACGAAGGAGCGGGTGTGGCGAATCTCTGCTGAGCATCGGCGACGAGAAGCCACTCTGCATTCAGCGGTTCGGCAGCCAATGCAACACGTCGAGCACCGGCGCCTATGGACAGAATGTGAGCGACTTGGCCACGTTCGTGTGGGGCGAGATATCGGGGACCGGGTGCCGCTCTCTTCAGTACCGTTTCAAACCACTTTCTATCATCTCGTGCGCGTTCAGCCCATGCCCTAAGGGTATCCCAAAGCGGCCCGAACCCCCGTGAGCTGTCGAATGGGATAGCTCGTACGCCCCTATGCTCCCAAAGAGCGATGGCGGTGCTTTGTTCGCCGCTCTGGAGGGCAAATAGTCGGCTTCGCGCGCCCGCCCTGAGATTCAGACCTTCAAGCAGATACTGCATGGGCGGATCGTCCGCGCTGTAACCAACGAACAGCACTTGGAATCGCGACAGCAGGCTCTGAATGAACCGAGTCGCCCAGCCAATAGAAAGATAGGCACGACCGAAGTCCGCGCTGGAGATGACGAACTCCTCGTCGGCAGCCTGTCGGTAGGCGCCGTCGACACGGCCATGCAAGTGCACCACACCGTGGAACTCGCGGTCGCTGGTCGGATCCGGCAAACCCGGAGGGCCATAGCTACGCAGAGCTGAATTGCATGCCTCGAAAAGGAGGTCAAAGTTGGTAGTCACCAAGCGCGTGACCCCGCGAACGGTCGCGAGGTCGAGCAGTATCCGGTGTGCATCAAGGTTTGCGTTCGGCTCCGGCCGAATCGCCTCCGCCACCGCTCCGCGGACATCTGCGGTCTCGAATTCCTGTTCGAGCAGCCCAAATATCCTGTCGGTCGCGACCAGGGTACCCACCCCGGGCAGCGGTTCCAGGGCGGTCGCCTGCTCCAATAGGCAGCGTGCACGGCTATTGAGCGCGGAGCCCAGATTCACAATCACCATATTAGCGAGGTCAGCGAAATTTGGGAGCTTTGCCTCTGCCTGGCTCACGCCTGCACCGCAGAAAAGGATGACCCTTCCTGCGTCCCGAGCCACGAGAAGCTCATCAGGGATGTCCGGGCCGTCCGCGAGGAAGCGCATAGCCAATTTAGCCTTTCATCGTCGTGAACCTGCAGCCAACACCGGAGATCGTTGCTCTCAGGCCAACCTCCCGCTTACAGGCCAACCTCCCGCTTACACGCCACTGTAGGAAGTGCTAGCCGGCAACGCAGCCGGAAAACAGTGTGCCGGTTCGAGTGTATCGGGTTCCTGCGTGCACGTTTGGATGCGGGCGCAACTTGGTAAGCAAAAGCAACACGAAAACGGCTCTCAAGTACGGATGCAGAAGACTGCAAGAAATGTTGTTCAGAGAGCTTTTATGATTGACGCGATGCGAGATGGGCCTTAGAAGTTCCGATATTCCAATCTCGGAACTGTGCCCGGAGCCAACGCTTCGGGCATTTGCTTTTTGGAGGCTCGGCGAATGCGCATCGTCCTCACCGAGCCCGATGATGTGCGCATCCGGTTCGAAGCGGCCTGCTTCCGTATTGGCCAGGGCTCGGCCAGGCAGGCCTTCTCGCTGGCCCTCAACAAGGAGGGGCGAAAGGCCTTCACCGCCCACCGCCGGGCGCTCGCCGAGCAATCATCGATTCCGCGCGGTACCGTGGCGGCGGCGATGAAGTTCAAGGGCTCGACGCGGTCAACGCTCGAGGCACGGATCATCGGCACCGGCCGCCACCTCCCGCTGTCGGTGTTCGGAGCCAAGCAATTCTCCTACGGCGTCCGCGCCAAGGTCTGGGGACGGGCGCAGACCTATCGTTCTGCCTTCGTCGTCGGCCGCTTCGGCGGCAACGTGTTCAAGCGGACGAGCAAGGCGCGCTTTCCGATCGAGCAGCTATGGGGTCCGGCAGTGCCGGTCGAGATGCTACGCGACGTGGCACTCGCAGCATGGGAAGCGCAGCACGGAAGGGTGCTGCAGGAGGCACAACGCCTGATGGCATTGCCGTTCCAGATCGGAATGCGAAGGTGAGGGGTGGGGCGGGCTAGGAGCCCCATTATTCACGTCTGGGTTGCGCTGGCGCCGCCGCCCGGTTTTCGCGTGTTTTTCTTGGTTTCATTTTTCCATTTTGTTTTGGAAACTTTCGGCGGATTTCCTCGGTTCTCGCGGCTTGGAGCCCGTCCCCGAAAGCGGCCTAGCGGCCTCGCGTCGAAAAGGAAAAGCCGACCGCAGGGGTCGGCTTCCTTCGTCGATATCGTCCGGCAAAAACAATGCCTGCAAACGCAAGCGGAGAACCTTCGGGCGTCGCCCCAAACAACTCGTCGAAATGAACGCCCGCACAAAAACGGCAGGCACCGGCTATCTAACCGCCAAACCGGCGGCGGAGTCAAACCGCAGCCAGCGCTAGCGGGCGATTCCGCGCCGCAACGTTTCCCCTTCCCTAATCCGGTCGTGAGGTTTCGATGCTCGTCACCGATATCCCGGTCGAGCGGCTCGCGCCCTATGCGCGGAACCCGCGGAATAACACCAAGGCAATCGACGCGGTGAAGGCCTCGATCGCCGAGTTCGGCTTCCGGCAGCCGATTGTTGTCGACGAGCACATGGTCGTCATCGTTGGGCATACCCGGCTGGAGGCCGCGAAGGCCCTCGGCCTGACGGTGGTCCCGGTCCATGTCGCCGAGGGTCTTAGCCCGGCGCAGGCTCGTGCCTACCGGCTGATGGATAATCGCTCCCACGAGAACGCCGAATGGGATGACGAGCTGCTCAAGCTCGAGTTCGGCGACCTGAAGCTCGACGGCTTTGATCTCGATCTGACCGGTTTCGACGCCGATCAGCTGTCCGAGCTGCTGTCAGGGGACTCGCTCGAAGGTCTCACCGACCCCGACGACGCACCTGGCGTTCCCGAAGTGAGCTGTTCGCGGCCGGGAGATCTGTGGATCCTCGGCGATCATCGCGTCCTTTGCGGTGATGCCACTGCCTTGGCTGACGTCGAGCGGCTGATGGGCGGCATGCTCGCCGACATGGCGTTCACCGATCCCCCCTACAATGTCGACTACGGCGGCAAGGGAGGCGAGAAGTCGGCCGGCAATGGCCGCCGGATCCTCAACGACGCATTGGGTGACGCCTTCGCCAAGTTCCTCGAGGCTGCCTGCACCAATCTGCTCACGGTTACCAAAGGCGCCTGCTACGTCTGCATGAGCTCATCCGAGCTTCATACGCTGCAGCGCGCCTGGCTCGACGCCGGCGGCAAGTGGTCGACCTTCGTCATCTGGGCGAAGAACACCTTCACCCTCGGTCGCTCGGACTACCAGCGCCAGTACGAGCCGATCCTCTATGGCTGGAAGGCAGGGACGGAACACTTCTGGTGCGGCGCCCGTGACCAGGGCGACGTCTGGCACCACGACAAGCCGCGGGTCAATGACCTGCATCCGACGATGAAGCCGGTGGAACTGGTCGAGCGTGCAATCCGCAACTCGTCTAAGTCACGGGACATCGTACTCGATCTCTTCGGCGGCTCGGGGACAACGCTGATCGCATGCGAGCGCAGCGGCCGGGCGGCTCGTCTGATGGAACTTGATCCTAAGTACGTCGACGTGATCGTCACCCGCTGGCAGGAGTTCACCGGCAGGGCGGCGACGCTCGACGGTGACAACTCGACCTTTGGCGTTGTGAAGGCGGCGCGCCTCGGGGCGGACACGGAGGCGGTCGCTCAGGTACGTCGACCGGCGTCATTCCAATCGGGCCGGAATGCCGTAGGTGCCGTTGCGGGTGTCCATGAAGAGATCAAGCCGCGGCGGAAAGAACGTCAGCGTGGAATAGGCGACGAGCTGCAGACCGATCAGCAGGTGCCCCAGGCGCCGAAAGGTCAGCGAACTCGAGCCAAAGTTCAGTAGCCATATCGACACGATCTGGCCAAGAACGACCGCGACGACGAACGTCGCGATGTCGAGGAACAGGATGTTCTCGCCCAGAATGCGGGTGTAGGTCGTGAAGATGGCGATAATTGCGGCGGGCGGCACCAGCAGCGCAATTCCCTTTGCCGCCCAGAACTCACTCGGTTTGAGATCGAGGTTGGGTCGCTCGATTGCCGCCCACAGGAGCCCGGGCCAGAATGCGAGCTTGAGGTGCTCCCAGATCGATTCGTTCACCGCCGCAACAAGCGCGACAGGTTGCCAGTATCCCGTCCACGCGAACGCGAAATGGAGAGCGGAGCCGAGCGCGACGATGAACGCTACGCCCGCGAGCTCCCAGCCGACAACCGCTCGTCTCGTCGATGCCTTGCTCATTCCACGACGATAGTCCCCGCCAGTCCCTTCACAAGGCGACGGGGTCTATCATCACTGCCTATCAGCGGATGCGATAGACGCGACCCCGTCCCTCAACTTCCTCGGAGGCCACCTCGAGGCTGAACTTCTTCTTGAGCGCCCCGGCGATGGCGCCGCGGTCGGCATCATCAAGGCCAGTGATCCAGGCGAGTAGCGCCGACGTATCAAGGCCCATTCCAAGTCGGAAGCGCTCAAGGAGACAGAAAATGAATGCAATCACCAGGATCGCCGGCGTCGTCGTCGCGTTCGGCCTCACCACTGGCATGGCCTCGGCCTCCAATGTTGTGGAGACCGCGCAATCTGCGGGTACGTTCAAGACTCTGCTTGCCGCAGCCCAGGCGGCGGGCCTCGCGGACACGCTCGCGACCACCGACAACATCACGGTGCTTGCCCCCTCGGATGAGGCCTTCGCCAAGCTGCCAGCCGGAACGGTCGAAGACCTTCTGAAGCCGGAGAACAAGGATCAGCTGGTCGCTATCCTCACCTATCACGTCCTCGGCCGCGAGCTCACTTCGAACATGCTGCCCGGTCGAACCATCCACGTGAAGCCGCTCAATACGTCGGCGCGCATGCTGCAGGTTACCAAGGGCGACAATGGGGTCACGATCAACGACGCGACGGTCGTCGCAGCCGATATCAAGGCTGACAACGGCGTCATCCATGTCATCGATGCGGTGCTGATTCCGGTCGCCAAGAACTGAAACGAACGCTGGCAGCCGATGAGGGCTGCCAGCGCGACAAGTATTCTGGAATTTGGTTCCGACTGGCGGCCGCAAGCGGTGCGCCAGTCGGATCGGTTGGTTTAGATCCGGTAGACCCGACCCCGTCCCTCGACCTTCTCCGAGGTCACCTCGAGGCCGAGCTTCTTCTTGAGGGCACCGGCGAGGACGCCTCTCACCGTGTGAGGCTGCCAACCGAAGGCGCCGACGATCTCGTCGATGGTGGCGCCCCTCTGCGACCTGAGCATCTCGATCAATTGATCCTGCTTGCTGCCGGGGCGCGTACACGTTGGCATGTCCTTCGTAGGCTTCTCGACCTTTGCGATGCGCGTCCGCTTCGGCTTCTCGAAGGTCTCGGTATCATTCCCGGAGGCATCCTGCTCGATGCCGAGCGCGTCGAAAGCCGTTCGCAACGCCAGCCCTCTGATCTGCTCGCTGTTCAGCGAAATGGCGTATATGGTCGTCACGCAGCCCGACAGCGGCAACACCATCTACCGGTTGGAGGACCAGCGAACCTGGATCCTGTTCTTCTTCAAGTAGGGCAATGCGTAATCGCCGAGTTTCGCCGCCTCCGCCGCTTCGCTCGATGCACTTCGCTCATTTTGTTTCGCGTGTCCGTCGTCAAAGTATTTGATACAGCCAACGGGTTCATCTACGCGAGGCTCTGGCTCGTCTGTTTGTTTGGGACGGCGCAGACTGCTTATGATCGCGCCTCGAGCGGTAACCCTAGACATCGCATCGAGATGCGAGTCGCCCGGAGGTTCCCCGTGTCTGGCGCGCCATGAGCCCGTATCCAATACGACGTCACGTCGATCTCGGTGACCTTGCCAGTGCGCGACGTTCGCCGCTCTCGGCCAAGAACGTTGTCGGCAGTCTGGCCGGGCTCATCGTTTCCATTCTGGTTGTGACTTCGCCTGCTCTGGCTCAGGACGATCCGGCGGTCAGCGACTTCATCCTCCGTCTTAACCGCGCAGTCTATTCTCTCGCCGGCAAAGCCGGTGCTGCCGCGGAGACTGCCTGCCGCGACCTTAACCGCTCGCTCCTCGACGTGAACTTCATGGCCCAGCGGGCTGCCGCGGATGCCTGGAACCGCATGACGGGACCCCAAAAGACGCGCTATCTCCGCACCGTTGAAGGATGGGCAGCGCGCGAATGCGTGCTGCAGAACCGCAATAACAGCGGCGCGCCCGTGGTCTTCCTCGGGTTGCGGCCGGCGAGCGAAGGCGACCGGCTGCTTGCCACGCGCGTCGAACAGAAGGACTCGGGACCAAGAACCGTCGTCTGGCGCCTCGGCCCAGGTGGTCCACCACTCCGGGCGCGCGATATACTCCTCGACGGCCGCAGCGCCGCTATTACCCTCCGCAGGGAAGTTGGCGAGATCCTCGGCCATACCAACGGTGATATCGACACGTTGATCGCAACACTCGACCGCCGATGAGCGCGTTGTCACTTCACCCAGCGCCAACGGTGCCGCTGATCCGGCTCGAGAGGGTCAGCCTTACCTTTGATGCCGGCATCGTGGTGGCGCTCAAGGATATCGATCTGTCGGTCTATCCGACTGAGCGCATCGCCGCGCTCGGCCATAGCGGCAGCGGCAAGACCAGCCTCGTCAATGTCATGGGCGGATGCGACCGAGCCTCTAGCGGCCGTGTCTACTGGAAGGGCGAGGAGCTCTCGCACTGGTCGGACTGGACGAGGCTCAGGGGCATCGAGATCGGCATCGTCTTCCAGGACTTTCTCCTCCTGCCGGCGCTGACAGCGGTCGAGAACGTCGAAATGGCGATGGTCTGCCGTGGCGTTCTACAGCGTGAGCGTGCCCGTCGTGCCGCCGCGCTGCTCGACGAAGTCGGACTCGGCGATCGCCTGAGCCACCTGCCGAACGCCCTTTCGGGTGGCGAGCGCCAGAGAGTTTCGATTGCCCGCAGCATCGCCAACGGTCCGGCCCTGCTTCTGGCAGACGAGCCCACTGGGAATCTCGACACCGCGAATGCCGCGCTGGTCATGGATCTGTTGTTCCGCATACAGCGTGACCGGGGCATGGCCATGCTTCTGGTCACGCACGACGAATCGCTCGCCGCCCGCTGCGACCGGCGCATCCGCTTGCGCGACGGGCGTATTGTCGAAGATACATCCGGGTCCCTCGAGACGGAGGGACGGCGCTGAATCTCGTCACGCTCGCCTTCCGCAACATTCGCCGCCGGGCGATGCGAAGCATTATCGTCTCGCTGAGCGTCGGCCTAGCGATCGGCTCGGCCCTTGCCCTGATCGCGCTCGCCGACAGCGCCGAGCACGGTGCGCGCGAGGGCACCGTCGAGCGCGGCGCGGATTTTGCCGTCTTTCAGCGGGATGCGCCGGACATCTTCTCCGGCTTCATACCCGAGCACATTGCGGCTCGCATCGCCGAGGTGCCCGGCGTCGCTGCCGCTGCGAATGAGCTCCTGAGCTTCGCCCCGGTCGATCAGACGGTTCAGCGGCTGATCCTCGGCTGGCCGCCGGAGAGCCATTTCTGGCGCGACATGCCAATCCTTTCCGGCCGTGCGCCGAAACCCGGGGAGCGCCGCGCCGCTATTCTCGGCGCGGGCGCCGCGGAAAGCCTGGGTAAGGCGGTCGGCGACGACCTCGACATCATGGACGAGCACTTCACCATCGTTGGAATCGCCGACTACCAGTCGGCGCTGAATCGCTCGGCGATCTTTGTCCACCTAGCCGATCTTCAGGAGATCGGCTTCAAGGAAGGCCAGGTCACTGTCGTCTACATCGAGCTTGCCCGCGATGCCGATCATGCGGACACCGACAGGATCAAGGCCGAGATCGAGGCGCTAGGTCGCCTGGTCGTGACGCCAACTGACCAGTTGATCGCCAACGACCGCAATTTCGCGATCCTTCAGGCGATTACAAGTGCGGTGACGTTGATCGCCCTCATTGTGAGTGCCCTCAGCATTCTCAACGCGCTCCTGATGGCCGTCCAGGAGCGCACGCGCGAGATCGGGGTGATGATGGCCATTGGCTGGGACAAGCCGCATATCGTGGTGTCGATTGTTGTCGAAGGTGCGGTCATTGGCATCGCGGGGAGCGCGATCGGCATCGTGCTTGGCTACGCCGCCTCCTTTCTGTTCTCCAGTGTGCCCACAATTGGCGACTATCTGTCTTTCACGCCGACCGTGGGGATGATGGTGTGGACGCCGTTCTGGGCCGTCGTGCTTTGCGCTCTTGGCTCGCTTTACCCGGCGTGGCGGGCGACTTCCCTTGTGCCGGCCGAGGCGATCCGCAAGATCTGATCGGCTCAAGACTCGCCGGTCGAGATGGAATGCGGGGCAGGCTGCGACGCAGTCGGCAGCGCGGAATACGTAGGGGCATCCCTTGGCCGCTCGATGATCTGCGCGCTTAACACGGTACCAATAATCAGCGGGTAGCAGAACGAGAAGAGGTAGACGAAGATAATCTCTTCGATGGGGAAGCCCACGATCCTGATGCCCCAGAGCTCGGGCCCGCTCCAGATCGCGAAGAAACCGTCGATCAGCCAACCGCAAAGAAAGAGAACAGCGAGATAGTAGGGCGGATAGATGAGAACGCCCGCCGCCGAAAGCCGCAACAGCCGCGGCTGCAACAGAGCCAGGACTGCGCCGGTTGCGAGCATGACGATTAGCAGGTTTGTCATCACGCTAACCCCAGCCTCCCGGACACCCAAAGCCAGCGCGACCGGCGGAAGTCCGACGCAGAGCAGCCGGATGATCACGCGTCGCGGGGCGAACGAATATCGGAGCCGCGAATGGAGCGGCGCGATGGCCGCAGCCCAAACGCCGGCCCCGAGTCCGAAGGAGAGAATCAGGTCCTCAAGGCCCCAGCTACCGCCGCCCATGCGCGGCGGGTTCCAGTAGACATCGTTGAAGACGATGACCGGCGGACTATGCAGGAGCTCGATTGCACCCGCCAGCATGATGGTTATTCGATGCCGGCTCGGAAAGAACAGCGCGACAGGAATCACCAAGCCGATAAGTAGCGTTGCTATGAGGTAGGACATTGGTCGAGATTCGCTGGATTGTCCTGTGCACGGTCAACCTGTGAAAGCACAAAGCGCCCGAACCAGAACAGAGAGTGGGTCCTTCAACTGATCGAGGAAATTGGCCATCGCCAAGGTCGCCGCTTGGACACGCCCTCAACCTACCCGTTGTTCGGGAGGGGCACTTGCCCTGTCTTCGCGCTCACGGCTCCAATAGCCAAGCCGATGTCCCCACTTTGCTCTTGGTTGTCGCCACGTGAGGTCCTCCTTCGCCGCACGAAGTCCCTGTGCCTCGGAACCGCCGCTTGGCGCAACCAACTCGTTCTTTGCTGGACACTGACTGGGCCGGTGCGGGCGTCGGCGGGCGGGAGGAATTGCCAGCCGGGTCTTCGCGGTCATGTTGTGTCCGGTCGGCTCACTGAACCGGCGCGGCGGCCAACGGCTTGGTCTCGGCCGAGGCTACCCGCAAGACTTGATTGACGACGATGGGGCCTAAGGGTCTCGTCATTTGATCCAAAACAAGGCAGCCTTGAATAGGAACCTGGAATGTCATCATATCTCAGACAATGACTAGGAGGCTCTGTGTGGGACGATGTGGGGCGCATTTTGGCGTCTGCCGCCGAAAGGCGACCTGATCAGGCTCTATTCTATTTTTACGACTCCGACGGCACCCTACGAGAGCACTACTCCTACGCTTCCTTCCTCCGGCGCGCGAACTATGTCGGCCAATGCCTTCGCGGCAGCGGTGTCACCGTCGGCGAACCGGTGTTGCTCGTCTACCCGCCGGGCACGGACATGGCGGTGGCGTTTTTTGCCTGCGCGATGATCGGCGCCATCCCGGTTCCGGCGCCGCCGCCGGCACAGGCTCGGCAGCGCGCGGGCTGGGCGCGCCTTTCCCACATCGCCGTTCACGCTGGCGCTAGCAAGGTGCTGTCGACCGCCGGCATCGTCGAGCGGGCCGCCGCATCTAAGGCCCGTTCAGATGACGAGGGATTCGGCGATCTGTTCCAACGTCACCGCTGGATCGCCACCGACGCCATGGCCGGCGAGCTCGACGACATCTGCCGCGGTCATTCGGACGTCCTCTTCATCCAATACACGTCCGGCTCGACGAGCAAGCCGCGCGGCGTCGCCGTGACCCATGGCAACGTCATCCACAATTCCGGCATCGCAGTCGATCACGATCAGCCGGTCGGCGTCTCGTGGCTGCCGCATTTCCACGACATGGGCCTGCTCGGTTACTTTCTGTTCAGCGTCATCAGGGGCGGCCAGTCGCATTGCTTCGCGCCGGTCGATTTCCTTCGCCGGCCGATTCTATGGCTCGAACTGATCAGCCGTGTGCGGGCGACGATCACCACGGCGCCGAACGCCGCCTACGACTATTGCCTCCGCGAGGGCAAGGTTCCCGAAGACGCGCTTCGCGGTATCGATCTGTCATCGCTGCGATCTATGGTCAACTGTGCCGAGCCGGTGCGGGCCGGGACTTTCGCGCGCTTCCGACGACGTTTCGCATCCTACGGCCTTGGCAGCGCCGCGCAGGTCGCCGGCTACGGCTTGGCTGAACATACGCTTTGCGTGACTACCGGAGGCTCTCGCGAGATCCGCCATGACGGCGAAACCGGCGGTCGACTGGGAGGGCCCCATCGCTTCATCAGCTGCGGGCGTCCGGCGCGCGGCGTCGACCTCAGGATCGTCGATGCCGGCAGCCACCGGCCCGTCATCGACGGCGCCACCGGCGAGATATGGGTCGACAGCCTGAGCAAGGCAGCCGGGTACTGGCGGCTGCCCGACGCCAGCGTCCAGCGCTTCCAAGCGCGGATCGCCGGCAGCGACAGCGACCGGACCTATCTGCGAACCGGCGACATCGGCTTCATGGACGGGGGCGAGCTGTTCGTGTGCGGCCGCCTCGGCGACATGCTGATTGTCAACGGCCGCAACGTCTTCCCCTCGGACATCGAGGCGGTGCTCGAAGAACGATTTGCTGTGTCGCTTGCGGGCCGTGTCGCCGCGTTCGGCGCCAGCGCCGCCGACAGCGCGGGCGAAGGCCTGATCGTGCTGATCGAAGCGGGAATTGACCAGCCCGATCTCGCGACGCTCCGCAGCATCGTCCACCAGACGTCGGGGGTCACGATTGCCACGATCGCCCGCGTTCCGCGAGGTACGATCGTGCGAACCTCGTCGGGAAAGATCGCCCGCCGGCTCTGCCGGGAGAGCTGGGAAGCCGGCGGCGTCGAGATGATCGAGAGTCTTCACACGACCCGGGCCGCCGGAAACCTCGAGGAACTCGTGGCGCGTCTGGTCGCGGAAGCCACCGCGATCGGCGATCCGGATGCGACGCTCGATCGGCTCGGCCTTGATTCGATCGCCCTGGTCAATCTCAGCCTCGCGCTCGAGGAATTGCTTAGATGGGCCGGCCTCGATACGCCCGAGACGATCGACAAGGCTTCCGACCTGTCGCTTCTTCAGGCGCTTCGAGCTTCCGATCTGGGCGACGCCCTCACGATGTTCCGCTCCAGTGCGGGCGGCGCCGCCGCCGTGATCGCGCTGTTTGATGACGTCGCCCACAACCTCCGTCGGGACGAGCGCGAACGGATGAGAGCGGACGCTACCATGCCGCTCCCGCTTCCCGATGTGACCGCCGGGATCGGGGCCGGCGTCTTCCTCACCGGTGCCACCGGCTTCCTTGGAGGCTTTCTGCTTCGTTCGCTGCTTGAACTGTCGGGCGATGCGATCACCGTCCTTGTCCGCGGCGACGATCCATCTCATGGCGTGGCGCGGGTGCGCAGGGCGCTGATCGACAGCGATATGCCGCCGAGCAACGTGGACCGCGCATTGCGCTCGCGCATCAAGGTGGTGCTGGGCGATCTCGCTTTGCCGAGGCTCGGTTTGTCGGATTCCGACTGGCGCGTCCTCGCCGACGGTGCCAACCGGATCTACCACTGTGGCGCCGAGGTCGACTACGTAAAGAGCTACAATCTCCTTCGAGCGGCCAACGTCCTCGCAACGCGCGAGGTCATCGCGCTCGCTTCCGAGGGCTGCCGTAAGTCCCTGCACTACATCTCGACCACGTTCGTCTTCGGCTGGTCGGTGAAACCATCCTTGTTCGAAAGCGACGACAACAGCGATATGGAGAATCTCGATTTCGGCTACGCCCAGTCGAAATGGGTTGCCGAGCAGCTCGTGCTGCGGGCGCAACGGAGCGGAATTCCGGTCGTCATCTACCGTCCGTCGCTGGTGACGGCGTCGGCCGGCGGGCGTTTCGTCCGGCGCGACATCACCTCCCGCGTCCTGGGCTACATGATCCGCCACGGGCTGACCGTCGACGCGCCCAATCAGGTCAGCTTCCTGCCGGTCGACGTCTGCGCCCGCAACATCGTCGTCCTGTCGCGGAGCGATGAACCAGCGCCGGTGTTCCACATGACGGCGGACGACTATCACACCATGACCGACATCTGCGCGGTGATCTCGCAGCGTTTCGGCTATTCCTTCGTCGCCGTCAGCCTCGAAGATTTCGTCGCCGATGCTCACGCTCATTGCCAGCCGGACGACGACCTCTACCCGCTGCTGAGTTTCTACGATCGCAACACAAAGCATATCCTGCGCATGGGCGACAAACGTTACGACAACAGCGTCTATCGGCGGGCGCGCGATAGCGAGGCGCTCGCCCTTTCGCATCCGACGCTCGAGGCGACCGTCGACCCAATAGTCTCCTTCTTGCAGCGCGAAGGCCTGATCGCATCGGCGGGCCGCCAGCTTGACGAGCGGGACGTGGCGTCGGCCGGAGGACTGGCATGAAGGCGCTGGTTGACCAGGGTCGTTTCGCCCTTCTGCCGGCGATGCAGCTGATCGGCCTGCTGACCATCGCTGTCGGAGGCCCCTGGCTGTGGTTAGGAGGTGCGCTGCTGCTCGGCTTCAACCTGCTCCTCGATGACGTTGGCGCCGACTATCTCGAGATAGTCGAATCACCGAGCCGGGCCTACCTCGACGCAATGCTGTATGCCTCGGTCCCGCTGGTTGTTTTGCTGACGGCCGGGCTACTGTTCTACACCGCCTCGCCCGGAACCATCATGGCGGACTTGGCGAGTGGGTTCGGAATCGTCCGGCAAGGCGCTGCATGGTGGGTCGATTCTGCGGGGCTCGTCTTCAGCGTCGGTGTTCTCGGCGGCTTCGCCGCGGGCTCTTTCGCCCACGAACTTCTGCACCGACCGACCCGTGGCGAATGGCTGATGAGCCAATCTCTCCTCGCCCGCTGCCTGCACGCTGCTTTCGCCCTCGAGCACATCCACGGCCATCACGTCGGCGTCGGCACGCCACACGACATTTCCACCGCGCCGCGTGGGCTAGGCTTCTGGCGCTATCTTCCCCGCACCTACGTCGGCGCGATCCGCGGCGCGGCCCGAATCGAGGCCGACCGGATGCGCCGCATGGGGCTACCTTGGTACGCGCCACGCAACAGGTTCCTGCAGGGCGTGCTCCTTGAACTCGCCATGCTGGTCGCCGTAGCTATTGTCGCAGGGCGAGCCGGTCTCGGCGCGTACCTGATCACTGCGGCGATCGGCGTGCTCATCATCGAACTCGGTAACTACGTGGCGCACTACGGCTTGGTGCGGGCTAGCGGGCGGCCGGTTCTGCCTCGACACTCCTGGAACGCGCCGCGCTTCTTTTCTTCGAGCGTCATGGTCAACGCGCCGCGTCATTCCCACCACCATCGCTCTGCCACGACCCGCTATTGGGACCTCGCCGTGCTCGACGGCGGCGCCATCTATCCCTACGGGACCGCCGTTATGTCAGTGATTGCGCTGGTACCGCCTTTGTGGTTCCGCGTGATGCAGCCGCATCTGGACGACTGGGACGCGCGGCAGGCGAGCAGCGAGGAACTGGAGATAATCCGCCGCTCTGCCGACGCCGGCCGCGTACGCGCGCCGCGCGGCGCCCCGATGCCCGGCCAGCGATGAGCCAGCGAGCACCGCCTTGATGGAGTATTGCGGCAGGTCGTGCCCCCACTGCGTCGCCGAAGCGTCGTGAGTTGACGTTCTCGTCGGCTACAGCAGGAGCAAGGCTCTCGGCCGCGACGGCAACGATAACTTCATAGCGCTTGAAGGTGTCGCCGTTCTCAAAGGGGGCGATGGCGACGATCTCCTCCGCGGCAACGGTATGAGCAAACTCGCTGGCAACGATGGCGACGATGTCTTCGTCTTCGACATTCTTGGAGGCGTCGACTGTCCGTCGTCAGAGTTTTTGGGACAGCGAGCGGCTTCATTTTAGGGAGGGCTCTGGCTCGTCTGGTTGATGATGCTAAGCGGCTTGCCGACGATGCAGCAAGCGTCGGTCTTCGATGGTCTGTCGTTCGATCCTTTACCGTTCGATGAGGATTGTCTGGCCACGCCCGAAGTAGACATCGGCGGGCGTCAGGTTGCCGAGGCTCTCGTGGTAGCGCAGGTGATTGTAGTGGGCGACAGAGGCGCCGATCTGCGCCTCGAGCTCGCCGGGCAGGTAGTAGTTTTTAAGCAGAATGCCGTTCTTGAGGGTCTGGTGCCAGCGCTCGATAGGGCGCGCCGCGGACATGATCGATGTCCTGGCCTTCGAGCCATTCGGCCAGGTCGGCCGAGACGTAGCTCGGGCCATTGTCCGACAGGAGCCGCGGCCGGTGAATGACCTTGGCCCTGTCGAGCCCCGACGCCTCCAACGCCAGATCGAGGGTGGCGGTGACGTCGTCGGCCGCCATCGAGGTGCACAGCTTCCAGGTGATGATGTAGCGGGAGAAGTCGTCGAGCACGGTCGACAGATAATACCACCCCCATCCGATGACCTTCAGATAGGTGAAGTCGGTCGTCCTGATCATCGAAGAGGGCGTCGGCGTGCTTGAGACAGGCGGAGACGAAACGTCGATCGGCCGCGGTGAAGCCTGGGTGATTCCTTTCCGCGCGTCGCCGATTGCCCTGAACGGCAACCTTCGCTGCCTCGTTTGCCCCCCACCTTCCTCTTAGCGGGTCCTCTTGCGCAGTCCTGATCTCAAGGAACCCTCCACGTCTGTACCGTATGAGCATCGTCGTTCGGGTTACGGCAAATCACCCGTGCGCAGATACACCAAGCCCTAGCTTGAGCCCGCAGCAGCCCGCAAATTCAGACTCCGACCATGCGGCGCTGCTCGGCATCGAGCTCGGCGATAACTGCGGAATCGAGATACTTCACCCAATCCGTCTGCCTCCGACGGCCCGCCCGAGTGTAGTACACGTGTACCGCCCTGCGCCGGTCACCACTGATGTTCTTCGAGGCGGCGTGGAGTACGTGGGCATCGAACACCACGACGCTGCCGGCCCGTGCGGTGATTTGGATTACCCGCGGATCGTCATCCCCAGCGAGCTCGACCGTCTTATGCGTGCCTGGCACGAAACGGGTTGCGCCGTTGTTCGGCGAGATGTCGTCGATAGCCCACAGGCTGTTGACCACGACTGGTCCCTCCGGCCCGACTGGTCCCTCATCGCGATGCAGGGTCTGTCGGCCGTGGCCTCGCAGCGGTTCGAGCGAGTTCATTGAGCTGAGGCTGCAGTCTGCGCCGAGAACCGCCGCCACTACGTCGAATATCGGGGAGCGGCGCATCAGGCCGCGGAACCAAGCATCCTTGCCGACAAGCACCGACGCCCAGTTGAATTCGGTCGAGCGGCACATTAGCTCCGCGCCGGCGGCGCCACTTGAGGTGTCGATCATCGGCTTGTCGACGTATGGATCGAAACTGTCATAGAGCCGGTCCAATATGATGCGGGCCCGAGCCAACTCATCATCGTTGAGTATATCCTCGAACACCGTGAAGCCTATCGCCCGCAGTTCGGCCAGGCGGGTGCTGGTACCCATAACGCTCTCCCTCTTTCGGTCCCCTCAAAGCAGCGAAAAGCCGCCGTCGACTATCAAGTTGTGGCCGGTGACGAACGCAGCTCCGGGCGAGGCAAGGAAAACGATCGCCGCCTCAAGATCAGCCGGCTGGCCAAGCCGCCGCACCGGCGTGCGCGCGACAAGAGCCTGGCGAGTTCCAGGGCCGATCAGGCCGGTGGTTCGTTCGGTTTCCATCATCCCTGGACTAAGGGCGTTAACAGTGATCCCTGCCGGCCCGAGGATCGCCGCCAGGTGCCGGGTGAGACCGATCAACCCGGCCTTGCTCGCGCCATAGGAGGGTAGGTCAAACGAAGCCGCGTCCGGATAAAGGTCGCGGTGCGGGGCGAGCGTCCCGTAGACGGACGCCACGTTAATGATCCGCCCGCTGCCAGTCGCCGCCATTCCCGGCGCAAAAACCTGACTGAGCTGGAACGCTGCTGTGAGGTTGATGGCCAGGACCCTGTCCCAATCCTCGCCTTTCACTGCCTGCCAAGGCTGCCGGTCGCTGGTCCCGGCGTTGTTGACAAGAATGTCCACGTGGCCAGCCAACCTCGCGATACGCTGCACATCCACGTCCTTTGTGACGTCCGCGGGAATCCGATCCGATGTGCATCCCATCGTCGCCAGTGCGTCCGCTGTTTCGGCCAGAAGAGACTCACGCCGACCCACCAGACAGAGCCGGGCGCCGGCTTTCGCGAGGCCAATCGCCATCGCTTTGCCAAGCCCGGTCCCTGCGCCAGTGACCAGCGCGGTCTTGCCGGCGAGCACAGCATCTTCCGGAGTTGCCTGGGCTTTCAAGGGCTGCCCCGTTCGGCCGGCTGGGCCACCGCACGCCGAAGCGCTTGGGCCGGAATGTCCATGCCGACCTTCTCGCTCCATGCTCTGATCAATCGTCGAGCAATCGGCCCGGGCTTGCCATCGCCAATCGCCCGCCCATGGGCGCGGGTGATGGGCATGAGGCAGTAGGAGGTCGCAGTGGCAAACGCCTCGTCCGCCGTCGCAAGGTCGTAGGGCCAGATGTCCTCTTCGCGTACCTCCAACCCGAGCTCGCGCGCCAGGTCGATGACAACAGCACGGCTGATGCCGGCAAGCGCCGCCTCGGTGGTCGGCGTGCGCAATACGCCATCCCGGACCACGAAGAGGTTCCAGCCGGTGCCTTCGGCAAGCCGCCCGGCGAGGTCGAGAAGCAGTGGCGCTGCGCCGCGTTCGATGTCGGCGGCCTCGCGCTCGGCTATCGCTTGGTAGAGGCGGCTCCGGTGTTTCACGCGGGCGTCGAGGGTCTGGGACGACTGCTGACGGACGGTTGGGAAAACCACCGAGATACCGCTTTCGTAGGATCCGGCGAAACGGTGAAATGGGAGGCGGATGGGGTGAAGGAGGAGCGTGAAGTCATCATATGAGACGCCCGGATCCCGATAGTATGCGAACGTCCCTCGCGTCACATCCAGCTTTAGAAGCAATTCGTCTTCGGGATCGAAAGCGGTGGCGTTGCGCTCGACCATTTCGGCGAGGAGGGACGCAAGATCGATTGTCGGGTCCACATCTATTCGAGCGATCCGGCAGGAATCCCGGAATCGAGCTAGATGACGCGACACTTCGTAGGGCTTGCGTCGAAAGGTGCGGAGTGTCTCGGTGATCGTCTCGCCATACATCAGGCCGGAATCGAAGAGCGAGATCTTCGCTTCCGACGCCGGTACCCAGTCGCCGTGGACGTAGCAAACGGATTCCATCCCGCCTTTCCCTCATCTCGGCAGACGCGACAAGCGTCGCACGCCGCGCTCGGTCACCACGTAGTCATCCTCGATACGAACCCCGCCGCGCAGGTCGTCGAAATAGGCTGCTGGCTCGACCGCGATTACATCACCCGCCTCGAATACCTCGTCACCGTCGGTCGCGATCCACGGTGCCTCGTGGGGCCGAAGTCCGATGCCGTGGCCGGTCAGGTGGAAGTAATCCCCAGCGGTCTGGCGCCAGGCGGACTGGTGAGCGCGGAGCGCGCGGTCGAGTTCCCCCACGGGCAGACCGGGCCGCACCATATCCTCCACCAGATCGA
Organism: Bauldia sp.; assembly: GCA_020442065.1. GTDB lineage: Bacteria > Pseudomonadota > Alphaproteobacteria > Rhizobiales > Kaistiaceae > Bauldia. The sequence continues at coordinate 41,835 of JAGRKZ010000019.1, forward strand.
GCGCGCCGATCGTCACGTCGATCGCTCGGGCGAGGGTCGGGCCTGGGTCGCCGATGGGATAGGTGCGGCACATGTCGGCCCAGTACCCGCCCCGATTCGGAAAGTAGTCGATGACAAACGAGTCCCCGGCAGCAAGCACACGGCCAGTGGGCGGGCCCCCGGCTTCGCCACCGCCCGGTCCAGCCATGAAGTCGCCACCGAAGGCGACAGCGGTCCTGGCGGCCGAATCGACCGCCTCACGGATCGCCTGATAGACCATGAGTTCCGTTGCGCCGGGCTTTACCGCCTCGGCGGCCGCCCCGAGCGCCAGATCCGCGAGAGAGACATTGTGCTCGATGATGGCAAGTTCATCGGGATCCTTACGGCGTCGAAGGCGGATGAGCGCACTGGCGATGTCCACAGTGGGAGCGCCGGCCCGCGCGAGTCCGGAGACTATCCAGGCGGGCGCTCCGGAGGTATCGATCGCGACCGGCCCATGTCCGGCCAGAGCGGAGAGCCGCAACGCTGCGGCGGTGGCTAGTTCCCGGTTGTGGTGGACGGCGCGATCGCGCCGGATACCTTTCATGACAATCACTTCGCTCGCGATCGAGGCGCTCGCCTCGCCCGCGAAGAGATAAGCGATGGCTTCTCCCGAGGTCACGATGAGCACCGCTGGCCAGCCGTGGGGCGACGACGACCCCACGGCCCAGCGGATAACGTCGGGTTCGTGAAGCACCGCCGCTCCCGCTCCTAATTCTTCCATCGCGTCGCGGAGCCGCTCAAGCCGGCCAGCACATCCCTCAAGGGAGAGGTCGGGGCAGGTCAGCATGACGAGGTAGCTCCTGGTTTATCGGCAGCAGGGTCTTGGGATTGTCAATGCATGGCCCAGCCGCCATCGACGGTGATGCATTGCCCGGTGATGAAATCCGCATCGCGCGAGGCAAGGAAGGTGACCAGCGCTGCAATATCGGCGGGCTCGCCCCGACGCTTGATCGATTGGAAATCGAGGAGCATGCGGTCGATCTCGGCTGGATCGCCATACGCAGCCTCCGCGTCGGTCCGGATCGCTCCGACGATGATAGTGTTGACGGTGATGCCGTCCGCTCCCATTTCGCGCGCAAGGACGCGGCCCATCCCTTCCAGTGCGCTCTTCGAGGTCGTGTAGTGGATGTTGCCCGGCCGCCCTAGCGGGCTCCGCACCGAGCCCATGGTGATGATCCGCCCGCGGCCTTTCGCCTGCATGAAGGGGTGAACGGCTCGGGCGCAGAGAAAGGCACCAGTGACGTTGGCGCGGAGAATGCGATCCCACGCCGGGGCGTCGATCTCAGACCAGGGCGCGGCGCCTGCGACCGATGCCGCGGCGTTGTTGACGAGAACAGTCGGTGCGCCCAGGTCGGAGCGCGCCGCCTCGACCATTCGCGTGACGTCTGCCTCGCTACCGACATCGCCGTCCACGGTGATAGCCCGGCCGCCGGCCCGCACGATCGCGGCAACGACATCCTCTGCATCGCCACGCGCGTTGTCGCGGTGATAGTGGACTGCTACAGCGGCACCCTCGGCGGCGAGGCGGATGGAGGTGGCGGCGCCAATGTTTCGAGCAGCCCCGGTGACGAGGGCGACCTCGCCGGCAAGGCGGAGGGTACCGCCGGTCGTCGGTGCCCCCCTCTCAGCGAGCGCTGGTCCGCCAGCTACCATATGGTCCAACCGCCATCCACGCGGATTTCCTCGCCCGTGATGAAGGCCGCATCCTCGGAGGCGAGGAAGGCGACCGCGTGGGCGATCTCCTCGGGCTTGCCGAAGCGGCCGACCGGGGTCATCTCGCAGAGCTTCCGGATCACCTCGTCCGAGATCAGTCCCTCGGACTGTTCGGTGATCACCATGCCGGGGCTGATGGTGTTGACCGTCACGCCCCAGCGCGCGACCGCCGCAGCAAGGTCCCGGGTGAGGTTGAGGATCGCGCCTTTCGAGGTGTGGTAGGCGGGCTGGCGCCTGGGACCGGCAGTGCCTTCTTCGACGAAGGTGTCATAGAGGGCCGGGTTGAGCCCGAGGACGCCATAGACCGAGCCAATGTTGACGATGCGGCCCCATCCGCGCTTGCGCATCCCCGGCAGCACCGCCTGGGCCATGAAGAAGGCGGCGTCGACATTGGTCGTCATCACCCGCCGCCACTCGGCCTCGGAGGCAGAGAACAGCGGCTCGATCGAGGATACACCGGCATTGTTGACGAGAATGTCGACGCGGCCGAAGCGATCGAGGGCATCGCTTACCACGCGCTCGCGGTCGGCGGCTTGGGTGATATCGGCGGAAAGTGCGGCGACCGGATTGTCGGCGGGTCCGCGCGACACCGTGTCGGCGAGCGGCAATTCACGCCGGCCGACAATTAGAGTCCGAATACCGGAGCGCGCGAGCTTCAGCGCAATGGCCTGGCCAATACCGGTGCCGGCGCCGGTCACGATCGCCACGTGCGGTTCTGTCACCTGGGGCTTCCTTGGTACCTTCAGCCGTGACGGAACGCGGCCGGCAGGGCTTGCGCCCGCCGGCCGCGGAGCGGCCTGCTATGGACAGGCGTCGACGTAGAGCGCCTTTTTCACATCGGGGCTGTCAATGTTGTCCCGCGTGGCGACGAGCATTGGCGGGTAGTAGACATCCTCGAGTGTCGCGGGGTCGACCTCGCCGCGGATAATCTGCGTCACCAGCTTCACCGAGTCGTAGCCCTCGAGATAGGGCGATTGAACCACGAGCGCGTCGTAGACGCCCTCCTTGAGGTCGCGGACCTGCTGCGGATCAGCGTCATAGGCGATGATCTTGATCTTGCCGCCGAGGCCGGCACCGATCACCGCCGAGGAGGTACCAACCGCCGCGTTCGAATGCGTCGTGTAGATGCCCTTGAGGTCGGGATTGGCCTGGATCGCGGCGGCGACGACCTCGGCGGCCTTGTTCTGGTCAGAGCCGGGATACTCGATCGGAAGCACCGTGATCTTGGGGTACTTCTCCTTGATCACGTTGACGAAGCCGTCGGCCCGCTGCTGGTTGCCGACGACGCCGGGGTTCAGCGCGACAATCAGCACCGTGCCCTCGCCGCCGATAGCCTCCGCCATGGCCTCCGCGGCGAGGCCGCCAGCAGTGAGGTTGTCGGTGCGCATGTTCTGGACGTCGACCGGCTGGTTTAGGCTGCCGTCGACGGTTACCACCGGAATTTTCTTGTTCTTGACGAGGTCGTCGACGATGCTGATCAGCGCGTCCGGATCGTTGGGCGCGAGTACCATGCCGGCGGGGTCGCGCTCGATAGCAGCCTGCAGGATGGGCATCTGAAGATTAATGTCCCACTGCGGGGCGCCCTGCCAGTTTAACTCGACGCCGAGTTCCTTGGCGGCATCACGGGCGCCGCATTCCATGGTCGTGTAGAAGGGGATGCCGACCATCCCAGCCACGAACTCAATCTTCTCGCCCGCCGCAAGCGCCGGACCGGCCAGGATCGTTGTGAGCGACAGGGTTAGCGTCAGATACTTCAGGCGTTTGGTCATTGCGATGCTCCCGTTTCTTGTGTGGCGTTGACGTTGACATCAGGGTCGGGCGCTGCGCTACCCACACCCCATCTACGAGCTCAGCCGTTCCCTTCTGCGCTGATCGATGAACACTGCCGCGATCAGGATCGCCCCAACGACAATGAGCTGGTAGAACGACGGGACACCGAGGATGACCAGACCGGTGCCCAAGATGACAGGGATGAGCGAGGCGACCATTGACCCGGCGATGGTTGCACGGCCGCCGAACAGGCTGGTGCCACCGATCACCACCGCGGCGATCGCCGCAAGCGCCGTGGTCTGGTGCCCGCCGATATTGGTGGTCGCGAAGCGCGTCAAATCGAGCATCGCCGCGGCGCCGGCGAGCGCCCCCATCATGACGAAGAGCACAAGGATGTGCCGGCGCGAGCGGATGCCGGCGCGCTCCGCGGCGTCGCGTGAAGAGCCGATAGCGAGCGTGTAGAGGCCGAACCGCGTCCGCCGGAGCATGTACCAGAGCACCGCCGAGATGATCAGCACCACCATCATCGGATAGGGGATCACGCCGAATAGCTTTTCGATGCCGAAGCCGGTCTGGAGGCTCCGCGGCACGTTTGGGACGTTCACACCGTTGCTGGCCACATAGGCCAGCCCCGTGCCAATCCCCATGGTGCCGAGCGTGACGATGAAGGAGTTGATGCGGAGGCGGGTGACGAGCAGGCCATTGACCAAGCCGAACAGGGTACCGGCGAGGATCGCGGCGATCGTGCCGGCCACAACGCCGAGAGCGAGGTTGGGATACTCGCCGGCGCGAACCTGCTCGGGCGTGCCCGAAAGTGAGACCAGAACCTCCGCAGCGATGACAGCGGAGAGGACGACATTCGAGCCGATCGAAAGATCAAGTTCGCCGGCCGCCAGCACATAAGTGATGCCAACCGCGAGCAGCATCGTCACCGACACGTTGAGCGTGATGGTGCTAAGATTGCTGACGCGAAAGAAGGCGCCGTTGGGCGATAGCACTCCAAACAGGACAATCAGCGCGACGACGATGACCGCCATGCCGACGGGGGTCGAGCGCAGGGCCGCGGCAAGGGCGCCGGGGTGGGCGGGCGGTGCGTCGGGCGCGGACTGGGCCGCCCGGCTCACGCTGCCTCTCCTCTGGCATGGCCGCCGAGCATGAGAGTGACGACGTCGGTGAGCGTGAGGTCGCGCGCCGGCAGGTTCGAGACCGTGCGGCCCTGGCGCATCACCGCGATGCGGTCGGCAAGGCTGAGCATCTTCGGAATGTCGTGAGAGATAACGACCACCGCGAGCCCACGCGCCGCGGCGCTCCGGATCGACTCGTAGACGATATCTGTCTGCTTGGTGCCGAGCGCCGCCGTGGGCTCGTCCATGAGGATCGCCGTGGTCGCCCACATCACGGCACGGGCGACGGCGATCGCCTGGCGCTGGCCGCCGGAGAGGTCGCGGACGGCCCGGTCGACGCTGTTAAGGGTGGAGATGCCGGCAGCGGCGATGGCCTGCCGCGCAGCCTGCCGCATCTTCTTGCGGTCCAGCGACGGCGGCCAGCCGGCGAAGATGCCGCGCGTCAGCGGCTCGCGACCGAGGAACATGTTTTCCGCAACGGAGAGATCGGGGGCAAGGGCGAGATCCTGATACACGGTCTCGACACCGAGCTCCTGCGCGTGGCGGATCGACGTCACCGTCGTGGTCTCGCCCCAGAAGGCGAGGCGACCGCTATCGGGCGTCAAAGCTCCGCAGATGATTTTGGTGAGGGTCGACTTGCCGGCGCCGTTGTCGCCCACGAGCGCAAGCACCTCTCCGGGCCGGACCTGAAGGCTCGCGCCAGACAGCGCCTGAACATGGCCGAAGCGCTTGACGATGTCGGTCGCCTCGATGACGTAGTCCGACCTCGGCGACGACGGCTTGCCTTGCTCGCTACGCACGCGCTGCCCCATTATCGGCGGTTCATTAGATGAAATTCTAGTTTCATATTGCACCGGAAGGCCGTCAAGGGAAATTCTGAATTGCAGGGTTGTCAGGCGGCGCGGGTCGCTTCGTTCGTCAGTGCGGGAGGTTCGCCCCGGATGATGCGCGAAATCTCGCCGCCGGCGGAGATGAGCCCGGCGCAGATCGCCTGGCGGGCGCCCTCGTCAAATCGGGTGATGGGCGCCGAAAGGCTCATCGCCGCGATCGCGATGCCCTGATGGTCAAGGATCGGCGCGGCGATGCAATAGGAGCCCTCTTCGTTCTCGCCCATCTCGATGGCGTAGCCGGTGGTGCGGATGATATCGAGCTGCTCGATGAGCGCGGCCGGGTCTGTGATCGTATTCCGCGTCAAGCGCGGCAGAACCGGAGGAATCAGCATCGCCCGCTGTGCGGGAGGCCGGAAAGCCAGGAAAACCTTGCCGAGCGCAGTGCAATGCAGCGGATCGGTCGCTCCCACGCTCGACTGCATCCGGAGCGACCGTTCACTCTCCAGTACATCGAGGTAGACCACCTCGCCGCCCGACAGGACACCGAGGTTGATCGTCTCGTTGAAGCGCTGACGGAGCCGTTTCATTGACGGCTTGCAGGCCTGCCGCAGCGTTTCATAGGGACTGCTCGCATGCGACAGGCGCCAGAGCCCGATACCGGGACGATAGCGGTCGGCCTCAGGGTCGTGCTCTACGAAGCCGAGCATCGCCAGCGTCCGCAGGTAGCGAAACACCGTCGTTTTGGGGAGTGCCGCATCGCGGACGATCTGGTTGAGGGACACCGGCTCGAGTGCCTCACAAACGAGCTGCAGTACCTGCATGGCCTTAAGCACGGGCTGGACCAGATAACGATCGTCGAGCCCGTCGTCGCCGGCTTCGGAAGCCATTCGGTTCCTCCTGAAGGAACGTGCCTTTCTTGACACGAAATATTGTGCGTGTTGAATGATGCCAGTCAAGTCGCATGGGGACAAGCATCGTGCACTGCACCTTCAACGGCTCCGTCGAGCGGATTCGTCAAGCTTCCCGCTACCTGCCGGGCGGGGTCAGCAGCAACTTCCGATTGGGCATCTCTCCGACGCCGCTGGTCTTCGACCATGCGGACGGACCGTTTCTCTACGACATCGATGGCAACCGGCTGATCGACTACTACCTCGGCATGGGTCCGATGATCCTCGGCCATCGCCCCGAGGCGGTCGTGGAGGCGGTGCGATCCCAGCTCGATCGCGGCATCCTCTTCGGAGGGCAGAGCGAGATCGAATTCGAAGCGGCCGAGCTTGTCTGCGCCATGCTGCCGTCGGCCGACAAGGTCCGCTTCTCTTCTTCCGGCAGCGAGGCGGCGCAGGCCGCGCTCCGCCTCGCCCGCGCCGCGACCGGAAGAGGTGCGATCGTCAAGTTCGAAGGCCACTATCATGGCTGGCTCGACAACGTGCTGTGGAGCGTCGCGCCGGCGCCGGATGCTATGGGGGCGGAGGGTGCGCCGGTGCCCCAGCCCGGCACCACCGGCCAGGACGCGCATGCCGGGCAAATGGTCGAGGTTCTGTCCTGGAACCGGCCGGACTTCATCGAGGAGCGGCTGTCGCGCGGCGACGTCGCCGCGGTGATCATGGAGCCGGCGATGTGCAACACCGGCGCCATCTTCCCGGCGCCGGGCTATCTCGAATCCGTTCGCGATATCTGCACCCGAACTGGGACGGTGCTGATCTTCGACGAGGTGATCACCGGGTTCCGCGTGGCCCCCGGCGGCGCGCAGCAGAGGCTGGGCGTGACGCCGGATCTCACCCTCTTCGGCAAGGCGGTGGCGAGCGGCTTCCCGGTCGCGGGGCTCGCCGGCCGGGCCGACCTGATGGAGATGTTCTCCGGCAAGGTCATGCATGGCGGTACCTATAACGCCCAGTCGGTGACCATGGCGGCAACGGTCGCCACGCTCAAGTCGCTCAAGGCGCCCGGCACCTACGACCTGCTCGCCCGCCAGGGGGGGCGGCTGATGCAAGGGGTCGCCGAAGCCTTCGCCGCCGCCGGCGTGCCCGCCTCCGTCAACGGCTTCCCTGAGATCTTCCATGTCGGCTTCGGACTCGGGGCGCCGCCCCGCAACTATCGCGACATCCTCGCGGTGGACCGGGCCGGCTACGTGCGGTTGACCACGGCGCTGCTCGAGCGCGGCGTCCGCATCCTCGAGCGCGGCGCCTGGTTCATCTCGACCCGTCACGATGATGCCGTCATCGACGAGACGGTGGCCGCGCTCAGGGATACGCTCGCCGCCCAATGACTCGCCACCCGTCGAGGCCCTGACCCATGCCAACAAGGATCGCCGTCGGTCTGCTCATGCAGGAGAGCAACAGCTTCTCCCCGCTGCCGACCACGGTCGAGACCTTCGAGAGCTATTACGTCTACCGGGGGGACGAGTTGCTGACCCGCTACGGCGAGGCGCGGGCGGAAGTTCCGGGTTTCCTCTCGGTGCTCGCCGCCGACGACGCCACGCCGGTGCCTCTCATCGCTGCCTATGCGACGGCAAGCGGGACTGTCACCCGGGCCGCCTTCGACGCGCTCGTCGGCGAGATGGAGGAACGACTTCGGGCCGCCCTGCCGGTCGACGGCCTGCTCCTCGCCCTCCACGGGGCGCTCGTGATCGAGGACCAGCCTGACGGCGACGGCGAGATCATCCGGCGGATGCGAGACATCCTCGGCCCCGACGTGCCGATCGGCGTCAGTCTCGACCTCCATGGCCACATCACCCCGTTGATGCTGCAGCCGAACGTCTTCCACATTGGCTATCGCGAGTACCCCCATATCGACATGTTCGAGACCGGCGAGCGCACCGCGCGCGTGCTCCTCGACGTGATCGCCGGGCGGCGGCCGATGCCGGCGATGGCGCTCGCCAAGCGGCCGATGATCGTGAGCCCGGTGTGCACCCGAACCACCGACGGGCCGCTCCGCCCGGTGGTCGAGGAGGCACGGCGCCTGGAGGCGTCCGGGGCGGTCATCAACGCTGCACTGTTCCCAGTGCAGCCCTGGCTCGACGTGCCCGATCTCGGCTTCGCGGTGCTGGTCTGCGCCGACGAGCAGGAGCTCGCCAGCGCGACCGCGGAACGCCTCGCCGACATGGCGTGGCAGCGGCGGGCGGATTTCTTCCCTGACCTCACCCCGCTCGACGAGGCGATCCGCATCGGCCTGGGATCGGAGGGCACCACCGTTGTCAGCGATGCCGGCGATGCACCGACCGGCGGCTCCGCCGCCGACAGCGCCGCGGTCCTCAAGGCACTTCTTGCCGCCGGCGCCGACCGCGCCGCACGGCCGAGCTACCTGACGCTGTGCGACCCCGAGGCGGTGAAAGCTGCCGAGACGGCCGGTAAGGGCGCCACCATAACGCTCCCCCTCGGCCATGCCTTTTCGACCGGCGATGGCGATCCCATAACCGTCACCGGCGTGGTCCAGTCGCTGTCCGACGGCCGCTACCGGATGGTCGACGGCGGCCCGAACGGTCTGCTCCTTTCGATGGGGCCAACTGCGGTCATCGCCATCGGCGCCATCCGGGTCCTCGTGCGGAGCCTCCCCTCGATCGAGTGGGACCGCGCGATGTTCGCCTCGCAAGGGCTGCAGCCGGAGGAGGCCGCTCTCCTTTTCGTCAAGTCGCCCGCGCATTTCCGCCAGAGTTTCGGGCCGATCGCGGCACGAATCATCGTCGCCAACACCCCCGGGCCGACAGCGCCCGACATGCGCCAAATCCCGTTCACCCGGGTGACGCGGCCGCTCTATCCTCTCGATGAGATCTGAACCGTCATGTGCCGGAGCCGGTGCCGATGAAGCTCACCATGGTCGCCGCGCCGCCGACGGAGCGACGCCTGCGGGCGCTCCGGCAGCTCGGCGCGGACTACGCCGTCCACTACGACATGGAGGATCTGCCCGACGATCCCGCCGAACTCGGCAAGATCCGCGATCACTACGCGCGGTTCGATTTGCCGCTCAAGGTCGTCGAGGCCGGTCCGGCGATCGACCGCATCGTCATGGGCAAGGACGGCGCGTCCGAACAGATCGAGCGCTACAGGCGCATCGTCGGCCATCTCGGCAGCCTCGGCGTCGAGGTCATCGCCTACAATTTCATGCCGCAGGTCAGCGCCGACGCGATGGTCGTCCGCACCGCCTTCGATGCCGAAACCCGGGGCGGCGCGCGGACCAGCGGCTTCCGCCTCGCCGACGTCACCGCCGCCACCATGCCGCACGGCGAAAAGACGATCCCGCGCGAGCGTATGTGGGACAATCTCGAGCGCTTCCTCCATGCCGTGGTGCCGGTTGCGGAGGAAGCCGGCGTGCGGCTGGCGATGCACCCGGACGATCCGCCGATGTCACCGCTTTGCGGACTCGAGCGGATCATGAGCAGCACTGCCGATTTCGACCGGCTGCTGTCGATCTCCTCGAGTGCCTCGAACGCCATCACGTTCTGCATCGGCTGCTTCGCCGAGATGGGGACCGACATCCCGGCGCTCCTTACCCGCTACCGGGATCGTATCCCTTATGTCCATGTCCGCGACATCCGCGGGACACCCGATGACTTCATCGAGACCTTCCCCGACGACGGGCAGACCGACCTCGTCGCCATCTTCCGGACGCTCCACGCGATCGACTTCGACGGCTACATGCGCAGTGACCACGCGCCGCAGATCGCTACTGACGATGACGCGGCACCGGACGGATACACCATGCAGGGCCACCTCTTTGCCCTGGGCTACCTCCGCGGGCTCGACCATGCGACGGCGCCCGCCGCGCCGGCGACGTGAGCGGGCGGGGGAGCGGAATGGTGGCGACGTCTCACGACTACATCATCGTCGGCGGCGGCAGCGCCGGGTGCGTAGCGGCGGGACGACTCGTCGGCGAGTTCGGAGCGCGCGTCCTCCTGCTCGAAGCCGGCGGCGACTACAAGGACTGGATCCTCAAAGTCCCGGCAGGCTTCTCGAAGATTCTCGGCGGCACGAAGTACCTGACCCAGCACCAGACCGTGCCGCAGGAGCAGCTCGGCGGCCGCGTCCAGGTGATCCCGCAGGGCAAGGTCCTCGGCGGCGGGTCGAGCGTCAACGCGCAGGCCTACATGCGCGGTCGCGCCGCCGACTATGACGCCTGGGGCGCCGCGACCAGATCCGGACTGTGGTCGTGGCAGGCCATGCTGCCGCACTTCACCGCCATGGAGCGGAACCAGAAGTTCAACGGCCCGCTTCATGGCGCGGACGGCCCGCTCAAGGTTTCCGACCCCGCCTTCATCTGCGAGATGAGCCACATCTATGTGAAGACGCTGCAGGGCATGGGCGTCCCCTTCACGCCGGACTTCAACCTCGGTCACCCGACCGGCGTCGGCTATCCGCAACTCACCAATGGCAGTGGCCGGCGGTGCAGTGCGGTCGACGCCTTCATCACCCCGCTCCGCGGCGATCCCAGGCTTGACATCGTCACCGGCGCCAGGGTCCGCCGCATCCTGGTCGAGAACGGCCGCGCGGTCGGCATCGAATACACCTTGGCAGGCGAGGTGCGCACGGCGCGGACCGACGGCGAGGTGCTCCTCTCTGCGGGCGCTTTCGTCTCGCCGCAACTCCTCATGCTGTCGGGCATCGGTCCGGCCGACCAGCTCCGCAGCTTCGGCATCCCGGTCGTGGTCGATCTCCCCGGCGTCGGCGCCCATCTCCAGGATCATGCCGGCGCCCCGCTGATGGCGACCGCGCCCGGCGGCTACGGGTACCATCGAGAGGATGAGGGCGTCCGGATGATCTGGAACGGCCTCGAATACCTTCTCTTTGGCCGGGGCCGGATTACGACCAATGGCTGCGAGGCCTGCTCCTTCCATGTGCCCGAGGACGGCGCCGGCGATCCTGTGGTGCAGATCTGGTGCGTGCCGAAGACCAGCTATGTCGACAAGGATGTCCGCGACGTGCCGGATCTCGACGGGGTGACGCTCCATGCGGTGCTGATGCGACCGCGGGCGCTCGGTTGGGTGCGCCTCCGTTCCGCGAACCCGGACGACCTGCCGCTGGTCAATCCGAACTATCTCGGCCATCCCGACGATGTGAAGCACCTCCGCGAGGGAATGCGGGTCGCTCGCCAAATTCTCGCCGCTGCTCCGCTCAGCCGGATCGTGGGCAAGGAGATCCTGCCAGGACCGGACGCCACCAGCGACGCGGCGATCGACGAACATGTCCGCCGCACGGTGAAGACCGACTACCACCCCGTGGGGACCTGCCGGATGGGGAACGACAGCGATCAAGCGGCGGTGGTCGATCCCGAACTCCGGGTGCGTGGCGTCGCCAGCCTCCGCGTGCTCGACGCCTCGGTGATGCCGGCCATCGTCACCGCCAACACCAACGCTCCGACTATGGCCCTCGCCCACCGCGGGGTGAGCCTGATCCGCGGCGAGGGGCAACTAGCGGAAACGCTCGTCGCATCACCGGTATAGGAAAGCTCATGGTCGGTGGCGGCCGTGCGTCCCGACGATCGTGCACCCCGACAGCCGACTAACGGTCGCCAACCCGTCGGATTGGCGGATGCCTTCGCGGAAAAGGAGAATGCTTGGCCAGGATTTTCGTTCTTCTACCAAAACCAAGTCACGAACATATTCGAATGAATTTCTTTGACGCTTACTGATTGCGATATCTTCGGTTGAGTGCCCAGATAGAACATAGGTTGCGAGAAGCGGGCCGTCATCCAGAACGTGGCGACCGTTACACACCGCGCTTCTTGGGAGATCGGTCGTCACAACACTTTTGGCGGTCTAGCCGAGAAATTTCGCGATATTGAGAACCGCCGCAGCGCCTATGACGGTCAGCGTTAGAACCATGCCGCCGGTCCGGCCAATCGAGTTGCCAGGCGTAAACGACAAGGCCCAACCGTGAAGAAGCCTTCCGACAACCAGCAAGATTCCCAGCAGGTGAATGACCAGGTCGGAAACGTCGGCCAACTCCAGGGTACCGATCAGAATGAGGGCTAGGGGAGCGTACTCAGTGAGGTTTCCCTGAGCCCTCATGCGGCGTTCAAGTGTGGCGTGTCCCCCGTGGCCAAGGCTCACTTTTTCGCTTCGACGGAAGACGATGACACGTGCCGACAACGTAACTAGCCAAAGGCCGAGGATTGCAGCATAGAAAGCCGTGATAGCCATAGCCTGGAATCTCGAGTTCGGAGTGATAATGCTCCCAGCGGAACCGCGGGAGGCCAAAATCTTCCTTTACTTACAGGATGTCGTTCCCTCGAAAATCTCCTGCCACTCAGGAGCGACGGGAAAGCTGCTGAGATCCTTCCTGGTGGGCGCCTATTTCTGTTTCGAATGAACGGACGTAGCTGTTTGCCACGAAACGATTCTGAGCCCACCCGCCGTTGTAATCTCCGGTTGCGGAATAGGTACGGTCTCAGCGACAGTTTGGATCACAGCTGCGACACGGCACGACGACGTCCCGGCGGTTCTTCGGGCAAGACCCGGCGCGAAAAACGTGGCCGTTGCATCGGCCGACCGTGAAAGGTGAATGCCGCCATTGGCCTAGGTCTCCCCCTGCCACGCCGCCAGCAGCAGCGCCGCACTGACTGATGGTGTTGATCAGTTCCCCGGCCGAGGCGCAAAGGGCGCAACTAGACGAAACCGTGAACCTTGTCGCTGTTGCTGGCTTCTCTCATCACCGCGCCGCCATACGAGCGCCCGACAAGATTGATGTCGGCGAGACAGCAACGATGAACCATCGGCGTCGGTTGGACGTATCAGCACGACGATCCAACGGGGCTCCGCATCGAATGACGTATCTCACCGCATATGTCGTGTCGCTCGTCGTCTTTCTCGGCGTCGACTTCTTATGGCTCTCGACCATGGGTGCCGCACTCTATAGATCGACGCTGGGCGATCTGCTCGCGTCGAGTGTGCGACTCGCACCGGCAGCGGTCTTCTACCTTGTCTATCCCATCGGGATCGTCGTCTTCGCAGTATCGCCAGCGCTCACGGCGGACTCTTGGATGCGCAGCGCCGCCCTTGGTGCGCTGTTCGGCGCGCTCGCCTATGCGACCTACGACCTTACCAACTTCGCGACGCTTCGTACATGGTCGCTCCAGATCACCGTTCTCGACATCGCCTATGGCGCGATCGCCTCCGGTGCTGCGGCGGTTGTTGCCTATTTCGTGGTGAAAGCCATCTTCGGATAGCGTCCAGCCTCAGGCGGCGGCCGGGACAAGGCGGTAGTGGCTGACGCCCCAAGGCTGGCCGCCGCCATGACCGAAAAGGCCGCTGGTGGCGAGGAAGAAGAGTCGCCACCGGCGCTGCCACAGCCGGGCGTCCGGGCCATAGGTCTCCGTCATGATCTCGGCGATCGCGTCGGCGTTCCGATCAAAATTCACTAGCCATGCATCGGCGGTCTGCTGGTAGTTCCGGCCCGACCAGCGCCAGGCTCCTTCGACCGAGAAGACGTCGCTGAACTGCCGGATCAGGCCATGGCTCGGCATGATGCCCCCGGTGAAGAAATGCCGCGCGATCCAGTCGGCGCGATCATCAACGCGAAAGCGATAAGGTACCGAATCGTGCGCGAAGACGTGGAGGAAGAGCCGACCATCGGGCACAAGCGCGGCCCTCAGACGCGCGAGAAGCGCTCGCCAGTTCGACATGTGTTCGAACATCTCCACCGAGACGACGCGATCGTGGCGTCCGGTCGGCACGAAATTGTTCATGTCTGCGGTGACGACGTGAAGGTTGCCGAGGCCGCGCCGCACCGCCTCCCCGGTGATGTAGGCGCGCTGGGAATGCGAGTTCGAGACCGCGGTGATGATCGCCGCCGGATAGCGGGCGGCCATCCACAGCGAAAGCGATCCCCAACCGCAGCCGAGTTCGAGAATGCGCTGACCATCGGCGAGGCCAGCGTTTCGGGCAGTGGCCTCGAGGGCGTGCTCCTCGGCCTCAGCGAGGGTGCCGGCGCCGTCGTCGTAGAGGCAACACGAATATTTCCGCTGTGGCCCGAGCACGAGGCCAAAGAAGGCGGCGGGAACCTCGTAGTGCTGGGCGTTGGCCGCCTCGACATTCATGGCGACGGGGTAGTCCGCCATCTCGGCCGCAAATTCCGGCTCGCTCATGAAGGAGCGCCCGGCGAGGCGGCGCCGTGTGCGACCGATCATACGATCGATGGCGAAGCGCGACACCGGGTCGGGCCATGGCAACCTCTCTCCTGCGAGGGCGGCAATCTGGGCGACGGTCATGATGCGGTTCCTCGGCTCTGGGACATCGGAAAGAAGGCGCTGACTCGCTCCTGGTAGGCGCGATAGGCGGCGCCGTATTTCTCGATCATATGGGCCTCCAGTGGCGGGATGCCGGACACATGGACGAGCAGCCAATACATGCCGACCGGAGCGGCAAGCGCCGCCCATCCGAAGGGATGTCCGCCGGCGAGGTCGATCGCAAACAGCGGATATGCGAGCCAGCCCAGCCACTCGAAGAAGTAGTTGGGGTGACGCGACCAGGACCACAGACCGACGTCGCAGACCCGGCCCGGGTTGCCCGGGGTCGCCCGAAACGCACGGAGCTGACGGTCTGCAAGGCCCTCTCCTGCCACCGCCACGACCAGAATGAGGATCGCGACCACGTCGTCGACGCCGAACGGCGCGCGGTTCCAGGCGGCGAGCACCATGGCGAGCGCGAGCGGGATGCTGACGATGGCCTGCTTCTGGAGGAGGAGGAACATCTGGCGCGGCGCATCCGTGCCCCATCCCTCCGCGAGGCGCGCATACCGCGGATCGTCGCTGACGCCACCCGAGCGTCGCGCGATATGGAGGCCAAGGCGGAACGCCCAGGCGGTGGCGAGGCCGATCACCACCACCGGGCGCGCGGCCGGGACGCCGGCGAGGAGAGCGACGACCGCCCCACCAGCGCCGGCGGTACCGACAGCGAAGGTCCACGTCGTGTCGACCCAGCCGGCGTTTCCCGTCTTCCGCCAGACCAACCAGGCCCCGGCCATCGCCGCGGAAAGGAAGGCTGCAACGGCTCCCAGTGCGGCAACAAAGCCGGCGATGCCCATCACGCCATCTCCGCGCCGACGCGCGCGTCGGCAATCACGGGAGCGGACATCGCATTCACAAATGCCGTGACCTCGTCGGTCACCGGCAGGAGCCATCGCAACGGTGTCGGCAGCGCCAGCGCCACGACGGTAAGTGCATGGCCGACGTGGCGGTAACGGACCAGCCTGACTGAACCGCCCGCCTCTTTGAGGCGCGCCGCGAGCCGCCTGCTGTTGGCCGGGTCGACGAGGCGGTCTCCCGTGCCGGTGATCAGGAGCGATCGTGGCGGACGCGGCTGCACGTGCCGGATCGGCTGGGTTTCTGGGCGATTGCCCCCGCCAAAGACATGGATCAGCGCGGGATCGCGGATCGGAAGAAAATCGTATGGACCGGAGAGCCCGATGAGACCGGCGAGGGAACCGGAATATCCGGCTGCGGCTAGCCAACGCCCGTCGAGGGCGAGCATGGCCGCGATGTAGGCGCCGGCCGAATGGCCCATGACGAAGATGCGTTGCGGGTCACCGCCAAGCTCGCGGATACTCGAGGCGGTCCACCGTATCGCCGCGGCGCCGTCCTCGACAAAGCCAGGGAAGGCCACTTCGGGATACACCCGGTAGTCGGCGACCACGGCAACGATGCCGCGCCGCGCCAAGGCCCGGCCAACGAAACCGTAGGTCCTTTTGCTGCCGCCCTGCCAGCGCCCGCCGTAGAAGAACACCACGACCGGCGCATCGGTGGTGCCTTCGGGACGGTAGACATCGACCGAGCGCCGGGGACCATCGCCGTAGGCGATCGACCGGACGACCGAAACCCGTCGGGAAACCAGGCCCTCGCCGGCCAGCATGGAGATCCCGGCCATCGCGCCGACGAGCGGGTTCAGATCCGCACGAACGGCTGGAGAAGGCGGCCGAACCAGCCCTGAAAGGCGATCCCCTTGTCGAGGGCCACGAGGCAGACGCAGGGGACGCCGGTCTCAACCGTCGGATGGTGCTCGAGGGATTCATCCGCCTCGTCGAAGTCGCCAGGGCCGAAGCGGCCGTGCTCGTGTCGAAACGCGCCCTCAAAGACGCAGGTCCATTCGTCGCCCTTGTGCCGGTGTCGTGGCAGGCGCGTACCCGGCTGCGCGCGAAGCATGAACACCCGAACGTCCTCATCTCCCGCCATGTCGACGCCCCGCCATTCAACGCCGCGACCGATCCGTCGCCAGGCTCCGAGTTCGTAGGCCCCCAACGGCGCCGGCAGACCGTCCGCCGAACGAGGCGCCATCGCGGCCTGCCCCGTAGCTGAAGCGACGGCAGGAGCATCGAGCGCGGCGAGGCTCCGCACCAGCGCGTCCGCGGGCATCGACGCAGGTACTGTCTGGGCCAGAATGGCACCGCCAACGGATTCGAAGCGGTGAAGACCCTCACGGCACTCGGGGCAGAGCGCTATGTGGGTGGCTACGACCAGGGAGCGGGCTTCGTCGAGCTGGCCAGCCGCGAACGCAGCAAGTGTCTCTTCGGTTGGATGATGGGTAATGCTCATATCAGGTCACCAAGACTTTGGCGCAGGCGCCCCATCGCAAGTCGCAGGCGGGACTTCACCGTGCCAAGGGGTATGCCGAGATGTTCGGCGATCTCGCTGTGAGGCCGTCCGTCGAAGAACGACAGCCGGACGATCCGCACCTGCTCTTCCGGCAGCGACTCGAGTGCGGTGCGGACGCGCGCCTCCCTTTGCGCAGCATCGAGGAGGCCATCCGGTCTGTCCGGTTCCTCCTGGTCACACTCGATCAGCTCGTACTGCAGGTGCTGTCGGGCGCGCATGTCCTTGCGCAGCCGGTCGATGCGGACATTTCGCGCAATAGTGAAGACCCATGCCGAAACCGTCGCCCGCGCGGGATCATAGAGGGATGCCTTGCGCCATACGGTGAGTAGGGTCTCCTGAGCGATCTCCTCGGCAATCTCGGCCGGAGCACCGGCGCGCATCACCCAGGCCTTGATCCGCCCGGCGAAAAGCGTGAACAGCGCCGCGAAGGCCTCGCGGTCCTGACGCTCCGCGATTGCGACCACGAGGTCCGATGCCTGTTCTGAGGCAGGCGGCTGGGCTTTTTTGACCATGCTCCACTTCGACATGCGGCCACGATCCGGAGTAGGCCCAGGCCGACTGTCGACCACGAGCCTCATCTCTTCAACCCCGACCATGGCGACAGCGGATTGCATGATGCGTGATACGCCGGCCTTGCGCCATCGGATCACCCCCGTGATCCGAATTGTCTTTGGGAGCGTAAAAGCACCAATCGCAGCCGCGGCACCCGGCCGGCAGGGCCCGAGCCAGAAAGGGCATCATGCACGGAGTGATCCCACCGATCCGCCACCGGATCGCAATCGTTGGAACCGGCATCTCCGGGATGTCCGCCGCGTGGCTTCTGTCACAGCGACACGATATCACCGTGTACGAGCAGGCAGATCGCATCGGGGGACACAGCAACACTGTGCTGCTCCGCGGGGGCACGAACGCGGTCGCCGTGGACACCGGCTTCATCGTCTACAACGAGCGGACCTATCCGAACCTCACGGCGCTCTTCGCTCATCTCGACGTTCCGACCACGCCATCGGACATGTCGTTCTCGGTTTCTCTCGACGACGGCGCGTTCGAGTACGCCGGCGGCTGTGGCCTCAACGGCCTCATCGCCCAGAAACGCAATATCGCCCGACCTCGTTACTGGTCTCTGCTCGGTGATCTTGTGCGCTTCTACCGGAGCGCTGCCCAAGACCTGCCAGAACTCGACGCCACCACTGTCTCGCTCCGTGACTATCTCCACGTACGCGGCTACGGCTCCGCATTCCGCGACGACCACCTGTTGCCGATGGCCGCCGCGATTTGGTCGGCGCCGACCGAGACCATCCTCGACTTCCCGGCGGCGAGCTTCATCCGCTTCTTCGACAACCACGGGCTGCTTGAATTCCGGGACCGTCCGCAATGGCGAACGGTGGTCGGCGGCAGTCGTGTCTATGCCGAACGCCTGACAGCGCCCTATAGAGACCGTATCCGTCTTGGTGCGGCCGTATCGGAGATCGTGCGCGAGTGCGGGCAGGTCCGCGTCCGCGACTCATCCGGCCATACCGAGACCTTCGACCACGTCGTCGTCGCCACACACGCCAACCAGGCGCTCAGGATGCTTGCGGACCCGAGCGATGAGGAGAGGGATCTGCTCGGCGCCTTCCGCTACAGCCGCAATCTTGCAGTCCTTCACGCCGATCCAGTGCTGATGCCGAAGCGCCGGGCGGCCTGGGCGGCCTGGAACCATCTCGGCCGCGGCCAGCAGGCGTCCGTCACCTATTGGATGAACCGCCTCCAGCCGCTCCCCGATACAACGCCGCTGTTCGTCACCCTCAACCCCACAGTGACGCCGCGGGATCTCTTCTGCTCCGAGACTTACGAGCATCCGATCCTCGACGCAGCCGCCGCGGGCGCGCAGCGCCACCTTTGGTCGCTCCAGGGCCGGCTCAACACATGGTTCTGCGGCGCACACTTTGGCGCAGGCTTCCACGAAGACGCGCTTCAGGCCGGGCTTGCCGTTGCCGAGGCTCTCGGCGGCGGGCGGCGCCCGTGGCTGGTGACCGGCGAGTCCAGCCGCATCTTCGTCACCCCGATGCGCACACCGCCGGCGCAACGGATCGCCGCATGACGACCCGCTCCGCCCTCTACGCCGGCTCGGTCATGCACCGGCGGTTCCGGCCGAAGCCCCACCGGCTGCGCTACCGCCTTTTCTGGCTGCTGCTCGACCTCGACGAGATCGATGCAGTCGTCGCCCGGTTGAGGCTCTTGTCTCGCAACCGGTTCAATCTCCTCTCCTTCCACGATCGCGATCTCGGTGACGGGAGCGGAGCCCGCCTTGCCGACCAGGTACGGGGAAAGCTTGCCGCGGCCGGCATCTCGCGTGCGGGCGTTGGCATTTCCATACTCACCATGCCCCGCGTTCTCGGATATGCCTTCAACCCGATCAGCATCTTCTTCTGCCGCGACGGTGACGGCGTGCTCCGCGCCATCGTCTACGAGGTCCACAACACGTTCGGCGAACGGCACAGCTACGTCCTTCCGACCGACGGTGACGGCCCGGTCAGTCACAGCACCGCCAAGGTGTTTCACGTCTCCCCCTTCCTCGGCATGGATATGCGCTACGCTTTTCGTGTCCAGCCGCCCGGCGAGCGGGTCTCGGTGGCGATCCGCGGGGAAGACAGCGCAGGGCCGTTGATCGTCGCCACACTTGGTGCTGAGCGGCAGCCGCTGACCGACGGCATGCTCGTCCGGATGCTGGCCACTTACCCTCTCATGACCGTCAAGGTTACGGCCGGCATCTACTGGCATGCCCTCCGCATGGTCATCGGCGGCTTCAGCATCTTTCGCCATCCCAAGCGGGAAATGCCATTGGTCTCGTCCCCCCGTCATGCCGATACCGGGATTCCGCCACGATGAGCGCGGTCAACTCCAGGGATTCGGCCACCATTACGAGCGCCGCGCCGAGCCTCCTGGTACGGCTCCTCGAGCGGAGCATTCCGCCGGTTACCACCGGAAGGCTGTCCGTGACGCTGCCGAGCGGCGAGACTGTGACGCGCATCGGGATCCGCGCCGGAGCCGAGGCGCGAATACTCGTCCGTCGCCCCCGGGCGCTGCGTCGCATTCTCCTCGACGGTGAGGTCGGCTTCGTCCACGGCTATCTCGACGACGACTGGTCGACGCCGGACCTCCCGGCCTTGCTCTCTTTCCTCCTCGCGAACGAGGACTCGCTCCGGCCTGGCCGGCGTGCTTCCGTACTGACAGCGCTCCGCAACCGGATCCGACATGCGCTCCGTGCCAATACGCGCCGCGGCAGCCGCCGGAACATCGCTGCCCACTATGATCTCGGCAATGCTTTCTACGAGCGCTGGCTCGACGCCGGGATGAACTACTCCTCCGCGATCTACGATGGCGGAGAGAGCCTCGAGACGGCGCAGGAGGCAAAGATCGAGCGGATCGTCGACCTCCTCGAATTGCGCGGAGGAGAGCGCGTTCTCGAGATCGGCTGCGGCTGGGGAGCGCTGGCCGAGCGTATCGCGCCGAAGGTGGCGTATACCGGCATTACACTCTCGACCGAGCAACGCGACTACGTGCTCCGTCGGCTCGCAACGGCCCCCAACAGTCCGGATGTCCGCCTACAGGACTATCGCGACGTCTCCGGGACCTACGATCGAGTTGTCTCGATCGAGATGTTCGAGGCCGTCGGCGAGCGGTACTGGCCTCTCTACTTCGACAAGCTCCGCGCCGCTCTCTCGGCCGGCGGCGTGGCGGTGCTTCAGGTGATCACGATCGCAGCATCCCGATTCCCCGCCTATCGCCAACGTCCGGATTTCATTCAACGCCACATCTTTCCCGGCGGCATGCTGCCGACCTTGGCGCATCTCGAGGGGCTTGCGGCACACAGCGGCTTCGCGATCGCCGAGCGTCAGTCATTTGGCCTGAGCTATGCCGACACGCTTCGCGAATGGCGTTATCGTTTCAACCGTGCCTGGCCCTCGATCGAGGCCCTCGGCTTCGACGAACGGTTCAGGCGAATGTGGGAGTACTACCTCGTCTACTGCGAGACAGGATTTCGTCATCAGACGATCGATGTGAGCCTTCTAAAGTTCGTTCCGGAACGCGGCGCCCGTTAAGCGGGTTCAGGAGCTGAGCGCGCTCCGATCGACGACAATTCATGCCCCTCGGGCCCAGGGCATCAACGAAATATCCTTCGCCACTCGAACCGATGTCGAGCTCGTGATCAGACTCCGGGTCTGCACCGTGATCCGGCTGCATTGCTGCGCCGTAACAAGGTCGTCTTATCCGATAGACAAACACTAACCCGAATGGAGACCATCATGAAGTTCATCAAGCTCGCGGCGGCAGGTGTTGTTGCAGCCTCTCTGATCGGCCCCGCTCAGGCCGCCGACATCGTCGACACTGCGGTTGACGCTGGTACTTTCAACACGCTGGTCGCCGCGGTGAAGGCCGCCGATTTGGTGGATACGCTTAAGGGCGCTGGCCCGTTCACGGTGTTTGCCCCGACGGACGAAGCTTTTGCCGCACTGCCGGCCGGGACGGTTGACGACCTTCTGAAGCCCGAAAACAAGGAGAAACTCGTCGCTGTCCTGACCTACCATGTCGTTCCGGGCAAGGTGATGTCCTCGGACCTGACGGACGGCATGATGGCCAAGACCGTCGAGGGCGCCGATGTCACGATCGATCTCGATAACGGCGTAATGGTCAATGACGCGAAAGTGGTCACCGCGGACATCGCGGCGGACAACGGCGTGATCCACGTGATCGACAAAGTCATCCTGCCTCCCATGTAGTCGAGCGAGTGGGCGTTCTGAAACCGGCCATCGCGCGATGGCCGGTTTCAAACGATCACACTTGGTCGGCAATCGACCCTGCAATGGACGAGCGCAGCGACCGATCGCCGTTCCGAAAGGAGGGCGGACACTGCGACCCGCCAATGCCCTCTGGCTGATGGCGTCGGTCGGGGCAATGCGGGGGGTTTCGAATAGCGAATATTGCCCCGGCGAGGCATGCTGTTCGGAAACGACCCAAGCGCGCCCCTCCCTCCATGAACCGCGTTGCCCGCTGGAGGCGAACGGGGAGGCGCGCTCAAGACCGCGGCTTTACCAGTTCCTTGAGCAACGGATTGGGAAATCGCCGCGAAGGTGTCACCGCATAGAAGGTTTCACTGAGTTCAGGGAATCGCCTGGCCTCGACAAGCATCCCGCTCGCGAGTTCGTCCTGGACAACGACGCGGGGAACGACGGCAAGCCCGATGCCTTCGCGCGCGAAAAGCCGCATCATGGCCATGTCGTCGACTTCGGCGGCAATGCGGGGCCTTATCCCCAAGTGATCCGCGAGAGCGTCGAAGCCGGTGCGGATACTGCTTTCGAGCGTCGGCAGCACCAACGGCTGCTGGGAGAGAAGCTCTTTCAAGTTGCTCCCCTTCTTGAGACGCCCTGGTACGCCGACGAGAATGACGCGCTGCTCCGCGATCGGATGCGAGATCCAGGGCGTGGCGGCATCTCTCGGCGCCGCCCGATTGACCAGCACAACGTCGAGCCGCTGGTCTTCGAGCCCTTGCAGCAGATCGCTTAGCGCTCCGGAACGCACAACGACCTCGACGTCGTCGCGGCCGAGAATTGGCCGAAGAAATCCGATCTGAAAGTTTCGCGAGAGCGTTGCCAAGGACCCGACCCGCAGGACAAGCCGTCTTGAGTCCGGCCGGTCGTTAAGCGTGCCGATCAATTCGTCGCCGGCTGCGAAGATGACGTCGGCATGATCGAGTGCAATACGGCCCGCCTCGGTCAGGCGAAGCAGCTTGCCGCTCCGCTCGAACAGCGCGTGGCCGATCTGATCCTCGAGTTTCCGGATCTGGATCGAAAGCGCGGACTGAGAGACGCCGAGACGCTCCGCGGTCCGGGTCAGATTGCCGTCATGGGCGACCGCCCAGAAGTAGCGCAAGTGATTGTAGTTAAGGCGCATAACGATCATTCTATTTTGAAGATCGATATGTTGCAAACAATGAATTTCATAGAACAATACCGATGGGCTATCTCTCACCGCCATCCCAATGCCAGCGGAGTCGAGAATGCCGCCGTCGTCCATCGCGCAGTTCATGTTGCTCACACCCTTGGCCCTTGTCGCAGCCGCGGCGGTCTCCGTTGCCGAGCCGGGATCGAAACCGACCAGGGTTCTATTGGCGAGCCTCGTCGCGACGACCACCTCTTTCCTTCTGGGGATCGGTGCTGCGGTGCTGGTGGCGGTGCAGGGAGCCACCACGAGTCAGATGATCGGTATCGGCGACGTCGGCCTCTCGTTCAGGCTCGACGCGTTGAGCGTCGTGATGGTCCTGCTCGTATCGTTCATCGGACTGACCGTCGTTGCCTTCAGCCGGAACTATCTTGACGGAGATCCGCGGCAAGGGAGCTTCGTCGGCGCCCTTTGCCTCACGCTCGCCGCCGTCCTGCTGCTGGTCACGGCCGGCAATCTCTTCCAACTGGTCGGCGCCTGGATCGGAACCAGCCTGGCGCTGCACCGGCTTCTCGTTTTCTACCCGGAGCGGCGTGGCGCCGTCATCGCGGCCCGGAAGAAGTTTTTGACGGCGAGACTGGGCGACGCCTGCCTCATCGCCGCCGCCGTTCTCCTGGCTTCGGCGTTCGGATCGAGCGATATCGCCTCCATTCTCGAGGCGGCCGAAAGGTCAGCGCAAACAACCATTCCATGGGGAGCTGCGGTCGCGGCCTTCCTGATGGCAGTCGCTGCCCTGCTGAAGTCAGCACAGTTTCCGATGCATGGCTGGCTTCCGGAAGTGATGGAAACGCCGACACCGGTTTCTGCCCTTCTCCATGCCGGCGTCATCAACGCCGGTGGATTTCTCGTCATTCGCTTTGCCGACGTGATGGTGCTGTCCGCCGCCTCGCTTCATCTCCTCGCGTTGGTCGGAGGTTTCACGGCGCTGTTCGGCGGCGTCGTCATGCTGACCCAGCCCAGCGTCAAGGCATCACTTGCCTGGTCGACCACCGCCCAGATGGGCTTCATGTTGCTCCAGTGCGGCCTCGGCGCCTTCTCGGTGGCGATCCTCCATATCGTCGCCCATGCGCTCTACAAGGCGCACGCGTTCCTCTCTTCCGGAAGCATCGTCGAGGTCACACGCGCAACGGCGGCGCCGGCGGCCTCGGATGGGCCGCGCGCCGGTGGAGTGTTGGCGGGGTTCGTCCTCGCGCTGGCCCTCTACGCGGGCATCGGATGGTCCTTCGGTCTTCTCGAACGCGAAAACGCCGCAGTCCTCACCCTCGGCGCGATCGTCGTGATGGGACTGGCCGTGCCGATCGCCCTGTCGCTGCGGGGGGAGGGCGTCGCCGGCGTCGTCGTTCGCGTCGTCGCGGGGGTGGGCGGCGCGACCGTCGCGTACTTCGTGCTCCAGAGCTTTGTGGCATGGCTGATGATGCCTGTGCTGCCACCCGTGCCTGAGCCGGGCGTGCTTGGGCTTACAATCATGGGGCTTGCGGTCATCTCCTTTGCCGCCGTCACCGCCATGCAGCTTATTGTCCGGGTCTGGGCGTCCACGGCCCTGGGCGTTGCCGCTCGGATCCATGTAGCCAACGGCTTTTACGCCAATCTCCTTTTCAATCGGCTTATCGGCGCCGACAAGCGGCTGCTGGCCCACCCGTTTCCGTGATGGAGGAACATCTCATGGACACGCTCGTCCTGCAGAGAGGGCTGACCCAAAAGGCTCTCTCCGAGACACCCGATTGCGGCGTGATCGACGCAGCGACACGCGCCACGCGGCGGATTGCGCCGCTCTGGCCTCTCGACAGTTTCGTCGCGGTGAACCCCTTCCTTGGGCTCGTCGACAAGACCTTCGTCGATGCCGCGTCCACCATGGCCAGGACCGCGGGGGCCCGGCTAACCATACCGCGCGCCTTCTATGCCGAGGCGATCTCGGGCGGCCGGATTACCGATGCCGATCTCTCCGCCGCTCTTGCGGAGGCCCGGCCGCGGCCGTCTCCGTCTTGCGACATCGGGTGGATCAAGTCCGCAGCCAAGGCCGGTGATCCGCCGCCGGCTTCGATGCTGCCCACCGTGGCCGCTGTTGCCACGGCGGCTACCGGCAAGGACTGGGCCGGCTTCGTTGTCGAGCGGATCTCGTCTTGGGCGGCGGGTTACTTCGATGGCGGCCAGGCGCTGTGGGCGTCGCCTTGCCGCGATCTTTCGCCCTATGAGGCATGGCGTCGGGAGGCGATGATCGACCGGTCGCCCGAGGTCATGGGCCTCGCCGGATTTCGGCGGCACGTCTCCGCCTTGCCGGCGACAGCCGACGATCTGCTGGTCCTCGGCGTTTCTCGTCTCGGCCTCCCAAAAAATGCGCTCGAACCCTACTTCCACCGTCTGCTCATGACGGTCGGCGGCTGGTCAGGCCATGCACGCTACCGCGTCTGGGAGAGCGAGCTTGACGGCCACAACGATCGCACGCTGCTTGAGCTCTTGGCCGTCCGTCTTGCCTGGGATTTGGCAATTCTTGAAGTGCAGGGCGGTGGGCTTACTGCAGCTTGGTCTCGGGCTCGCGCCGAGTTCTCCCGTCCGGAGACGGTGAGCGACAACGACCGGATTGTCGACGCGATCCTGCAGTCGGCCTATGAGAAGGCGGCGCAGCGGACACTCGCCGCAAGCCTCAGGCAATCGGCCGCCGAGCCACCGGCCCGGCGCCCTGCCGTCCAGGCAGCGTTCTGCATCGACGTCCGCTCGGAGGTGTTTCGGCGGGCGCTCGAGACCTCATCCCCCGAAATCGAGACGATCGGCTTTGCCGGATTCTTCGGCTTGCCGATCGAGTATGTGCCGCTCGGTGATCGTCACGGTGCCGCACAGTGTCCGGTCCTGCTGACGCCGAAGTTTGTCGTCTGTGAGGGCGTCGAGTCGGCCGGCGAGAGCGAGGAAGGAAGGCTTGCCGCCCTCCGTACCGCGCGGCGGCGGGTCACCGCGACCTGGCAGTCCTTCAAGCTCGCCGCGGTCTCGTCCTTCGCGTTCGTGGAGAGCATGGGATGGACTTACGCGGGCAAGCTGGTGGCGGAGACGCTTGGTCCGCTCCGGTCGCTTGCCCCTCGCGGCGGCGGGAAGGACGACCCGCGCGTCGGGGTCAGCCTCGGCCCGCGTATCGCGCAGAGAAAAGTGGGAGAGCGGACGACCGGTCTGTCAGCGGATGCCAGGCTGGATCTGGCTGAATCGATGCTCAAGGCCATGTCGCTTACGGGTACTTTCGCCCGGATCGTCCTCTTGATCGGCCACGGCTCCACGACCGTCAACAATCCCTTTGCCGCTGGACTGGATTGCGGTGCGTGCGGCGGCCATAGCGGCGAAGCCAATGCGCGCGTGGCGGCCATGATCCTCAACGATCCCGACGTGCGGGCCGGGCTTCCGGCGCGAGGCCTCACGATCCCTGAAGACACCGTGTTCATCGGAGGGCTCCATGACACGACCACCGACCGGGTGACCCTGTTCGAGGAGGACTCCGTACCGTCGACCCATTCGGCTGAACTCGCAAGATTGAAGCAATCCCTTGCCGCGGCCGGCGGCATGGCGCGGGCCGAGCGGGCGCTGCGGCTTTCGATCGATCCGGGCCGCCCGGTCGACGCACAGATCATGGCACGGAGCCGCGACTGGAGTCAGGTTCGGCCCGAATGGGGGCTGGCGGGATGTTCCGCCTTCATCGCTGCCCCTCGGTCCCGGACGGCCGCAGTCGATCTCGGCGGGCGGTGCTTTCTGCACTCATACGACTGGCGGAGCGACCGAGACTTCGCGGTTCTCGAGTTGATCATGACCGCGCCGATGGTGGTGGCGAGCTGGATCAATCTTCAGTACTACGCCTCGACCGTCGACAACCGGGTGTTCGGCAGCGGCAACAAGGTGCTGCACAATGTCGTCGGCGGGTCCGTGGGCGTCTTCGAGGGCAACGGCGGCGATCTTCGTCCAGGGCTTCCCTGGCAATCCCTCCATGACGGCCAGCGCCTGATCCACGATCCCTTGCGGCTGTCCGTGGTCATTGCGGCGCCGACCGAAGCGATCGATGCGGTGATCGGCAAAAGCGAGACAGTGCGTCAGCTCGTCGACAATGGCTGGATCCACCTCTTTGCGATGGACGACGAGCGACCGGGACTGCGCCGCTATCTCGGCGACCTTCTGTGGGAGCCCATGTCATGACCTCGCTCTCTCACCTCGAGGCGCTCGAAGCCGAGGCGATACACATCCTGCGGGAAGGCGTCGCGGAGGCCCGCAGCCCGGTGATGCTGTTCTCGGCCGGCAAGGATTCGACCGTGCTTGCGCATCTGGCGCTGCGTGCGTTCTATCCCGCGCCGCCCCCTTTCCCGATGCTCCACGTCGATTCGACCTGGGAGTTCAGGTCGCTGATGGAATTCCGGGATGGCTTCGTCAGGGACAACGGCCTCTCGCTCATCGTCCACGCCAACGAAGAAGGACGGGCGGCTGGGCTCAACCCCTTCGACCATGGTGACGCCTACACCACCGTGATGCGCACCGAGGCGCTCAAGGATGCGCTTGATCGGGGCGGCTACGATGTCGTCTTCGGGGGGGCGCGGCGTGACGAGGAGAAGTCGCGGGCAAAAGAACGGGTGTTCTCCGTGCGAAATCCTGGACACGTTTGGGATCCGCGACAGCAGCGTCCCGAGCTGTGGCGGCTCTACAATGGGCGGCTCGCAAAGGGGCAGTCGGTCCGGGTCTTTCCCCTGTCGAACTGGACGGAGGCCGACATATGGACCTACGCGCTCCTCCGCCGCATCGAGCTCGCGCCGCTCTACTTCGCGATGCCGAGGAACGTCGTCGAGCGCGACGGTGCGGTGATCGTCGTGGACCATCCGGAAAGGATGCGCTTTAGGCCGGGCGAGACGGTCACAACCCGCACGGTGCGATTCCGTACCCTTGGCTGCTGGCCCGTCACCGCGGCGATCGAATCAACGGCAGACGATCTGGAGTCCGTCGTCCGCGAGACCTTGTTCGCGTCCAGCTCAGAGCGGCAGGGCCGGCTGTCGGACCGAGAAGGGACGGGCTCGCTCGAACAGCAGAAGCGCGAAGGCTATTTCTGATGAAGGCCGCGCGCCCGTTCGACCTTGCGGGGAAGCGCGCTGTCCTGGCGACAATGCACGGCAAGGAGGAAGTGATCGGCCCGGTTCTCGAAGCCGGCTTGGGCCTGTCCATCGAGGTGCCGCGGCCCTTCGACACGGATCGGTTCGGAACCTTCAGTCGCGAGGTAGAGCGGAAGGGATCGCAGCTGGACGCAGCCCGCGCGAAGCTCGCCGCCGGGCTTGAAGCATCTCCGGAGGCATCTGTCGGGATCGCCAGCGAGGGAAGCTTCGGGCCGCACCCGAACATTCCTTTGCTCGCCGTGGGAAAGGAGATCGTTGTCCTCCACGATCTCGATACCAAGCTGGAAATCGTCGGGTGTCACATCGATCTCTCGCCAAACTACGACCACATGGTCGTTGAGGATATTCCCTCGGCCCTCAGCTTTGCGAAGCGGGTCGGGTTTCCGGCGCAGGGTGTGGTCGTGATCGGCATAGCCGGCGGCGTCCCGATACCGAGCCGTTATCTGACGAAGCGGATCGACAACGAAGAGCATCTGGTCGACTCTGTCGGTGAGGCGCTCAAGGCTTGCGGTGCCGCCCATCTCGAAACCGACATGCGCGCTCATCGCAACCCGACCCGCATGCTGTCGATCAAGCGGGCAGCGGAAGACCTGCTGAATCGCTACCGCAGGCGCTGTCCGGCGTGCTCAAGACCGGGTCTTGCGGTCGGCAGGAGAGTATTCGGGCTTCCGTGCGCATGGTGCGGCGAGCCGACGCTCGCCCTCAAGGCGGAAATCGAGACATGCGCGGGATGCGGCCTCAGCCTGGAGCATCCGGCACCGTCGTCCACGGCGGAGCCAGGCGAGTGCCCTCAGTGCAATCCATGACCTGCGCTGGGAGGCGCGATGCCGATGCGGACGGAGGCCAAGCGCTTGCTCGACGCGGCGAACGATCGGATGGATTGGGTCCTCTCACATCCGGGCTTCAGCGACTGGCTGAAGGGAGCAGTGTCCGACAGCCGAGGTCGCGACCCGATCGAGCTATTGAACGAACTCGAGGTGCTCAACAGCCTTATCCGGGGCCGATGCGCTGCCGAGCTATCGTGGATGTCGACCTGCGGCAAACGATAAGGCCGCCGTGGAAGCTGTCGGGGGTGACCGAGTGACGAACAGTCGCTGCTGGCGAAACATCACCCCGGGGATCACAAGATCTCCAGACCGGGCGATGGTCTAACTCGCCTCGCGAACTGCGCAGCGATGCGATTCGTTCATCGGGCCTGGACGGCGCCAGGCGTCTCTGGCCTGCTAACCTGGACCATTTCTGCCTCAGTCTTCGCGCCAGATTGTCACGCCGCTCGGCGGGACCGTCGAACTGCCCAAAACCGCAGCATCGGGCGGGAAAGTGAGTTCGACCGGCTCGCTGCCATAGTTGAACGCGAATTTGAGGTTCCCCCGCCGTCGCAACCGCAGAGATGCCGGCAGAGAAGTGGTGGCTACACGCGCGCGCTCCGCCGCTGCGACCAGCACCGCCGAGATGAGATCGATTTCGGCCCAGCCGGCAAGATAGGAGAACCGCCCGGATCGGATCATTGCCGGCATTCCGTCGGCGAATGCCGCCTCCGCGAATTCCTTTTCGCACGCGATATGCTCACGCCAGCGGCGAACCTGCCCCGAGATTCGGCCCTTCACCTCTTCTGTGAGACCGGGTCGAAGTGATGCGACCTCGACGACTCGGAATGGGATCAACTCGGCGAGCGGCCCCGGCGGCAAGTTTTCGGGGATCGAGAAGTGCCGAGTCTTCGATCCACTGCGTGGGCCGAAGACGATCTCCGCCGTCGTCTTCTTAAAAGCATTGAGGGCCACTTCGCTGACGTAAGGCAATGACGGCGCCAGGACGAGGCGATAGGCGCTGAGATCGTGGCCGGGAGGAACGATATCGATGTCAAGCCCCAACCTCCTGGCCGCCTCGTACCAGCGGTAAGCCAGTTCGCCGTAGTTGAAGGTCGCACCCTGGGGCTGGATGCGCGTGATCCACGAGGCTTCGTAGTCGATGACGAGCGCGACGGGCGCGAGCGTCGGCGCCGGCAACGGGCCGATGGCGTCGAGTTCGCGCGCCACCTCGGCCGCCTCGGATCCCCCAGGCGAAAGGCCGGAATTGTCGGGCAGGTTGAGCCCGGAATGCATCTGCTCCTGACCGAACGGAGCTTGTCGCCAGCGGAAGTACATCACACGCTCCGCACCGTGCGCGATCGCCTCCCACGTGAAGAGGCGGATCTGCCCCGGCCGCGGCACAGGATTCCACGGCGCCCAGTTCACCGGCCCTGCCTGCTGCTCCATGACCCACCACCTGCCACGCCCGACAGCGCGATAGAGATCGTGGTGAAAGGGTGCCATGTCGGGATGCCCGGTCATGGCATAGGCGTTGCGCTCTTCCTCACTGAACGGGAATCGCTCCGTGAAGCCGATCGGGTAGGAATCCCAAGTCGCAAGATCAAGATCGGCACCGCAGGCGAAGTGATCGAAGTCGAGGAAGAGACCCATGAAGTTGTGGGTGACGAACCGCCCCGGCGAATGCGCGCGGATGATGTCGGCCTGCATCCTGTTGAAGGCGACAATCTGATCCGATGAGAAGCGCCAGTAGTCGAGGCGTGCCGCAGGGTTGGTCTCGGTCACCGCCCGAACCGGAAGGGCCGCTTCGTTGAAGTGGCGCAACTCCATTGACCAGAAGGCGTTTCCCCACGCCTCGTTCATCTGCTCGGTCGACTGGTAGCGCCGTCGCAGCCACTCCCGGTAGGCCCGAAGATCGGTATCGCCATATGACAGGGCGGTGTTGTGGCAGCCATATTCGTTGTCGATTTGCCAGCCCACGACCGCCGGGTGTCGGCCAAGGGACCGCGCCACGACCTCGGCGATACGCGCTGCCTCGGACGCGAAGACAGATGAGGAGAACGTGTAGTGGCGGCGCGAGCCGAAGCCGCGGACTGTGCCGTCTTCATCGACCGGCGCGATCTCGGGATGCGCGTCCATCAACCACTTCGGCGGCGTCGCGGTCGGCGTAGAAAGGACAACTTCAAGGCCGGCCGCCCCGAGCGTATCGACGGCCCGGCGTAGCCAGTCGATCTCGATTCGACCCGGTTCGGGCTCGATTCGGCTCCAAGCAAATTCGCCGATGCGCACCGTACGAAGGCCGAGATCACGCATGCGTCGCGCATCGTCGGCCCACCACGACTCAGGCCAGTGTTCGGGATAGTAGCAGACGCCAAGCATGTGGGATCAGAGCAGCGAGCCGTTGACCAGCGCAGCGCCGGACGAATCGAAGAGGTGGCATGCCGCCGCCGGGACGCCCACCGCAATCGGATCGCCGACTTTGGCCATGTCGAGGCCGTCGGAGCGGACGGTCAGTTCACCCGCGCCGGGAACGTCGACATAGAGCATCGTCTCGCCGCCAAGGTGCTCCGCAAGCCGTACCGTACCGGAAAGCGCGGCGTCACCACCGCCTCGCGCGAGCAGATGCTCGGGCCGAACGCCGAGCACGACCCGACCATCGACCGGCCCGGACTGCTGTCGCAGCGCCACCCGGCCCCCGCCCGGCAAGTCTACCGCAACATGGCCTCCATCCGAACGGGCATCGACCTCCATGAAGTTCATCTTCGGCGAGCCGATGAAGCCGGCAACGAAACGGTTCCTTGGCCGATGGTATAGCTCGAGTGGACTGCCCACCTGTTCGATCCGGCCGGCGTTGAGCACGACGATCTTGTCGGCCATTGTCATCGCCTCGACCTGGTCATGCGTGACGTAGACCATGGTCGTGCCTAAGTCCTGATGGAGCTTGCCGATCTCGATACGGGTCTGGACCCGGAGCGCAGCGTCGAGGTTCGATAGCGGCTCGTCGAAGAGGAAGACTCCAGGCTCGCGGACGATCGCGCGGCCAATCGCGACGCGCTGGCGCTGGCCGCCGGAGAGTTGGCTCGGCTTCCGGTCGAGCAGCCCGTCAAGTTGGAGCATGCCCGCCGCCTTGCGCACACGACGATCAATCTCCGCCGATGGCGCCTTGGCCATCCGGAGGCCAAAGGAGATGTTGTCCCTGACCGACATGTGCGGGTAAAGGGCATAGCTCTGGAACACCATCGCCACGCCGCGGCTTGCGGGCTCCACCCGCGTCACATCACGGCCGCCGATGCGAAGCTCGCCGCTCGTGATGTCCTCCAGTCCGGCCACCAGCCTCAGAAGCGTGGACTTGCCGCAACCCGACGGCCCGACAAAGACGCAGAATTCCCCGTCGCCGATCGACAGATCCACGCCCTTGATCACGGCGACGTCGCCGAAGCTCTTGGTCACGTTGGCGAGCGTTACGTCGGCCATCGCTTATGCCCCTTGTGACTCGAACTCGAGAAGAATGCCCGACTGCGGCCGAAGCGCCGGGAGCGGCAGGCCGATGCGGAAGATCGCCTCGCCGGTGACAAGACGACCGCCTCCGAGGAGGTCGGACTGCGCGGCCGTCTGCCGGATGAAGTCCGGCGCCGCCGGATTCAGTAGCCGGATACGGTAGCGGGCCGCCGCGTCGAGACCCGGAACCCTCAGCGGCGGCGGCAGTTCGCGAATTGCCGCCTGTTCCTGGGTAACCAACACGGCGGCCTGCCGGCGGTCGAGCGCCGCCACGCCGTACAGCGATCGGCCGTCGTCGGGATCGCGGTGGAACGGACGCCCGCCATGAAAGAGCGGCCGAAGGCGCTTGTGGATCGTGATCCAGGCTGCAAGTTCCCTGCGGTCGGCTTCGGATAGGCCGACGGGGTCGAGCTCGACGCCGAAATGGAAGGGCAGCGCGACCAGCGCGCGATAGCCCATCGTCTGGGCGCGGTGGGTCTGATGGTTGGGCGATGCCGAGACATGGGCCCCGACCACTTCCGGCGGCAGGAAAATCGAAGCGCCCCTCTGGATGCGCTGCCGCTCGGTTGGGTCCGTACAATCGGAGAGCCAAACGCGATGGGCGCGGGCAAGCGCGCCAAAGTCGGCACGGCCGCCGCCTGACGCGCAGCTTTCGATCTCGACCGCGGGGTGAGCGGATCGGAGTCGGTCCATCAGCGCATAGACGGCTCGCGTTTGTCGGCCCGTCGCCGCGCGTCCAATCCGATCGCCGGCGGCCGTGAGGTCGCGGTTCATGTCCCACTTGATGGAGGAGATGTCATGACGGGCGAGCACGGCGTCGATTTGGGCGAAGACGTGATCGGCGGCTTCAGGCCGGGTCAAATCGAGGACCAGTTGGTGCCGGGACAGGACCAGCGGCCTTCCCTCGACGCCGAGCACCCAGTCCGGATGGGCGCGGTACAGATCGGAATCGGGGTTGACCATCTCCGGCTCGATCCAGAGCCCGAACTCCATGCCGAGCGACCGGACGTGGGCGATCAGCGGATCGAGGCCGTCGGGATACTTCCGGCGGTCGACTTGCCAGTCGCCGAGGCTGCTGCGGTCGTCGTCGCGGCAGCCGAACCATCCATCGTCGAGCAGAAAGCGCTCGACGCCCAGCGCCGCGGCAGCTTCGGCCTGACGCTTCAGACGCTCAACGTCGTGCTTGAAGTAGTTGCCTTCCCAGGTGTTGAGGGTCACCGGCCGCGGCCGCATCCGTCCGCCCGGCCAGGCAAGCAGCGCATGCCGTACGTAGGCGTGGAAGCTACGAGCAAGTGATTCGAGCCCGCCAGCTCCGTAGGCCATTGTCACGACCGGGCTGCGATACTCGTCGCCCGCATCGATGATCCACTCGCCCGGCTCGAACAATTCGCCAGCGTGGACGAGGCAGCGGCCATCATCGAGACTATCGAGCGCAACAACATGGTTGCCACTCCAGCCCAGATGCAGCCCCCATACCTCACCCGCGTTCTCGGAAAATCCCGGAGTGCCGAGAACGAGCGCCGGGTAGCGATTGTGCGAGGTCCGCCCGCGCCGGTTCTCGCGGAGCAGAAGCGATGCCGGGCGGACCCCCCGGATCGGTTGGAACTCGGCGCCCCACATGCCGTCGAAAGTGAGCAGCTCGGTGGCCCGCTCCGGCACCATCATGGTTCCGGCCATCATGCGGTCGAGGATGAACGGCTCCCTGCCTTCGTTGACCAGGCCGCTTCGCATCGTGAGCGCGCCGCCTGGGTGAAGTTCAAGGTTGATCTCGAGACGGAGGCCAACGATGTCGTCGCGCGCGGCAAGCGTCGCCGACTTCTCATCGCGCACCACGTCCCAGCCGGTTAAGGACTGGATGAAGTCGCGGCCGGAGCGGTGGCCGGCGAGCGCCGGCCAGCCGAAGAACCCGAGTCCGCCGGTGGGCAGGAGAGTCGCGGCCGCAACGCTTTCGTCGAGACCATTGATGCGACTCGCGCGCACCGCAAGCGCCTCCGCCGTTGCGTTGTCGAGGGGAGCGGTCAGACGCACACCCCAATGGAGAAGAAGCGGCATCCCGGTCTCCGGCACGAGCAGCGCGATGCTCGATCCTTCGCCGTCAAGCTGAACCAGTTGGCTCATCCCTTCGTCGCTCCAAGGGTGAGGCCGGCGATGAAATGACGCTGCATCAGGAAGAACATGAGGACGGGTGGCAGCGCCGCCACGATCGAGCCCGCCGACACGAGCTGCCAGGCGGCGATCCACTGGCCATTGAGCGAATAGAGTCCGGCGGTGACCGGCATGGTGTTTTGGCCCTGCGCGAGGACCGTCGCCCAGAAGTAGTCGTTCCACACGAAGGTGAAGACGAGCACCGCCAGCGCGGCAATCGCCGGACGCATGAGCGGGATCACGACGTGGCGGAAGATCTTCCATTCCGAGACGCCCTCGACACGCGCCGATTCAACAAGGGCGAAGGGAAGCGACGAGATGAAGTTGCGCATGAAAAGGGTGCAGAAGCCGGTCTGGAATGCGACATGGAACAAGATAAGGCCCAGGGCAGTGTCGTAGACGCCCGCCCGGAGACTGAGGTCTCGCACCGGAATCATGAGGATCTGGAATGGGACGAAGTTGCCGGCCACGAAGAGGAAGAAGACGATGATATTTGCGCGGAAACGGTAGATGGCGAGGGCGAAGCCCGTGAGGCACGACAGCAGGATAGCACCGACCACGGTGGGAATCGTGATCTTGAAGGAATTGAGGATGTACCAGCCGATGGGGCTGTCGCGGAAGACGGCGGTGTAGTTCTCAATACCAGCGAAGCGGCTGGGGATGCCGAAATAGTTGCCGGCGGTGAGATCCGACCCCGGTCGCATTGACGTCATGGCGACGCCGAGAAGCGGAAGGAGCCAGATGATGAGGGCCACCGGCAGGAGGACCTTGTAGGCGATCCGGACGGGAGCGGAGACCTTCGCGATCGGCGTGGGGAACATGTCAGCCGCTCCGCTCGCGCGTGACCAGGCGGACGACGAAGAACGAAATGAACACCATCATGATGATGAAGAGCACGGTCGCGATGGCGGCGCCGTAGCCCATCCGGTAGCCGTACTCGGACAGCGCCTGCTCGTACATGTAGAAGGACAGGACGCGCGTGGCGCCGTAGGGGCCGCCGTCGGTCATGATCGACACGAGATCGAACGACCGGAGCGCCCCGATCACGGTCACCACCAGCGCGATGAAGGTCGCGGGGCGGAGCTGCGGCACGACGATCCGCCACAGCATCGACCATCCCTTGGCGCCATCCATCCGTGCCGCCTCGATCTGCTCAGGATTAATGTTGTTGAGACCGGTCAGGTAGAGGATCATGCAGTAGGCAATCTGAGGCCACAGCCCTGCCGCGATGATTCCGAACGTCGCGAGATTTTCGTCGGCGAGGATCGCAATCCCCTTGCCCGTCAAGACTTCGCTCAGCTGATAGAAAAGGCCGAATTCGGGCGCGTAGAACCACGAGAACATCAGCCCGACGACGACCTGGCTGATGACGAAAGGGAAGAAGAACAGCGACTTCACCAATCGGATGCCAAAGACCGTCTGGTTGAGGAAGATCGCGATCGCGAGTCCGGCTGGAATGGCCAGGAGGTAGAGCAGAAGCCAGAGGATGTTGTTATAGATCGAGGTGTAGAACGCCTCGTCATCGAGCAGCTCTACGTAATTGCCGATTCCGATCCAGATGGCCTCGCCGAGCCCGTCCCAGTCGTAAAAGCTAATCCAGATCGACTGAAAGATCGGGATGATGACGTAGACCAGGAACATCAGCATCCCTGGTGCCAGGAAGAGCCAGGGCGCGAGGCGGCGCTGGTTTTGCCGCCAGAAGCCCGGCTGGTACGGTTCAACCCTTGGCACGGCCGGATCGACAGCCGACATCGCAAAGCCCCTTCTCAGACCTAAGAGTCGAGTTGGACTGGACCCGGGTCCGCGCGGGCCCGGGTCGAAGCGCGGTAGCCTATTTGTAGACGCGTGCGCGCGTCTTCTCGAGGCGCTCGAGTATCTGGTCGAGATTGTCGGGCTTCACCATGAACTCCTGGAAGCCTTCCATCCCCGCCTTCGCCATTTCGGCCGGCGCATCGCGGTCATAGAACTGAGCGAGGGCGTATGCATCGGACAGCATCGCGAAGCCCGCATCGAGGAACGGGTCGGATGGCTTCTCCGACTGGTTGTTCACCGGCAGCTGGCCGAGAATCTCGTTCCACGAGGACTGCACGTCGGGACGTGCGACATAGGCCAGGAACTTCTTTGCCTCCTCCGGGTTCTTCGCACCGGAAGGGATGTGGAGCGTGTCGGTCGGGGCGTCCTCGGACATTGGGATCCCGGCCGTGATCTCGGGGAACTGGAAGAACCCGAGATTGTCGTCGGTAAGGCCCGCTTCCTTGAGCGGCGCGACGATGAAGTTGCCCATCAGGTACATGGCCGCCTTGCCCTGCACGATCTGGGGCATCGCGTCCTGCCAGTCGAGCGCCGCATGGTTCTCGAGGAAGTAGCCCGGGGTGACCAGTTCGCCCCATTTCTCGAACACCGCCTTCACGCGGGGATCGGTATAGGGGATCTTGCCCGCGGTGAGATCCATATGGAACTCGTAGCCGTTGACGCGGAGGTCGAGATAGTCGAACCAGCCTCCGGTCGGCCAGAGGGCCTTGGTGCCGATCGCGATCGGCGTGATCCCGGCGGCCTTAAGCTTCTCGCAGGCCGCAACGAACTCCGCCCAGGTCTTCGGCACCGCAATGCCGTTCTGCTCGAAGATATCCTTCCGGTAGTAGACGCCCCACTGATAGTAGGTATAGGGCACGCCCCACTTCTTTCCGTCGATCGTCATCGAGGCGGACGCCGACTTGAGCGTGTCGTTCAAACCGTTCTCCGCCCACACGTCGCTGACGTCCATGAACAGGCCGCTGTTGACGAAGGGCGCCATCCGGTTGCCTGCATACCAAGCGGCGACATCGGGAGGGTCAGCAGTCAAAAAGTTCCGAATAGCGGACTTGTAACCTTCGTGGTCGAACTCGTTCCAGGTGACAGTGATGTCCGGGTTCTCGGCCTTGAAGCCCTCTAAAACGGCTTCGAACGCCTCCTTCGGCGCGGGATCCGACATGTCGGTGTTAATGACGAGCTCGCCCGCCCATGCCGATCCGGCGAGTGCGAACGAAAGAAGGGCTGCCCCGTAGAGGGACATTCTCGGCTTCATCGCATTGTCCTCCCAATAGGCCGCAGTCCGTGCGGCTCGTGTGAGGGTCCACCTGTCGCCGCGTGCGGCTGTGGACCTTGCCGGCACAATGCGCTTACAATCCCGTAGGGGCTACCTCTCTGCGGAAAAGATCTTCCGGGATCCTAAGATGAACGCGCTCGATCCTCATCGCTTCCCGGTCCCGCGTGACGGAACGATGACGATTACCTTCGACGACCATCGCTTCTGCGCCGGTCGCGTGAGCGAGGTGGAGGTCATGTCGGCGCCCCATCGCCACAGCCAGTTCGAGATCAATTACGTCCTCAACGGTGAAATGACCTACTGGTTCGACGGCCGCGAAGTTCGCCTTCGCTCCAGGCAAGTCGGCCTGTTCTGGGGGATGGTTCCCCATCGCACCGTGGGCCATTTGCCAGGAACACGGTTCGTCTGCCTCTACGTTCCCGTGGCGCTGTTCATGGCAGCGCCGCTCAGCGAGCCGCTCAAGTCGGCACTCTTCAACGGCGCCTTCGCCGCAGCCGTCGGTGGCTACGAGAGCGATCCCGCACAGTTCGTGCAGTGGAGGGAGGATCTGCTCGGCGAAGACGGGCGGCTCGAGGCGATCGTCAGAGAGGAACTCGGCGCACGTCTACGCCGCCTGGACCACGATGGCTGGAGCGATCTTCGGCAGGCCGCACCGCTTCCGCTCGCCCGGATGCGCGGCGGGCGGGCGCGCTACGACCTCGTCGAGGCAATGCTTCGATTCATCGGCGAGCATTCGCCGGAGGACATATCCGTGTCGGACGTAGCGCGCGCCGCCGCCCTACACCCAAACTATGCGATGACGCTGTTCAAGAAGTCGCTTTCCCTCACCATTCTGGAGTACATCACAAGATGTCGCCTGGACAACGCTCAGGCCCGGCTGGTGACGACGAATCTGAGCGTTGCCGAGATTGCATTTGCCTCGGGATTCGGGTCCCTTTCCCGCTTTTACGAGGCGTTCCATGATCGCTTCGCGATGAGCCCCGCGCGCTTCCGGCAATGGCAGCGAGAGGGCATGGCTTCGTCATCCGCTCCCGACCGCAAACAGTCTACGCCGCCACGCCGAGCGGGGAGCGTCGAGATGAAGAAAATGCCTGGACGCGGTCCAGGGCTGGATGATGCCGGGCACGAACGCAACCGGGCGCGGCGAGCCTAGGCGCCGCAGTGAGCACGTCCGGTGCAGGCCATACGCCACACTGGAGCAGGGTCTGCGCCAGCCCGTTCCATACACCGAGAGCGTTGGCGATCAGTGTGGTTTGGCGTGGCGATGCCCCGGGGCAACCGAACGATCTGGGGGAAAATGTTTGATCTCGGTTACCTTCCCTCTACCACCGATATCATCCCATTTTGCCGGGGTTCGGTCGCAGCGACATCTAAGGCGCTTGGATCGCCCCGGACTTCAATGGGCATACGACCCCGCTCGTTCCCCGGTTTCAACACAACTTCGCTGACGATCTGACGCAGAATTCGCCCCGCTTCGATCTGGATTTCCGGCGAAGTGTTGAGCACCTCGTCCAAACGGGCCACCCGGCTGCGAAACAGGCGCTCCAGGTCCTTTCCGGCACCGTAGATATCTTGAGACGTGCTATCCTGAAGCCGCTTCAGTTCCGCCCGAAATCCTTGGCGAACTCACTCCGGAACGCAGGGTCGGACAGGTGTTGCACGACCCCCGACAGAACACGGCGCTCAAGTTCGACTGCCGTGATCTGTCGACCATTGGCACAAGTTCCCTTTGCTCCATGTGAGGCACAGCCCTACTTCCCGGGCCGGACGATCGTGAACCCGCCCCCGCACTCACCACAGGTCAAGAGTCCCGACAGCAGACGCTTCGCGCGCCGGGATTTGCGGGATGGCTGCGCACTGAAACGGCTCTTCAAGACCTGGGCCTGGTTCCAGAGGTCATCGGACACGACCCTGAGTTCGGGGCAGTCGACTACAATCCACTCTGCGATGGGATTCTCTCGAGACCGCCGCTTGCCAGTCTCGGGATCACGAACCATCCGAAGCCGGCTGTAGATGAGCCGCCCACGGTACAGTTCGTTTTGCAGGATGCCGTTGCGCCGTGCCCGATGACCGTTGATTGTGGACGCGCTCCACTTACCGCCGCGAGGCGCCGGAACCTTCTCCCGACGCGCCCCAGGTGACTGGACTCGGTCCGCGCTCGCAGTGTCGTTCTCGCTGTTCCTCTGGTCTAGTGTGGAGGCTTCGACCCGGAACCGGCTGCTGACGGAGGCGCCTGCGCTGTCGCAGGTTGTTGGGCGACGGCTGTGAGTCCGTTCAGGTCGCCGCCCTGAAGCCCGAGTTCCTTCATCAGTGCATCGATCAGCGGTGCCTGGCTGCGATACCGAAGGGCTGCTGCCACCGCTTGGTCGGCAATACCTCCACTTCCGCCGCCGTCGACACCATTGGCGCTTGTAGCGTTGCCCAGGCCTTCGACGTGCAGGATCTTGATGCCATCGATATTCTCGATCGGCTTCACCGACTCCGCGATGATTTCCGGCAGCGCCTTGATCAGCGCCATGCGAACCTGCATCGCGATCTGCTCGACCGACAGCGCGTTGGCGGCTTCGTTGACGGCCCGGTGGCCTTGCGCCTCGACGCGGTAGACCGCCTCCAGACCTTCGGCTCGAAGTTTCTCGGCCTGAGCAGCGCCCTCAGCGGAGATCTTGACTTGGGCGGCGGCGGCCTCGGCCGCAATCCGCACCGCTTCAGCGCGGTCGGCGGCGGCCTTTTTTTCGGCATCGGCGGCGACTACCACGGCGATCGCCTGCTGCTCAGCGAACTTGCGAGCTTCGATCAGCTGAATCAGCTTCTCGCGCTCGGCAATCTCGTTCTCCTTTGCGGTGATGACTTCCTCGGCGGTCTTTGCCGCGATGGCGCGCGCGCGGTCGGCCTCTGCATCGGCCTCCGACTTCTCGCGAGACTTCTGCGCGATGGCGATATCGCGCGCTTGCTCGGCAAGCGAAACCTGCTTGGCCTTCTCAACCGCCGCCGATTCGACCGCCTGCTGCTTCTGGATGTCGAGCTCCTGCACCTGACGGTCTTTTGCAATTTCGCGCTCGGCGACGATCTGAGCCGACGCGATATCCGCCTCGCGGACCTGCTGCCGGGACAAGATCTTCGCCTGCTCCGCTTCCCGCTCGCGCTCGGCTTGTTCTCGAGCGATGATCGCCGCCTGTTCGGCAGCACGCGTCCTGATTTCGCGCTCCTGCTCAAGCCGAGCATATTCCTTGTCACGCGAGATCTGGAACTTCTGCTGTTCGGCGTCGAGGTTCTTGCGCTCGATCAGGACCTGGGTCTCCTGCTCGATGTCATTTCGCTTTTTGCGCCGATCCTCGATTGCCTGGGTGAGCTTCGTCAGGCCCTCCGCGTCGAAGGCGTTTTGCGGGTTGAAGAAGTCGCGATTGGTCTGGTTCAGTCCGGTGAGGGAAACCGACTCTAGCTCGAGACCATTCTTGAGAATGTCTTCGGAGACCGCAGCCTGCACCTTTTGGACGAAATTGACACGCTGTTCGTGTAGTTCTTCCATCGCCATTTCCGCGGCGACCGCGCGGAGCGCATCAACAAACTTGCCCTCGACAAGCTCTTTGAGATCGGTTGGTTGCATTGTCCGCCTGCCAAGTGTCTGCGCGGCGTTGGCGATCGACTCCTGGGTTGGCTGGACCCGAACATAGAACTCCACCTGAGCGTCGACCCGCATTCGATCCCGTGTAATCAGCGCCTGCTCGTCGGATCGATTCACCTCCAGGCGCAGCGTGTTCATGTTGACCGGCACGATCTCATGCAGAACCGGGAAGACGAGGGAGCCGCCATTCATGATGACGCGCTGACCTCCGAAGCCAGTACGGACGAACGACACTTCCTTGGAGGAGCGCTTGTAGAGCCTCGAAAAGACCAAGCCGATCGCAAGGAGGGCAAGGAAGATCGCGCCCGCAAATATCAGGGTGTTGGTGATATTGGACATGTTCGCCTCCGAGGCTCTAGGGCGAGCGGTCCGACATCGCTGCGTTAACGCTGGCGATGACACGGTAGACGCTGCCGGTCTGCTGTACGATGAGTACTTCTGCGCCCTGACTGAACGTCGCGGCATCCTCGTCGGGCTCGACGAGAACGTAGTGCGTTTGCCCGTGGGGGTCGGCGAGCTTCGCCTCGGCAGGCATTCCCCGCCGCGCGGTGCCGCGAGTGACGAGGGCAACCTTGCCGACGAACTCAGTCTGGCTGACAGCCTCGGACTCCTCTTTGGGCATTACTTTGGCAAGCGCCAAGCCGACGTAGCGTGTCGCGGGAAATGCAGTAGCGAGTGCGGGGATGCTGGCCAACACGGCAGGGAGAGAGAAACCGAATATTCCGTCAGCGACCATCTGGACGAAGAAGCCAGCAAGGCCGAAGGCGCACAGGAAGACGATGAGCAGGACGAGAACAGGCACACGTCCGACGCAAAGCCAGCTCAGAACCTGCGACAGAGGGCCGGGGCCAATGCCATCCGGCGCATGCGCATCGGCGTGGAGCGGTGATGCGTGCGGACTGAAATCGGCGTCGACGTCGAGGTCAGGAAGTTGGCTATCGATCGCGCCGGAAGCAGAAAACCCCACCAGCAGACCGACGATCTCGACCACAGCGATTAGGGCCACGAGCAAGATCGCGACAGCAAAGGGCGTATTTCCCGGCGCGAAGAAATCCGTCATCAGTCGCTCTGCTTCAGGGCCCTAACTGCCGCAAGACGTTCCCGGACTCGGTTCTCTCTCGAGACCTTTTCGAGCTCGGCAAGCTTCGTGGCGGTCTGACGATCGGCCTTGGCAGTTCCCGGCACCCCGGTGGCGCCGCGCAGTACCCGATTGAACGCGCTCTCGGCTTTGTCGGCGCGATTTTCGGCGTTCGGACCGGCGGTCCGGACCTTGGCCGCCAAGCCTTCCGTCATGCCCATATCCGGCCTCGACGAAAGAAAGGACTGGAGATCCTCCTCCATTTCGCGCTTGCGTCCCTGCAGCGCGGCGACATAACCGCTGAGCTCCGCCTCCTGCGCCGATGCTTCTTCAAGGGCGGCTTCAAGCACAGGCACCTGGGCCTCAAGATCGAGCTGACGGCTGATCGCCGCCTCGGCGAGGTCGTCCCGGTCCTGATCAACCGCAAGCCGAAGCTTGTCGGCGAGGTCCTCGTGCTTGGCATTCGCCTCCATGAGCCGCTTGCTTGCGTGATGCTTGTTGGCGATCGCGATACCGAGTTGGTCGCGCACATCATCGATCGCACGGTCGACCTCGCGAATCGCCTCCTTCATCGTTGTCTCGGGAGCCGCACTTTCGACAGCATCAACGATCGAGTTGATGCTCCCCGAAATGAGCCGTTTGACGCGCGACACAAGACCCTCGGCCATCACTTGTCTCCTTTGCGACGTTCCTGCGACAAATGGATCAGATCCACGAGCTCGAACACCGGCTGAAGCCTGACGGTGATCGCTGCTGGGTCGTAACAACGTCCTTGAGCAATCAACCCCAACTCCAAGACCTCCTGGATCAGACCGAAGGCCTGATCCAGGAGCCTTGATTCGAAGTTGGTCAACACCTTCCGGTCCGCCCCCTCCCCCGGGCCAACCAAGGCCACGGCAACGATTTCCGGCAGTCGATCATAGACCTTTCTGACGAAATCAGACGAAATTCCCTGCTCGGCCTCAGCGAGCCTTATGCCGCGCTGGGCCGGGCGAAGCAGATCGCGAATGATTTCGAACGACCGGTGCGGGTCGCCAGCCCCCTCGCCCCGGGTACGTTCAGCCGTGAGCAACGCGCGAAGCTTCTCCGATGGGGTCGTCGCACCCGCAATATCGAGCCTGGCGAGAAACTCGGCGTCCGCATCCGTGACCCGCACCGATAGTGGGACCGTCTTGCCCGGCATTGGCATCTCCCTGCACAATTGAATACATATGCATACATTCGAAATCAAATCAAGCTGCGTCTCGGCATTCGAGACACCCGCATT
The DNA here is from genome assembly GCA_020442065.1 of Bauldia sp. Classification (GTDB taxonomy): domain Bacteria; phylum Pseudomonadota; class Alphaproteobacteria; order Rhizobiales; family Kaistiaceae; genus Bauldia. The sequence continues at coordinate 85,476 of JAGRKZ010000019.1, forward strand.
TCAGTTCTAGATCCCTGTCCGACGTCCGGGGACGAAGACGGAGGCAATAGGCGTCAGTGTGGAATGGAGTCCAAACCTCAATGGTTCGAGCCGTAGTGCCGGACCAAAGGAAAGACACCCGCCATGCCGCCGACAGCCTCCGCCTGACGCGCCTTTCTGAAAAGCCTAACGGGACCGGGAGAATGACGTTTCGACCAGGGGCGCATCCGGTGCGAGATCAAGCCCGAGGCCCGGTCCCGTTATCGTCGCCAAGGCGTCGCTCGGGAAGGCGCCGCCCGTGCCTATGGTAAGCGATCGCTTGGTGAGATCGCGGGCCAGAAGGTGGGTGCCATAGCCGCCTTCGTAGCCTGCCAGCGCGTCGCCAGCGGCGCTGACGGCCACGAGACCGGCGCGGGCAAGAATGCTGGTTTCGCCGACTTGAGCCCCGACGATCACCTTGAGGCCGCGAGCGCGGGCAGCCTCGATCGCTGAAAGGGTTCGGAGAAGGCCGCCATGTTTCGAGACGCGGACATTGACGGCGAACTTTGCATTCGAAGGAAGGCTGTCGAGATCGCGAGCTGACAGGAAGCTCTCGTCCAATACGATCTCCAATCCGGTTTGCTCCCCGATCGCGCCCATCGCTATCATGTCTCGGGCCTTGACCGGCTCCTCGACCGCCCAGGCGAAGTCGGTCAGTCTCGCAAGATGAGAAACAGCGGTCGCGGATTCAGGCCAGAGATTATTCGCATCGAGTCGAAGCGGGCCCCGCCGCGCGAGCATCCTGGATCGCCAATAGTCACGGCGCAGATCGCCGGACAGTTTGAGCTTGGCATCCCGTAGGCCACGCCAACCGAAGACCAGCATCTGCAGGGCAAAGATCGGCGTGGGCGAGTCCCCATAGACGGCCGAAGCTCTGGGGCTTGTCGAAACCGGAGCAAGGCCAAGCATGCGCTCCACGGGTAGGCCCGCCCTTCGGCCCAGGAGGTCCAGAAGGGCGAGTTCAATCGCGCAGGCCGCGCTCGGGTTCAGGTCAACTTCCTCGTCGTTCGCGATCCACGAGGCGAGTTCTTCGAGGGAGTGGATTTCGTCCACCAGGCCGGACACTCTCCGACGCAGAAAGTCTTGCGCGCCGGCAAGGGTCTCACCGGTCACATAGGATCGCGGACAACCCTCGCCGATCCCAACGAACCCGTCGTCGTCCCTCACTATGACGATCACATTCTCGGCTACGCGCCGTGCTGCGGAAGCGTGCTTGAAAGTGGTGCGGAAAGGGATTGGCGCTGACGCAATGGTCACATGCCTACGCGACATGCTGGCACAGCGCGTAGGGTCGGAAGTCGAAGTCGCAATCTTGACGGCGCTGGAGCGTCAGCACTTTGAATTGCGATTCTCGTTGCCCCTGCGCAACGAGATGGTGCTGATAGGCCGCCGCGGCGCCAGGGCCGAGGACGCTGGCGCGGAGGGGCCTCAGGCGGCCACTTTTGCGCTTGGAATCGTATTCGAGATTCAGACGCGCCAACTCTTCGTCAAGCATCGCGGCGATCGACGCGCAGTCGACGACCGGGCCATCAATCTGAAGATGGGCCCGGTAGGAGGCGCTCATGTCGTCGGCGATCAGAAGATAGAAGGGTATCGTGACGCGAAGATCGGCGGCGAGCTGTTTGACCGCGGCGTTCACCTGATCTTCCGCGAGCTTTTCCCCGGTGATGCTGGTGACACCCTTGCCCTTGCGGAGGAAGGCCAAGGTAGGCGTCAGGCCGATCCTATCCGTCGCCCGCACGACGTCGTTCATGTGGTATCGCAGGAGACCCGCGGCGGTGGTGATGACAATGTGGTAATCTCGCCCGGGCTCGATCTCATCGAGGAGAAGCGTGTCGCGTATGCCGCGGTCCCAATCTCCCACCGGCACAAATTCAAAGAAGACATCGTCGAGGATCGGAAGGCCGAGCCCGCGCTCGACATCGACGACAACCGTACTCCGCGTTTCGCTAGCAACGTAGCCGGCCTCAAGGAGGCGCGCTCCGGGTGGAAGCAAGGAGGCAACTGCGGCCGCCGCGAGAGCACAGCTCCCTTGCGTCCAGGTGACGACGGCGCGGAGTCCCGGCCAGAGATCGGCGAGCGACAGGCGTCTCGTGGCATCGAGTCTCGAGCGGATCGACGCCGCACGCCTTGGAGCGCGACGGATCGCACGCCCGATCGCGGCAGCCTGATCCGGCGGAAGCCTGGTCAAGCCGGAATAGGTCCCGGCGGCGACTTCGGCGAGCACGTCATGACCCACTCCGCCAATAACTTCCTCGAGGCGAAGGATGGTGGACGGATTGGCAGTTGCGATGACAGACACGTCGTCGACCTGAAGACCGAGGCGGATGATCGTCTCGTACTTGAGGGTGGCGTCTGCGATGGCCCCGACTTCATTTGGAATCACGTATTTCTGACGCATCAGCCGCGGCATTGTCTCGTAGATCAGGCCGGTCGTGGCCCCGGCTGCAATGCCGCCCGGAAGCACCACCTCGCGCGACGTTCCGGCGATGGCCAGGACCTTGCCGTCGAAAACGCCAAGACGGTGCTGAGCAAAAGCCATTGCACGTTGAGCGCGACGGAGGCTCGCAAGCACCTTGGGAGTTACAGGGATGAGTTTCGGTGCCCCGGTCGTGCCGCTCGTGCGGGCATACATGAGCGGTGTCCCCGGCGCGATTGCCGCAACTTCGCCGGCGACCTGCCGGTCAACGAACGGACGTATCGCCTCATAGTCCTGAATCGGAACCTTCGAGCGAAATTCATCGACGCTTTCGTCACCTTCGATACCAGCCGAACGCGCGAAGGCCGTCGGAGCAACAGCCCCAAGGATAGAGCGGAGGGCACGCTCCTGCGCCAAGCGCGGTTCCGCGGCGCTTTCCAACAAGCGTGCAAAGGCCGATCGGCCAAAGGTTGCCATTGCCACATCGAAAGCGACGTCCACCAGCCTGTCAGCCACCCCCATGGCTGGCCTCCGTGTCGTTCGTCCGCTCACGACGGAACGGCGCCAGCAGTTGTCCAAGGAAGCCTTGCGGATAGTGGCGCTCCAGAAGCCCGAGCTCGCTGACGTCTCGGTCGGCCGGCCGGAAATAGGTCCCGAAGATCAGATCCCAGACGACGAAGCTGTGGGCGTAGTTGGCGTTCGATTCCTCGATCTTTCTCGAGTGATGCCAACGGTGCACCTCCGGACCACTGACGAGGTAGTTGAGCCAGCCGAGCCGGACGTCGCAGTTCGAATGCTGGAAGAGGCCGCTCATCGAGTAGAAGACGAAGTAGGCCCCGATCACCTCAGGCCCGACGCCAACCAGAGTGAAGGGAAGGGTGTCGCACAGGAACTGCAGCACCTTCTCTGCGGGATGAAAGCGAAACACGTTGGTCGTGTAGAGTTTCTCCGGCGCGTGATGCACGGCATGGAGTCGCCACAGCGGGCCGTAGGTGTGGGCAGCGCGGTGGAGCCAGTACCGAAAGAAGTCGCCGATGACGATCTTGAGCAGCAGCTGGATCCAGATCGGGAGGTTGCTCGGCCATATGTTCCAGACCAGGCCCGCATCACGGAGTACCGCTTGGATCAACCAGTACAGGGCCCATGCCAGAGCGAATGGGACAACGATCTGGACCAGCAACATATAGACGCCGTCCAGCGCGAAGTCGCGGGCCGCAGGTAACCAGTCCGGCCGGTAGGGTAGCAATCGCTCGCCGGCGAGGATGAGAGGCCCGAAGATTGCGAGGGCGACGTACGGCGCCAGCCCAAGCGGCACACCAGCGCGCAAGAGCGCCCAATAGGCGAGGAAGGCGCCCGTCATGACGCCGGGGTAGACAAGGCGTTTCTTCAGCATGACGGTACCAAGCCCCTCAACTTGGATCTCCGAAGTCGAACGCCCTTGAAATCGCATCTATACGCTCGACTAATATCCGTAGCGATAGAAATCGCCGAAGGTGAAAAGCAAACACGCCAAAACGACATGAAAATAGGCCGGCAGGTGGTCATCGAAGAAAGCGGTTTCGGCAAGAAATGTGTAGCCCGCCACGAGCCGGAATAGAGACCCCGCCAGATACAGACCGCCCAGAGTCATCAAGACTATTCCGACCGTGCGGTTGGGGCGGAGACGCCGTCGGAACAGGGAGACAATGAGCGCTCCGCTGACGAGCGCGATCGCCACCTGCGCGACAACCAAAAGCCAATAGGGAATGGCGCCGGATTCCCAGGCCTCGAACGGGGGCAGTGCCGATATCGGGCGAAAGAACTGCAGCAGCTGGGCCAATACTCGAAACACGAAAAGCAGCAGGAAAGTCGCAGCAATCGCGGCGTGAATGGGTAGGCCTCGACTTTTGTGACCAGCGCTAAGAGAACCCACGTCGCCCTCACCGGAGGAAATGAACTATGTTCATGTACACCGGGTATGAACGCCGTTCAAGAGATAATCCGATGCCCGGGAAGACCACTGCCGGAACGCCATGACCAAGGTTCACAACAAGAAATCGCGCCGCGTTCGCGTGACAACCGAGTTGCGTGAGAGTCTGCCAAGACCCGACACCGATTGTCCGCAGAGGGGCCGGTCGGCCGCCCCCGACCCCGAAGGAGAACGCGGTGGAGACCGAGCCAACAGTCGTGACCAGCACCTCCGAGTTCAGCCTCGAGGAGTTCCCCGGGCGTGGGAATGACGAGTGATATCCTTGGGGAGCTGTCATGGAGTGTCGCGAAGAACGGACACTGGCGGCGTGATGCGTTGGGGAGCCACAAGACATCGGAACATTTCCGGTTTCCTGCCCAGTTCAAGTAATCTATGAACCTTGTTCAACTCTTTCGTTCAGAATTGGTCGCAAGCGGAAAGGACAGACGCGTGACGGGTGTCGAAGAGAGACGTCAGAAACTGCGGAAGGCGCTTATTGCAGCCGCCGAACGAGCGATCAGCAGGCGCGGACTGACCCACCTAAGGGCTCGAGATTTGGCGAAGGAGGCGAAATGTGCGGTTGGCGCTATCTATAACGTCTTTCCAGACCTTGACGCGCTGATATTCGAGGTGAACGGGCGTACGCTCGCTCGCTTCGAACAATTCCTAGAGAAGGCCAAGGATCCCATCCCGCGAGGTAGGCGCGCCGGTAATCCCGCGGTCGAACAGCTGATCCACCTGGCGGTCACCTATGTTGATTTTGCCGTAAAGAATCACATGCGCTGGCGCGCGCTGTTTGACCACCGGGTCGAAGACGAAGGAGCTGAAGCGATCCCCGACTGGTATGTCGCCGAACAAGCACGGATGTTCGACCTGGTTGAGAAACCGCTCCGCGACCTCAGGCCTGACATGAAGGACGAAGCACTGAACCGGTTTGCCAAGACGATGTTCAGCGCCGTTCATGGTGTTGTCAGTCTCGGACTCGACACGAAATTGATGGCCCTTCCGGCAAACGTTCTCCGAGACCAGGTAATGATGCTGGTAGGGGCCCTTGCCGATGGCCTGCTCGCAGGACGACCTGCACCACGGCCGCGGTGAGGCGGAAGCTGGATGCATCAGGGCATCGGGGCACTCGCCGCGGTCCTTTGCTGGTGCGACTTCGCCATGGTGCGAGCAAGGGAATCCAGCCTCGGTCGGGATAGACAACGGCATTCCCTCGTCCGGTCGCCGAGCATTGCGGAGACTGGATCAATCCCGTCTCAGCGGCGACCGTCGCCGATGCACGAGACGCTCATCACCTCCTCCACTTCAATCCGCCAATGTCTGCAACGACGATCGCCCGTGCGGGCGCGATGGGCTCCCGGAGGCTATCTTCCGCTCAGTGAGCTGATGAAGTGATCCGTACTCAGGGATACGTCGAACCATCCCGAGACGAGGGCAAACGCCGCGATGATCGCGGTAACGGCAAGGATGGCGCGGGCCACGCCGACAATTGTCTCGCCCGAAGGATCCTTCCCCTCACGATCGAATCCGTCAGCCATGGCCTCGCTCATCGTCATTTCCTCCTTCCATCGCCTCAATGCATTTGTGAACATTGTTCACGATAGCTCGACGACGAACGATGTTCAAGGCGGACTTCTTGAGGCGCTTATCTTCGGGCCGGACGCTCTCGGCCGCTCATGCGTAATAGAGCGCGCGCCCCGGGGTTGGAGCTAGGTGAGCTGTAGCCCAGTCAGCGTCGACGCTCTAAGAGGAAGCCGCTAGCTTCGAACAGTTGGACAAGGCGGTCTATTGGGAAACTGGATCTACGCACAGATCTTGAAGAAGGGATGCTTCCGACGGAATCCCTCCTCCGCTACCAACCCCTCTCGCAAGACCGGCCTAAACGGCTCCGAGATCATGAAACGCCGGTTCTCCCGACAGCGAGGTGACCCCGTCACTCCAGATGAACGTAGGTGCCGGGAGCGTCGCAGATCGCCCGGTCGTCGCCGCGGACGCTTCCGAGCGGCGGTGGCTTGACCGGAGCGCCCGACTTGCCCGCCAGCCATGCCGCCCACTCCGGCCACCACGACCCCTCTTTGCGTTGGGCCTCGGTCAGATAGTTGTCGGGATCGATGTATCTGTCGTTCGGTCCCCTGGTCATCACGCGGTATGTACGATTGGGATGTCCCGGCTCGGAGACGATCCCTGCATTGTGGCCACCGCTGGTCAGCAGATACGTAACCGTGGTGTCGGTCTGCAGGTGGATCTTGTAGGTGGAGCGCCACGGCGCGACGTGATCGCGCTCAGTGCCGACCGCGAAGACCGGAACGCGGATGTCCGTGAGGGCGATGGGCCGGTTGGCAACGACGAAGCGGCCTTCCGCGAGGTCGTTGTTGAGAAACAGGCCGCGAAGGTACTCGGAGTGCATCCGGTACGGCAGTCGGGTTGAATCCGCGTTCCAGGCCATGAGGTCGGTCATCGACGGGCGCTCGCCCATCAGATACTCGCGGATCATGCGCGACCAGACCAGATCGTTCGAGCGCAGCATCTCGAAGGCGCCCGCCATTTGCCGCGCGTCGAGAAAGCCCTGCTCCCACATCAGGTCGTCGAGGAAGGCGAGCTGGCTCTCGTTGATGAAGAGCATCAGTTCGCCGGCTTCCGTGAAGTCGGTCTGTGCGGCGAGCAGCGTGACGGATGCCAGGCGATCATCGCCGTCCCGGGCCATCGCCGCCGCCGCGATCGACAACAGCGTGCCGCCGATGCAGTAGCCGACCGCATGGACTTTTCCCTCAGGTACGACCGCGCCCACGGCGTCCAGTGCCGCCATCACGCCGAGTGTCCGGTAGTCGTCGAGGCCGAGATCGCGATCTTCCGGACCCGGATTCTTCCAGGAGATCATGAACACCGTGAACCCCTGCCCGGTGAGATACCTCACCAGGGAATTTTCGGGCGACAGGTCGAGGATGTAGTATTNNTCCAGGCCGGCACGATCAGGATCGGTTCGGGGCGGACCTTGTCGGTCGTGGGCGCGTACTGGATCAACTCGATCAGGCGGTTGCGAAAGATGACCTTGCCTGTCGTGACCGCGACGTTCCGCCCCACGACAAATTTTTCCGTGCCGACTGGCTTCTTGCCGCTGACGGCACGCTCCCAATCCTCGATGAAGTTGCGGAAACCGCTCACCAGATTCGCGCCGCCCTGGCGCAGCGTTCGCTGAAGGACCTCGGGGTTCGTGAGCAGGAAGTTGGAGGGCGCGATCATGTCGAGCACCTGGCGCGACATGAACTCGACCAGGATCTCGTGTTGCTTCGAGACCCCGGGGACGCTGGTGGTCGCGTTGTGCCACCACTGTTGATTGAGCAGGAATGCCTGATGGATCAGACTGTACGGCCACGTCTGCCAGGCTTCACCCTCGAAGCGGTGATCCTGCGGCAGCGGTTCGATGCAGCGCGGCGTCCGATCCCCTTCCACCAGACAACGATAGGCATGGCTGCCGAAGCGAATGCTCTTCCTTGCGGCCTTGTCGATGAGCTGGAGCCGTTTGCCGGGCGAAAAAGCGAGGTGCGTCGCCCAATCTAGATAGGCCTCCGCCAGCGCGGCCGGCGAGAGACCCGAGGTCAGGCGGGCGATCGAGGCATGCACCGAGCGATCGATAATGTCGGCAAGAGCCGTGACCGCATAGGAATCGTGATCTGCACCGCCACCACGACTCGGAGACGACGCGACCTTCTCGGAGGCGGGGACCTTTGAGGCGACCGCGGCCACAGCCGATTTCGGACTACTGCGAGCAACGCGCGACCGCGCCGACGACATGGACTCCTCCAAGCCATGTGAAGCATCGGCATGAAAAGCAACGATGCCAATGATCTACGTCAAAGTTTCTTTCGGCGCTTCGGGTTCCGGGGGTAGCCGGTGCGCTCCGCGGCGGCGGACCAGACACGCTGGACCGGTGGCGGAGACGCGATCCTTGCGGCAGATCAATGCCGCTTTCCGCCGACGGCCGAGTTTGGCGCCATGAGCGCAACCGCTTCCAATTTCGTGGATCGCGCTGACGCCGGACGGCAGTTGGCGCAGCGGCTGTCGTCGATTCCGCTCGCGCACCCGGTCGTCTATGCGCTGCCGCGCGGCGGTGTACCGGTCGCGGCCGAAGTCGCCCGGGCGCTCAAGGCGCCGCTCGACCTGGTCCTCGTGCGCAAGATCGGGGCTCCGGGGGCGCCCGAGCTGGCGCTCGGGGCGATCGTTGACGGCAATCGCCCCCAGACCGTGATCAACGAAGACGTGCGACGTCAGTTCGGGGTGGACGATGCCTGGCTGGAACGCGCGCAGGACCGCGAACTTGCCGAGATCGAGCGGCGCCGGGTGCGATACTATGGCGGCCGCGCACAGATCGCCCCGAAGGGACGCACCGCCGTGCTCGTCGACGACGGGCTCGCCACCGGCGCAACCATGAAGGCGGCGGTGACCGCCCTCCAGCGTCAGGCGGCCAGCAAGGTGGTGATCGCGGTCCCCGTCGCGGCCGCAGACGCTCTTCCTCCGATCGAGGACGTCGCCGATCTCGTTATTTGTCTGCGGCCGGAGAAGTGGTTCCGCGGCGTTGGCGGATACTACGACGATTTCCACCAGCTGACGGACGAAGAGACCATCGGCCTTCTCCGCGAGGCCTGGTCGGAGGACCCGTCGCGGCGCTGACCCGCGAGGGGCTGCTCCGGCCTCCATCCGGCGCGATCCACCCCGTCAGGAGGCTCGGAGCTCTTCCGTCGCCGCAACCCGTCTGGTCCAGCCGTCAGCCGTAATTGCTCAGCATATCGAGATGCCGGATCTCGACCGGACCGGCGAGAAGCTCGTCGAGGCGGTTCATCAGGGGCAGGAGATGCGGCAGCTTCAGATGCTGCTCAAGGGCCTCCCGACTCTCGAAATTCTCATAGAACACGAAGACGCAGGGGTCCTTGGCATCGCGGTGAAAATGATAGGCAATGCAGCCAGGCTCGGCTCGCGTCGGCGCCACCTGCGCCGCCAGGATCCGCTCGAGCTCCTCGCGCTTCTCCGGCTTGGCAACGACGGTTCCGATGATCGTGCATCCCGGGTTCTTCATGGTTCACCTCCGCGACTGGCTCAGTGCCACGGCAAGCACGATGATCGCGCCACGGGCAATGAGCTGTTGACTGAACTCCAGCCCCATGAGGATCAGGCCGTTGTTGATGAGTCCGATCATCAAAGCGCCGACGATCGTGCCGACGACCGTGCCGACCCCGCCGAAGAGGCTCGTGCCACCCAGCACCGCCGCGGCGATCACCGAGAGTTCGTCGCCTTCGCCGAGCTGGAAGCGCCCGGATTGGAGGCGGCCCGCATAGAGCATGCCGGCGAGGCTGGCGGCCATCGATGAGATCACCAGCACGCGAAACTTGATTGCCCGGGTGTTGATGCCCGAGTAGCGCGCAGCGACCTCGCCGCCGCCGGTCGCCAGCACCTGCCGGCCGAAGGTCGTCTTGCGAAGGACCAGCTGTCCGATGATCCCGAGGACGACCATCCAGACGAGGAGCACCGGGATGGGACCGAAGCTGCCGCCACCGAAGATGAACGAGTAGCTCTTGGAGATGATCGGTACCGCCGCGGTATCGCTGATCCACATTGCGACTCCCTTGGCGATTCCCATCATCGCCAGGGTCGTGAGGAACGAGGGTATGCCGACACGGGTGGTGAGCAGGCCGTTGAAGACCCCGACGACGATGCCGGTGCCGAGTCCCGCTGCGACGCCGAGCAGCGGCCCGCCGAGGTCGATGGCCATCGCGGTCACGACCGAGGCCAGCCCGGCAACCGCGCCGACCGAGAGGTCGATCTCGCCGGCCGACAGCACGTAGGTCATCGCGATCGCCATGACCGCGATCATCGCGGTCTGGCGAAAGATGTTGAGGAGGTTGTTCGGGTTGAGGAAGCCCTTGTCGTGCAATGCCAGGGCAAACACGACGAAGATGACCACGAACCCGATATAGATGATGTTCTGGCGCCAGTTGGCGAGGCCGAGCCGGGCGGCGAGTGTCGGCGCTGAGCCTTCGCTAATGGACATGGTGCACTTCCTCCGGTCCGCGCGTCAGGGCCTTCTGGATGGCGATCTGCAGCCGGCGCTCCGCCGCCTGGAGCTGCATCACCGCGTCACTCCCGGCCGCTTCGGGATCATCGAGATCGGCGCGCGGAATGTCATCCATGATGCGGCCGCCCGCCATGACGAGAATCCGGTCGCATGCGGTGAGGAGCTCAGACAGCTCCGACGAGATCATCACGATCGCCCTGCCGGCGCTCGCAAACTCTCGGACGAGCTGGATGATCTCGGCCTTGGAACCGATGTCGATGCCGGCGGTCGGCTCGTCGAGGACGAGAATGTCCGGCGTTGTCGCAAGCCACTTCCCCAGGACGACCTTCTGCTGGTTGCCGCCGGAGAGCGTGCGCACTGCGGCGTCCCGCGATGATGTCTTGATCCTGAGCGCGGCGATCTGCTCATCGGTCACGGCCCGCGCTTTGGGCGTCGACACCAACCAGCCCGTGCGCAAGCGGTCGAGAATCGACATGGTGACGTTCGCAAGCACCGAGTGGGCGGCAATGACCCCTTGCCGGAGGCGGTCCTCCGGGATCAACGCCATCCGCGCGTCGATGGCGTCCCTGGGGGAGTCGAGCCGGACCCGACGCCCGCCCACTTCGATCTCTCCCGACGTCACCCGATCGACTCCGCAGATCACCCGCGCCAGGGACGACCGGCCGGATCCGAGCAGGCCGGCGAGACCGATGACTTCGCCGCGGCGAAGCGTCAGGTCGATGTTCTTCGGCTTGTCGGCCGCCGATACGTTCCTGAGCACCAGGACGGGCTCGCCGACCCTTGTCTCGCCGCGCACGATGTCCGACAGGCCGCGCGATCGCCGGCCGACGATATGCTCGATCATCGATTCGACCGGCAGCTCGGAAAGCGGCGCGGTAATCACGTGCCGCCCGTCCCGGAGGATGGTTGCACGATCGGCGATCTGCGCGATCTCGTCCATGCGATGCGACACGTAGATGATCGCCACCCCGTCGTCCCTCAGCTTGCGGAGGAACGAGAACAGGCGCTCGACGTCTTCGACCGAGAGGGCCGTCGACGGCTCGTCCAAAACCAGCACCTTGGCCCGATGCGAGATCGCCTTGATGATCTCGGTCAGCTGGCGCTGCCCCGCGCCGAGGTCGGCGACCCGCGCCCTGGGGTCTACCTCGACATTGAGCATGTGGAACAGCTCGCGGGCGCGCCGCTCTGCAACGCGGTCGTCGATGAGCCCGAGGCGACCCTTCACTTCCCGCGTCAGAAAGACGTTCTGCGCCACGGTCAACGTCGGGATCAGGCTCATCTCCTGGTAGATCATCGCGATGCCGGCGCGACGCGACGCCTCGGGAGAGATCTCGGCGAGGACGATCCCGTCGACCGCAATCGTTCCGCTATCGGGAACATGGACGCCGTTGAGGATCTTGAGGATCGTGGACTTGCCGGCGCCGTTGCCCCCCAGCAGCGCATGAATCTCGCCGTTTGCGACTTCGAAATCGACGTCGACCAGCGCCCTGATGCCGCCGAACGATTTGCTCACGCCCTTCATCGCGACGGCAGGCGCCGGCGCCGGCGTGTTCATTGCTGGACCTTGATCCATGCTCCAGTCTCGCCCGACTCTCCCAGGGCGTCGGCGACGCACGCTGTCCTGTACCCGTCCTCGAAATTCGGAGACGGCTGGATCCCGCCGACAACGGCGGAGAAGAAATCATAGCACTCGACGATCTTGGTTTCCGTATAGCCGATGCCGAGCGCCGGAATCGGCCAGAGGCCCGATCCATAGGGGTGGGCGGGTCCGGTGTAGACGGTGCGGAAGCCGCGGGCGTCGGCGGGGTCGTCGGCGAACATCACCTGCAGCTCGTCACGGCGTTCGTAGTTGAAGGCGATCGAGCCGCCGGTGCCGTGGACTTCGAAAGTGAGGAAGTTGTTGCGGCCATAGGCGTTGCGGGTCGCCTCGAGCGAGCCGATGGCGCCGCCATCGAACTTGAGCAGGGTCACGACCTCGTCATCGACGTCCACCTCGCCGCGCGCGGCAGTTGCGTTCTTTTCCGCGGCGCCGAGCTTGTCGAGACCGCCGCTCTGGACCGGTCGGGTCTTGTGGTAGGTCTGGACCAGCGCGCACACCTCGGCGATTTCCCCGACGAGATAGCGGGCGATGTCGACCACATGCGTGCCGATGTCGCCGATGGCGCCCGATCCTGCGACCTTCTTCTGGAAGCGCCATGACAACGGCGAATCCGGATCTGCCGACCAGTCCTGAAGATAGGTTCCACGGAAGTTGAGAATGCGGCCGATGCGGCCCTCCTCGATGTACTTCCGGGCGAGCGCCACGGCCGGTGTGCGACGATAGTTGAAGGCGACCATGTTGACTGTGCCGGCCTTGCCGACGGCGTCGCGCATCGCCTTGGCCTCGGCGGCGGTCCGCGCCAGCGGCTTTTCGCAGATGATGTGCTTGCCTGCCTCGGCGGCGGCGATCGCGATCTCGGCGTGACTGTCGTTCGGCGTCACGATGTCGACCACGTCGATGTCGGGCCTTCTGACGACCGCGCGCCAGTCGGACGATGCCTCCTCGAACCCGTAGCGGACGCGACCCTCCTCGGCGAGTTCGTGGCTGACGTCGACAATGACCTTGCGCACCGGGATCGCCGGCGCCGGCCAGAAGAACATCGGCATCGCCGCATAGGCCGCGGCGTGGGCCTTGCCCATGAAACCGCCGCCGATCATGGCCACGTTGAGAGCCTTCGGCATTCGTCATGCTCCGTATGGGATAGGGAAAGGCGGCCGGCGGGGAGTGCGCCGGCCGCGAGGCGCGCTCTTACATGCTGTCCTTGATCTTGTCGGACGCTTCAGCGCGATAGACGGTCTTCCATGCCTCGAGCAGGTTTTCCTTGGTCACCGGCAGCGCGGGCAGCGCCACGAAGTCCGGAGCCGGTTTGCCGAGGAGCCCGTACCCGGCAAGGATGGCTTCGGCGACGCCCTGATCGAAGGGACGCTGGGCGCCGAGGCCCTTCACGAAGCCGTCGGCCGCCATGTTGATCGCAACGTTCTCGCCAAGGTCGATGGTGGTGATGACGAGATCGTCGCGTCCGGCCGTCCGCGCCGCCGAGATCACGCCTTCGGCCGGCACGTCCCACACCGCCCAGATGCCGTCGAGGTCGGGGTTGGAGGTGAGCATGGCCGAGGCGGCCTTGTCCGCATCGCCCGTGAAGTCCGGCCCGCCAATTCCCTGTTCGGCGATGATCTTGATGTCCGGATAGTTGTCCGCGATCGTCTGCTTGAACGCCTGGTAGCGCTGCTGGGTGACGAAGAAATCGGCGGCGTGGAAGACCAGGCCGATCTCGCCCTTGCCGCCGAGGGCCTTGGCCATCAGGTGCGCGGCGGCGACGCCGTTGCCGTAGTTGTCGGCGGAAACGACGCTGATGTAGTCCTTGCCGACGGTCATCCCGGGCGGGACATTCTCCATGAAGACGATCTTGGTGCCCTTCGCCGCAGCCGCCAGATAGGCGCCGGCGGTCGCCGCCGGATCGGTGGGAACCGACACGATGATCGAGGGGTTCTGCGCCATAACGGTCTCGATGTCGGCGACCTGCTTTTCGGGTTTGAAGCCGGCATCGGTGACGGCGATGACTTCCACGCCCATCTTGCCGAACTGATCCGTCAGGCCTTCGATCTGGGCGCGGGACCAGTCATTGCCGCCGTAGTGCATGACGATCGCGGCCGTCGCCTTCATGTCCTTGATCTTGGCGATCTCTTCGTCGCTCAGGGAGATCGACGACGCGGGGCTGGGATCCTCACCATTGGGGCCCTTGGACAGGACCGTGTTCTGCAGGTCGGCCAGCGCCGCATCCGGATCTGCGGCAATAGCCGGTCCGGTCACAGCACCAAGGCCGGCAGCCAGCAATCCCGCCGCGAGCACCGCGCCTAGTCTCTTTGCATGCATCATCGGTTTCCTCCTGGTGGTGGGCGTTCGCGCCCGTTGCTTCAGACTGGGCCCTCTGCACGGCGCAGGAAGCTCATGCTGAGTTCGGCCCCTTGCTTCGGATCGGGCCACGCATCGAGCTCGGTCGTGACCCAGCCCGGAAACGCGGTGCCACCCAGCGCCTCGATGACGGGCCCGATGGCCAGGTCGCCGCGGTCGATCGGCGTGAACCCGAAGGGGTTCTTCTGAAGGCCCTTGAGATGGACGTAGGTGATCCGATCCCGAAACTCGCGGACCTGGGCCGCGGGATCTCCGCCGGCTGCGGCGAGATGGGCCGTGTCGGGGCAGAAATGGATCGCCGTGTGGCGAAAGATCTCGCGAACCTCGTCCGGGCCTTCGACGATGGTCGAAAGATGGGGATGGTAGTGGGCCTGAAGACCGGCCTTGTCGGCAATGCCGATCACCTTGTCGAGCGCCGCGCCCAGACGCTTGAAGTCGTCGGCCTGGCGGCCGCCGGCGCGCTTGGCGCCACCGCCGACGACGAGGTGCTCGGCGCCGAGCTCAGCGGACAGGTTTGCCGCGCGCTCGATGCGGGCGAGTTCCTCGGGAAGGATGTCGTCGAAGATGAAGTTCGCGCCGGAATAGCCCGCAACGAGGACGACGCCGGCACCGTCGAGCGCCTGTCGGAGAACGGCGGTGCGACCTTCGTAGTCGAGGAGGTTGCCGTCGAAGAGCTCGACGCCTGCATAGCCCGCCTCAGCGATCTCACGGATCGCGCGTTCCATGTCGCCGAAGGTCCGGTAGGTCAGCTGGGTGATGGATGTGACGCCGACCGCGTTGCCGCCGAGCGGACCCCAACAGTTGGCGTGATAGGCCTTCTTGAAGCCAGCCAATCTTCCCTCCCAGTTCTTGTCGCTTCCGCGCCGTGCAGGCCGCGCGCTGCGCACGCTGTTGATCAGCGTCCTTGAGGAGAGGCTAAGGCTTTACATGAGCGAAAGTCAATCCATAATCAGCAAAAGTGCGCTCACTTATGCTGATATCGATCAGATGCCCTGTCCACTCGGTATTCGAACATGAAATCAACGTGTTATGCTAAGCATTCGGTGTCCGGCGATCCCGGGAAAGCCCCTTGTGCAGGGGCCAGACGCTGGGCTAATGCTGCTGTGATGCAAAAGTTGAACGCGATCCGACAGAAGGGTTCGGACGGGCGGCATGCGGTCTGAGGCGCGATCCACAGGGGCGAAGCGGGAGGGTGTCGCAAGACGGCTTGGCCCGGGACGTGGCATCGGAGGCCGCGTCAGGCGCATCGACGCCGAGCGCTCCAGTCTGACCGCGATTCTCAATCTCGTTCGTCTCGGCGCCGCCAAGACCCGGCACGAGATTGAAGTGACGTCCGGGCTCGGCCGTGCCGTCGTCGCCAACCGTCTCGGCAGCCTCATCGCGCTGGGGCTGGTCGACGAGGACGAGATCGGACAGGCAAGCGGGGGCCGAGCCCCCCGTCTGGTCCGTTTTCGCTCGGACACGGCCCTGGTCCTCGTCGGCGCCCTCGACCCGACAAGCCTGAGCGTCGGGATTTCGGATCTCTCGGGCCGCCTGCTCAACGAACACCACGAGGCCTTCGAGCTCGGCGCCGGACCCGCTGCGACGCTCGAGCGGCTGGAGACCCTGTTCGACTGGCTGCTCGATCAGCACCGTCATGACCGGGAGGTGTGGCACGTCACGCTCGCCGTGCCTGGACCGGGCCGCAGGGCCGAGGGCGAGCGGTTCGCCTGGCCTGCGCCGCACTTTCTGCCCGCCTGGAACGACTATCCCTTGGTCGAGCAACTCATGCTTCGCCGAAGGGTGCCGGTTCAGATCAGCAGCAGCGTTCAGATGAAGGCCCTCGGCGAGCTCCGCGCTGGCAGCGCCGTGGGCCAGCGCGACGCGATTTTCGTCGACCTCAACCGCGAGATTTCGGCGGCCATATTCTCGGAGGGGCGGCTTCACCGCGGGACGGACGGAGCCGCGGGCCTGATCGGCCACACCTCGTGCGACGATGACGGTGCCCTGGTTTGCCGATGCGGCAATGTCGGCTGTCTTGAGCTCTTTGCCGGCGCCGATGCCATCGCGCGAGAGGGAACGCGGGCCGCCGTGGACGGCAGAAGCCGCTACCTCGCCGAGGCGCTGGCTTCGAACGGCGAAATCGTCGTCTCCGACATCGGGATCGCCGCCCAGCTCGGCGATCCGGTCAGCGCCGAGCTCCTGTCGCGCGCCGGACGTCTGGTCGGGACCGTGCTGGCTGGCCTCGTCAACGCCTTCAATCCCTCGGTGATCGTCCTCAGCGGCGCGGTCGCGCAAACCGGCGACATCTTCCTTGCCGCCGTCCGCGAAGCGGTCTACCGGCGGTCGCATCCTCTGGTGACCCGCGACCTCCGCATCGTCCGCTCGCAGATGGCGAGCTCTGCCGGGCTGGTTGGTTCGGCAATTGCCGCCATCGACGCGATATTCGAGCCATCCTTTATCGAGAGCTGGATCAATCTCGGCTCTCCGCTCCGTCACCCCACCACGGAACGACTGATCGCATCTGCAGGCGGGGCGGCGACGAAGACCGCAGGGCGGCCGCGGCCGCCGGACAAGGCCGGGAACGGGAGGAGTTGAGCGTGGCGATAGCTGGCCTCGGACCCCACGGCGAACGCGCAGCGCCGCCTGAGCGGCTTGAGCTCTCGGACGCCGATGCCGCGCGGGCTCGCGAGAAGCAATTCACGGCCGCCGTGGTGTTTCACACCACGACCAGCGACTGGTCGACCCAGGCGCTCGCGGGTATCGTCACCACCCTCGGTCGATACTCCGCCGCCGTCGTCGAGGTCGTCGACTGCCAGTTCAGTATCGAGAACCAGACCCGGGCCCTCGAGCGGATCGTGGGCGAGCGCCCCGACGCCATCATCAGCATTCCCATCGGCAATACCGCCGTAGCCGACGCCCATCGCAATGTCTCGCGCGCGGGCATCAAACTGGTGGTCATGGACAACGGCCCGACCGGGCTACTGCCAGGCACCGATTACGCGAGCGTCATATCGGCAGACAACTTCGGCCTGGGCAAGGTCGGCGCCGAACTTCTGGCGCCCTTCATCCCGCCCCGCGGCACTGCCGTCGTCCTCGGCTACGGCGTCGACTTCTTCGCGAGCAATGAGCGCGAGATCGCGTTCCGTCAGTGGATGGCTGCGAACCGGCCCGACATTACGGTCAAGACGGTGAAGTTCTCGGAGGTCGATCGCGTCTCTCCCGTCGTCGAGAAGCTGATTGACGCGGAGCCCGATCTCGACGGCATGTTTGCGGTCTGGGACGTTCCCGCCATGCAGGCGATCGCCACCCTGCGTGCACGCAACCGGTCGCTCCCGATCACCACGATCGATCTCGGCAACGAAGCGGCAACCGAGCTCGCGGCGGGGGGCATGATCAAGGGGATCGGCGCCCAGCGCCCCTTCGACCTCGGCGCCGCCGTCGCGACCGCCACTGTCGCCGCCCTGCTCGATCATCAACCGCCACCCTGGGTGGCCCTGCCGGCGTTGGCGGTCACCCGAAAGAACGTGATCGAGGCCTATCAGGTCGTCTGGCATGCGCCCGCGCCGCCGGCTCTGATCAAGGCCGGCCGCGGCGGCGCAACGCGGCGGTGAGTTTCGTTCTCCGCATCGCTTCGCCAAATGACAGGGACGGGGAGGCTCGCCCCGCTCAGGCGACGGAGAGCCCGCCATCGGCCACGTAGTTCTGTCCGGTGATCCACGCCGCGCCGTCGGAAGCCAGAAACACCACCAGGCTTCCGACCTCGTGCTCGGTTCCCGCGCGGCCGAGGGGATGCTGGGCGACTCGGGCCGCAAGCGCCGCCTCGGGGTCCGGCGCTGCGGCGAGGATCGCGCGGGACTGCGGCGTCATCACCAGGCTCGGACTGACCGCGTTGACCCGAATGTTGCGGGGCGCGAGATCGAGAGCGATCGATCGCGCCATGCCGATCATCGCGGCCTTGGCCGCCGAGTACGCGACGCGTTTCGGATAGCCCACGACGCCGAAAACCGACGAGAAGGCGATGAGGCTTCCGCCGCGATGGTCGCAGTGTCGCGGGAAGTACTTGGCGGCAAGGAAGAAGGGCGAGAGGTTGTCGTTGAGTACCGAGAGGAAGTCCGCATGGGGCAGATCCTCGGCGTCACCGACCATCGACCGGCCGGCACTGACCACCACGGTGTCGAGACCACCAAAGGCCTCGCTCGCCCGACGCATCGTCAGGGCAACGTCACCATCGACCGTCGCGTCGCATGCGATAGTCTCGACCGGACCGAGCGCTGCGAGCTCCGGGGCCGCGTCGGCGAGCGGCCCGGGGCTGCGGGCGGCGATCGCGACGGACGCGCCTGCCCGGAGCATCTCACGCGCGGCCGCGAGCCCGAGCCCCTTGCTTCCGCCGAGGACGAGCACCCGCTTGCCGACAAGCGCCTTCATGGCGTATCCCTCCGCCCCCGTCGATTGTAGTAATGTCATACAATGTCTCCATCCCGACCAGGCGAAGCCGCCCGCCAATGCCCTCACCGAGGATAGCGCCTGCCGAGCGCCACGCCGCGCTTCGCCGGCCCGACCGCCGCTCGCTGTCCGACTCGGTGGCCGAGGCGATCGCCGACGGCATCGCAGATGGCCATCTGGTGCCGGGCGACCGAGTCATCGAAACCGCGATTGCGGCCCAGCTCGACGTCAGCCGCGTACCGGTCCGCGAGGCGCTGAAGATCCTGCATGCGCAGGGGATTCTCGATGGTGAGGCGCACAAGGGGTACCGTGTCGTCTCCTTCGGATCGGAGACCGTGCACCAGCTTCTCGAGATCCGCATCGCCCTCGAGACCGTTCTGCTCCGCGACGCCCTCGCCGCGTGGCGCCTCGATCCCCGCGGCGCCGTCGTGCTCGAGCGCCCGCTGACCGAGATGCGCCGCGCCGCCGCCGCCCACGACGTGACCGGCGTGCTCAAGGCCGACCTCAACTTCCACCGGACGATCTCCGAGGCCGCCGACAACCACATCGCCCGGACGCTGTGGCAGACGATCGCGCGCCATGTCCTCATCGTCTTCAGCCTCGAGCAGCGCCATGTCGACGAATTGCCCGCCGTGGTCGGCCAGCACGAGGAGCTGCTCGCCTTCATCGCCCGACAGCTTCGCGCAAGACCCAGCGAGGCCGGGATCCGCAAGGTCATGGAAGACCACATCCTCGCGGTCGCGCGGCGGCGCGCCCGCCGGGACTGACCTGTCGACACCGCCCTACTCCCGCCCGCCCGCGCGGAGCCGCAGGCCGATGACGATCGTGAGGGCGATCGACACGAGCAGCACCACCGTCACCAGCGCGTTGATCTCCGGCGTGAACCCGACGCGCATCATCGCCCACAGGCGGATCGGCAGCGTCATCTCGTTGCCGGCAAGGAACGAGGTGATCAGCGTCTCGTCGAAGGACAGCGCCAGTGCGAGGATACTGCCGGTGACGACCGCAGGCGCGATCTGCGGCCAAAGGACGTGGCGGAACGTCTGCCAGCGCGTCGCGCCGAGGTCGGAGGATGCCTCGACCAGCGAGGCCGGCAGCGACTGAAGCCGGGTGACCACCAGGCGGTAGATGACCGCGAGCACGAACGCGCCGTGGCCGATGATCACCGCCACCGCGCCGCGGCTGACGCCGACCTGCGAGAAGAACATGAGCAGGGCGAGTCCGGTGACGATCGGCGGCAGCAGGAAAGGCAGGTAGACGGCAAGCTCGATGAAGCGGCGGCCGAGGGCGTCCTCGCGGGTCACGTAAAGGGCGAGCGCGACCGCCAGCATCGCTGAGAGCACCACGGATGTCGCGCCCACCACGAGCGTCAACCGGATCGCATCCATGATCGACTGGTTCTGCCAGAGCCGCGCATACCATTCGAGCGTAGCGGTCTCCCAGAGAATGTCGCCGCGCCGCACCTCGACAATGGAAAACAACGCGCTGATCGCAACCGGCGCATAGAGCACAACGAAGACCAGTCCGGCCAGCAGCCAGAGGAAGATGTCGAAGATTCGCTCGCCGCGCGTCGCCATCCGTCAGACCCTCTGCCGCCGCGCGATCAGTGCGGCGAGCGAGATCACGACGAAGGCGACGAGCAGCAGAAGCGAGGCCATCGCCGCGCCGAACGGCCAGTTGAAGGCGAGGCCGAACTGCGACCAGATCACGCGCCCGATGGTGAAGCCCGACGGTCCGCCGACCATCTGCGGCGTGATGAAGTCGCCGAGCGCGAGGACGAACACGAACAGCGCGCCGACGATCGTGCCGGGGGCGGAGAGCGGCAGTATGACATAACGGAACGAGGCGAGCGGCGCGCCGCCGAGATCGGCCGATGCATGGACGAGGCTGCGCGGAATACGCTCGAGCGAGAGATAGATCGGCAGGATCGCAAAAGGCAGGAAGATGACCGCCATCGTCAGCAGGATCGCCAGACGGTTGTAGATGAAGAGCAAGCTCGGCTGGTCGAGAATGCCGAGTGTCACCAGCCCCTGGTTCAGGAAGCCCTGCAGTCCGAGGATCGAGCGCATCGTGTAGATCTTTACGATGTAGCTCATGAAGAGCGGGATCGCGAAGAGCAGCAGCAGCACGTAGCGCAGCCGCCCGTGCTGCCGCCAGATCAGGTAGGCGATCGGATAGCCGAGGGCCACGCCGATCACCGCCACGATCGCACAGAGCTGAAGGGTCTCGATGAAGACCCGGGGGTAGGTGTCGCTGGCGAAGAACGCGGCGTAGTTGGCGACGGTCATGTCGGGGACGAGCTGGCTCGTCTCCACCCTCCAGAACGACATGATGAGGAACGCCGCAATCGGCACGAGGACGAAGACGACCGGGGCGGATGCCGCCGCGACGAACAGCCCGATCCGCGCCAGGCGCGGGCTCATGGGCTCGCCGCCGGCAGGATCACGGCATCCTCGCGCGCGATGCGCACCTCGACGCTTGCGTCCGGGGCAAGGCTGCCGATCGCCGCGCCGCTGGTCAGCTTGGCGGTGATGATCGCTTCGGGCGATGCGTTCGGCCGGAGCAGGACCTGGGTGATCGCGCCGGCGAACACGACGTCGATGACCGCCGCCGTGAAGACGATGTCGGCCGGCTCTGCCGCCGTGCCGAGCCGGACCTTCTCCGGGCGGATCGCCGCGAGGGCGGCACTTCCCTCAACCAGCGCAGGAGGTGCCGGAAACGCCCCAAGCGCGCACTGAAGCCGCCCGTCGCTGATGGTGCCGCCGAGAATGTTGTTGTCGCCGAAGAACTCGGCGACGAAGCGGCTGGCGGGCGCGTAGTAGATGTCCCTCGGCGTGCCGATCTGCTCGATGTGGCCGACGTTCATGACCACGATCCGATCGGACATGGTGGTCGCCTCCTCCTGGTCGTGGGTGACGAACAGGAAGGTCGTGCGCACCTGCCGCTGCAGCGACTTGAGGAAAAGCTGCATCTGCCGGCGGAGGCCCGCGTCGAGCGCGGCGAGCGGCTCGTCGAGGAGGATCAGCCGCGGGTCGCAGACCAGCGCCCTCGCCAGTGCAACGCGCTGGCGCTGGCCGCCGGACAGCTGGCTCGGATAGCGGTCGAGCATGCCGCTGAGGCCGACGACCTCGAGCGTTTCCGCGACACGATTCTCGATTTCGCGCTTTGGACGGCGGCGGAGCATGAGCCCGTAGCCGACGTTTCGGGCGACGTTCATGTGCGGGAACAGCGCGTAGTCCTGAAACACCGTATTGAACGGGCGCTTGTGGGTCGGGACATTGGTCACGTCGGCGCCGTCGAAGCGGATCCGTCCGGCGGTGGGCCGTGCGAAGCCGCCGACCAGACGGAGGATCGTCGTCTTGCCCGAGCCGGACGGCCCGAGGATCGTCAGGAACTCGCCATCCTTGACCTCCAGCGAAGTCGGCCGCAGCACCTCCGTGGCGCCGTAGGATTTCGAGACGGCGTCAAGCTCCAGAAGCACGGTCACGCGACCCTGTAGCGGCGGACGACATCCCAATCGACCTCCACGCCGAGGCCAGGCTTTGTCGGCGGCGGAATCAGCCCGCCTTCGAGCGCGAATTCCTCATGCGCAAGCTCGCGCCGGAGCCGCTCGTGACAGAGCTGCGGCGGCAGGTACTCGATGAACGCACAGTGCGGGGTGACGAACGCCAGATGCGCCGTCGCCGAGATCGATATGCCCGTCTTCCAGCAATGCGGCACGATCGTCAGCCCGCGCTCCGCCGCCATGTCGCACACGATCTTGGCCTCGCCGATGCCTCCGACCCGGCCGACATCCGGCTGTGCGACCTGCACCTTGCCGACGTCCATCAATTCGCGGAACTCATGGCGCGTCGCCAGCCATTCGCCGGCCGCGATCTTCATCGGCGCCTCCGCCGCAAGCTTCGCCATCTCCTCGACATTGTCGGACCAGATCGGCGTTTCAAGGAAGTAGACATCGAACTCGGCCCAGTCTCGGACGACCTCGTAGCAACTCCGGGCATCTTCCCAAAGATACTGGACGTCGACCATCAGCGTCACGTCCGGCCCGAGCGCCTTCCTGACCGCCGCGACGACCTCGGTGTGGCGATCGTAGCTCTCCCGCATGCCGCCGTGAGCATAGGGCCCGTTCATCGTGACCTCGCTCTTCACCGCCTTGAAGCCGAGCGCCTTGGCCCTGGCCGCACTCTCCACCAGCGCGTCGCGGTACTCTTCGAAACTGTGCCCCGCCGGCTGCAGGGAGGCATACGGCACAATCCGATCCCGCGGCGTCCCGCCGAGCAGCTTGAAGACGGGCTCGCCAAGCGCCTTTCCGCAAAGGTCCCAGAGCGCCATTTCGACGGCGCTCAAGGCATGGATGACGACGCCGCGGCGGCCGTTCATGGCCGTGCCGAGATATATGCGCTCCCAGAGCGTGCCGATCTCGAAGGGGTCCGCACCGATGAGCATCTCGGTCATCGACAGGCCCATGGTGTGGGTGCCGGGCGCTGTGATGCAGGCCTTCGCCATCCATGGATTGACGTCGCATTCGCCGATGCCGGTGACGCCGCCGTCGGTATGGACGGCAACCACGATCGTGTCCTGCCCGGATGAGGTGAAGGCAGGGTCGTAGTCGGGCGCCAGGAGGACGAAGGTCTCGATGGCGGTGATCTTCAGCCGCGGGCGGTCGCCGGCGACGACGGGAGAGATCGTATGCATGGTCCTTGCCCGCAGGTCATGGCCGGACGGCGTGGAGCCGTCCGGCGCTGTTCATCGGCAACCTTCAGGCTGCGGTCTCAGGCGGCCTTCACTTCGTTCCAGACCTGGACCCGCTTCTCGTAGTTCTCGGCGGGAAGCAGCCAGATCAGGCGGTCACCATAGGTCATGCCGGCGGCGTCGTTGACGGCCGTGTTGGTCGTGTTGCCGTAGCCGCTCTTCTCGGTCAGCACCTTGCCCACCGCCGGATCGAGACAGGCATTGATCCAGGCAAGGGCCAGCGCCGGGTCGCGCGCGCCGGCGCTCATCACCCAGCAATCGAGCCAGCCGATCGCGCCCTCCTTCGGGATGGTCAGGGCCGCATCCACGCCAAGCTTCTGGAGGGCGGGCACCTGCGGCTCGCCCATCGAGTACATGAGCTTGATGCCGTTCTGGGCGAAGATGTTCACACCCTCGTCGAAGCCGGCGAAGAACGTGAGCAGGTTGCCCTTCAGCGCGATCAGCTTTGCCTTGACCGTCTCGAAGTCGGCATCGCTGAGGTTGAAGGGGTTCTTGACGCCGGCAACGATGGCCCCGAGCGTGATGCAGTTGTTGGCGTCGTCCTGCGAGATCACCTGCTGCACGTACTGCGGATCCCACATCGCTTCCCACGAGTCCGGCGGCGTCGGAAATGCGGCCTTGTCATAGACGAGGGGGAGCGAGCCCCAGCCGAACGGCATGCCGTACTGCTTGCCGTCGCGCATGATCGCCTCGACATGCTGGAAGGCCGGAGCGAGGTTGGCAGCGTTCGGAACCTTGGCGACGTCGAGCGGCGCGAGCAGGCCCGCATCGATGTAACGCGGGAAAATCGAGGTGTCGAACGACACGACGTCGTAGTCGGCGCCCTTGGAGCCCTGCATGCGCGCGAACATTTCGTCGGCGGAGCCGACATAGACGATCGATACCGCCGCGCCGGTGGCCGCCTTGAACGGCTCGACCCACTCGGGCTCGGCGTAGCCTTCCCAGGTGAGCACGCGAAGCTCTCCGCCCGCTGCCCGGACGATGGCCGGCGCCGCCAATGTCAGGCCCGCGGCGGTGGTTCCCGCGAGGAAGCCGCGGCGGCTGATTCTGGTCTTCATGCTTCCATCTCCCCTTTTTTCAGCCCGTCAGGCGACGTCGCCGACGCGCAGTACGATGCGGTTGACCCGTCCCGTCTCGACCAGGGCGATAGCCTCGTTGATGCGGTCGAACGTCCACACCTCGGACACCAGGGATTTGAGGTCGAGGAGGCCATGGCGCGCCAGGCGCAGGGCCTTGGGAAAATCGATCATCGGGCGCGTCGAGCCGTAGCTCGAGCCGATCACGCGGTTCTCGTCCTGCGCGATCCAGTAGGGCGGAAAGCCGGCGAGAGCGTTCTCCGTCGGTTGCCCGATCAGCACCGTGGTGCCGGCCCGACAGGTCGCCTTGTAGGCCAGCTCGGCGATCTCGGTCTGGCCGGTGGCCTCGAACGTGTAGTCCGCCCCGCCGCCGGTCAGGTCGCGGACGACTGCGACCGGATCGCCCGCGGAAGCGTCGACGAAGTGCGTGGCGCCGAACCGGCGCGCCTCCGCTTCCTTTTCCGGCCGGACGTCGACGGCGATGATCGGCAGCGCGTTGCAGAGCTTGGCGCCCTGGATGACGCTGAGGCCGACGCCGCCGCAGCCAAAGACCGCGACACTCTCGCCAGGTCGCAGCGCCGCCGTGTTGAGGGCGGCGCCAATGCCGGCCATGGCGCCGCATCCGAGCAGGCAGGCTTCCGCCTCGGGCACGTCGTCTTCGATGCGGATGGCGCCGTTGTGCGGCACGATGGTGTATTCGCAGAACGACGAGACCAGGCTGAGATGATGGACCGGCGTTCCGTCGCGTTCGAAGAACCGGGTGGTGTCGTCCCACATGGTGCCAGCGGCGGCGGCGCGGGCCACCTCCTCGCAGAGCACGCTTCGTCCAGCAACGCAGAAGCGGCAGTGACCGCAGGACGGCGTGAAGGTCAGCACGACCTTCTCGCCGATGCGGGATTTCGGCACGCCGGGACCGACGGACTCGACGATACCGCAGGCCTCGTGCCCGAGGATGACCGGCTTCGGATGCGCCCAGACGCCGCGAAGATAGTGGATATCGCTCCGGCAGATGCCGGTGGCGAGAATCTTCACGCGCACTTCCATCTCGTGCGGGTCGTCAATCTCGACGTCGCGGATGGCCAGAACGTCGCCCTCGCCGGGGGCGTCGCAGACCGCTGCCTTCATCGTCAGCCGGGCCATTTCACCTCTCTCAGACCATCGTCATGCCGCCGTCGACGGGAAGCACGGTCCCGGTGATGAACCCCGCCTTGTCGGAAGCGAGAAACGTCACCACGCCAGCGACTTCCTCGGGGGTGGCGTAGCGGCCGATCGGGTGGAGGCCGGCGAGTGTCTTCATGGCCTCGGCCTCGCCCCCCGGCATCCCGGACGCAAATCCGCGGGTCAGCGGCGTGTCGATGACGCCAGGCGCGATCGCATTGGCCCGCAAGCCCTGCTTGGCGTAGTCCGCCGCGATGCAGCGCGCGAAGTGGTGGAGGCCGGCCTTGGCGACGTTGTAGGCGACATCGCCCTCCCACGCGACGAGGCCGGCGACCGATCCGACAAAGACGATGGACGGCCGGTTGCCGGCGAGCAACGCGGGGATCAGCGTCCGCGACAGGCGGAAGGCAGCGGTGAGATGGATAGCCAGCATGCGGTCCCACGTCGCCTGCGGCGTGAGATGCGTCGGCGCCGTCTCGGTGACGTCGATTCCCGCGCAATGGACGAACACGTCGAGACCGCCGAGGCCCTCGACAACTTCGGCCGCGGCCCGATCGCACTGTTCTCCGGCGCTCAGATCGGCGGCGACCACGATCGCCCTGCCGCCATCCCGGTTGATGCGCTCGGCCCGCGCCGCCGCCGCCGCCTTCCGCTGCGAAGCGCCGATGGCAACGGCTGCGCCCTGGGCGGCGAAGGCATCGACGATGGCCGCTCCGATGCCGCTCGAGCCGCCGCTGACGAAAACCCGCTGGTGGCTCAAGGCCCCGCACTCCCATCACTTGTAATAATGTATACAAACGCTAGGGTAGTTCCGAGTCAAGCCCACTGGCCCATTTGCCCGGCCGCGGGCCAAGTCGGCACGCGCCCTATATGATCGTATGTTATACGAGCGCGCAAGATACCACCCCTCGGCAGCACCACAATTCATTAGAGTTACTTGGTATTCTGAGCGACAGTCGGCGCGGCAGCGGATTTGACTATCTCGTAATGATCGGATCATATTTGGCGGCCGATGACGTCGAGGCGTGGTCGGCGATGACGCCCGAGCCGTCGGCGGTGGCCCGTCGCCCTGGTCTGGACTGTCGCGGTGGAACCGGGGCCATGGTGGCCGCCGGTGCGCGTTGACGACAACCAAAGGGAGGTGACCATGGGTCTGACTTCAGTCCTGAGGGGCGTGGCGATCGGGGCGGCATTGCTCGTGCCGCTGGCAGTGGCTTCTGCGGAAACTCCGGTACCTGCGCCCGGCGTGAGTCCGAAGATCGACCAGATCAAGGAGCGTGGCACACTGCTCGTCGCGGCAATCGGCGAGTTCCCCTGGCTGCCTGAGAACACCACCGGCTCCGGACCGCAGTTCTCCGGGCCGGCCTGGCTGCTGGCCGAAGAGTACGCCAAGCGCCTCGGCGTCGAACTTGAAGTCGTGCCGGTCAGCCACGAAACCAAGGTGCCGATCCTGGCCGCTGGAGGCGCGGACATCACCATCGCCCCGCTCTCGGTCACGCCGCAGCGTCAGGAAGTGGTCGACTTCGTCACCTATTCGCAGTCCAGCCTCTGCCTCTTCGGCAAGGCCGACAATCCCAAGATCAAGGACCTGACGAGCGTCGACGACCTCAACAGCGAGGACATCACCATCGCCTTCTTCACCGGCACGCCGCCGGAGAACTGGGCGCCGACACGGTTCCCGAAGGCGCAGTTGCACGGCGTCGCCGGGTCTGGCGCCAACGCCCCGGTCGAGGAGATCATGGCCGGCCGCGCCGACGTCGCGCCGATCGACTATGCCGCCTGGCCGACGCTCGCCAAGCAGGTCCCGGGCCTCATCGTGTTTCCCCCCGGCGATGCATGCCTGCAGAGCCAGGAAATGAAGACCGACGTTGGTCTCGCCGTCGACAAGGCGGATCCGGCTTTCTATGCCTGGCTCCAGGCCGTCTACGACGACATCGAGGACCAGGTGAAGGCCGAGGAGCTGCGGATCCTCAAGAACTGACGCCAGTGGCCTGGACGGGGCGGACATCACGCCCCGTCCACGCCGCGCGGAACCGCGCAAGATGGACATCAACTTCCAGCCGCTGCTCGACAGCTGGGTCTTCCTGCTCCGCGCGATCGGGACGACGGTGCTGCTGAGCGTGCTGTCGATGCTGGTCGGCTTCGTCGTCGGCGTCTTCGTCGGTGCACTCCGCACCTATGGCGGCCGCCTGGTCGGCGCACTGCTCGCCTTCTACGTCGACACCATGCGCGCGATTCCCCTCCTCGTCGTGCTGGTCTGGATGTTCTTCGCCTTCCCCATCCTCTTCGGCGTCCGGATCGATTCGATGACAGCCGCCGTCGTCGCGCTGGGCCTGCATCTCGGAGCCTATGTCGCAGAGGCGATCCGGGCAGGTCTCACGTCGGTGCGGCGCGGCCAGATGTACGCCGCACTCGCCCTCGGCATGAGCCGGACGCAGGCGATCCGGACGATCATCCTGCCTCAGGCCCTGATCCGCATGCTGCCACCGCTCGGCTCGCTCTTCACCATCGCGATCAAGGATAGCGCCATCGCCTCGGTGATCGCCGTGCCCGAGCTGCTCCGCCAGTCGCAGACCCTCGCCGGCCAAACGTTCCGCCCGTTCGAAATCTACACCTCGGCGATGTTCGTCTATTTCCTGCTCTGCTACCCGGTGGCGCGCGGCACCGATGCCCTCTACCGGCGTCTCTCCCATCTGGGGTCGTCATGAGCCTCCATTGGGACGTCGTCTTCGACAACTGGCGCATCTTCCTCGATGGCGCGCTGCTGACGATCCTGCTGACGGTCACGACCATGGCGCTCGCCATTCCCGGCGGACTTCTGCTCGCCTTCCTTCGGCTGAGTCCGATCCGCGCGGTGAGCCTCGCCGCCGCCGCCTTCGTCGAGTTCTTCCGCGCGACCCCCCTGCTCCTCCAGATTTACTGGGTCTACTACGTGCTGCCGGCCGCCTTCGGCATCCAGCTCGACCAGTTGACCACGGCTATCGTCGGCCTCACCTGCAACGTCTCGGCCTTCAACTCCGAGACGTTCCGGGCCGGCATCCTGTCAATCCGCGAGGGGCAGTGGAACGCGGGCCTCGCCCTTGGCATGTCGCGCGCCCAGGTGATGGGCCGCATCGTGCTGCCGCAGGCCGTGATGCGGGTCCTGCCTGCGCTTGCCTCGACCTGGGTGTCGCTGTTCAAGGACACATCGCTGGTCGCCATCATCTCGGTGCCGGAGCTCTCCTACGTCTCCCTGAAACTCCGGGCGGAGACCTACCGGATCCTCGAGGTCCTGACCGCGGTTGCCGTCATCTACTGGCTGCTCGGCTACCCGCAGGCCAAGCTCGTCGACTGGATCCACCGGCGCTGGAAGGTCGTCGAATGACCCACACCCCCATCCTCGCGGCCCGCGACGTCCGCAAGCGCTACGGCGCTGTCGTCGCTCTCGACGGCGTGAGCCTCGACGTGGAGCGTGGCGAGGTCGTCTGCCTCATCGGTCCGAGCGGCTCCGGCAAGTCGACGCTACTCCGCTGCCTCAATGCGCTGGAGACGGTCGACAGCGGGACGGTCGCGTTCGAAGGGCGCGATATCCGCGCCAAGGCCGACGACGCGCGGCTGGTCCGGCGTCGCATGGGCATGGTCTTCCAGAACTTCGAGCTGTTCCCGCATCTCAGCGTGCTTCGCAACCTGACCATCGGCCCGACCACCGTCCTCAGGCTCGACATGGCCGAGGCCGAGCAGCGCGCCCGCGCGCTGCTCCTCCGGGTCGGGCTGATCGACAAGGCCATGGTCCATCCATCCGCCCTCTCCGGCGGCCAGCAGCAGCGCGTCGCGATCGCCCGGGCGCTCGCGATGGAACCCGCCCTGATGCTGTTCGACGAGCCGACATCCGCGCTCGATCCGGAAACCATCGGCGAAGTGCTCGCCGTGATGAAGGGTCTCGCCGACGACGGCATGACCATGGTCGTCGTCACCCACGAGATGGACTTCGCGCGGCGCGTCGCCGACCGGGTCGTGGTGTTCGATCACGGCAGGATCATCGAGGTCGGGCCGCCGGCGCAGATCTTCGAGGCGCCCCACGCCGCCCGCACCCGCGACTTCCTCAGCCACCTCGGCTGGCACGGCGAGAGCATCGACATCGGGATCAAGGAGAAGACATGAAGGACCTCGTCATCGACCGCGCCGAAGTGTTCGTCGTCGGGCCCGACACCGAGCGCTACGTCTGGGCGGAGGGCATGAGCGAGCAGTTCATGACCAACACGATCGTCAAGCTGACGACCAGGGGCGGCGCCGAGGGGATCGCCGGGGCCGCGATGATCAATCCCCACAATTTCGATCGCTCGGTCGGGGAGACGCTGCGCTTTCTGCTGCCGGACCTGATCGGCCGCAATGCACTGGAGCGCGAGTCGATCTGGGACGACCTCCGCGACCGCGGCACGCCCACCATCCCGCAGGCGCTGTCGCTGATCGACATCGCGCTCTGGGACATGGCGGCGAGGCAAGCCGGCATGCCGCTCTACCAGTTCCTGGGCGGCGCCCGGTCGAAGATCCTGTCCTATGCCTCGACACCCGGCCTGCCTTCGATCGAGGCCTATGTCGACTATGTCGAGCGCTGCGCCAGCGAAGGCTACAAGGCCGTCAAGTTCCACTGCTGGTGCATCCCGGAACTCGACCTGCCGATGTGCGAGACGCTCGCCCGTCACTTTCAGGGCCGCGGCATCGACTTCATGCTCGACGTCGAGCAGCGCTACGACTTCCGCTCCGCCCTCAAGGTCGGCAAGCGCTGCGGCGAACTCGGCTTCGGCTGGTTCGAGGCGCCGCTGCCCGACTTCGACGCCGACGGCTATCGCAAGCTCACGCGCGACACCGGCGTGCCGATCCTCCCCGCCGGCAACAGCTGGCTCAACCTCCAGCAGATCGAACAGGCGCTTCGGCTCGAATTGTGGAATTCGGCCCGCGTCGACGCGACCATCTGCGGCGGCATCACGCCCATCCGGAAGATCATGGCCCTGGCCGAGGCGCACACGATGAACGTGGAGATCCAGTGCTGGGGCTACACCCTGACCCAGGCGGCCAACCTTCATGTGATGCTCGCTTTCCGCAACTGCACGTATTTCGAGCAGCCGCCTTACGAGGCGTTCGAATATGGCTCGCAGGATGTCATCCGGACCGACGCCGAGGGCTATGTTCACGCGCCGCCGGGGAACGGCCTCGGTATCGCGGTCGACTGGCCGGCGGTCGAAGCCGCGGCGATCCTGAAGTACGAGGTGCGATGACCACGATGCGCGATGGCGGCCGGGATTCGTACACAGCGGAGCCGGACGGCTATGCCCGGATCGCCTCTGCATGCTAGGGCAGGCCCTCTCCGCAGACGTAACCGATTGCCCAGCTCCCGTGAACAATCCCTATGAGAATGCCGGCTATCCGGCCAAGTCCGTGCATGGCCGCATCGTGCACCGCATCGGCGCGGACATCGTCGCCGGGCGCATCCGCCCCGGCGAGCGCCTTCCGCGCGAGGCCGAGCTCATGGTCGAGTTCGGAGCGAGCCGGAGCGCGGTCCGCGACGCGGTGAAGGTGCTGGCCTCGAAAGGGCTCGTGAAGACCCGCCAGCGTGGCGGCACGCAGATCTGCGAGCCGGAGCGCTGGAACACCTTCGACGTCGACATCCTCGCCTGGCGTTTCCGGGCCGGAATCGACCTCCGGTTCGTCCAGGACCTCATCGAGCTGCGGCTCGCGACGGAACCGTTTGCGGCGCGCCTCGCCGCCATCCGTGCCGAGGGCGAGGATCTCGCGCGGATCGCCGAGGCGCTTGAGCGGATGAAGGCGAGCAGCGGCGACTGGCATGCCTACGCCAAGGCCGACGGCGGCTTCCATATGGCCGTGTTCGCCGCCTCCCATAATCCGTTCTTCCGCCGGTTGGGAACGGTCGTCCACGACGTGCTGTCAGCCACCTTCAACGCCGAGCACGCCATTGCGAACCACACCGCGGCAGAGACGAAACGCCTCATCGCCGAGGATATCGCGGTCCACGCGCGCCTGTTCGACGCGATCGCCCAGAAGGATCCGGCGCGGGCCGAGGAACACATTCGGGCGATCATCACCTTCGCCCGCGCCAATCTCAGCCGGGCCGTCAGCGGAGCCTAGTGGCTCGCGCGGTCGCCGTGCCAAGGGCCGAGCCTCGCAAGGGCCAGGCGTTTCTGGCAATAGGCCGCGGGGGGGACTGCTACTGATGCGCCGCAAGTGCCGACCCGGGATCAACCGCTGCAAACCGGACTCGACCAATCGAGGGAGGAGACGTTGACCATCTCAGGAAAGAACGCTGTCGTCACCGGCACGTCGGGGATTGCCCTCGGAGTCGCCCGGCGCCTGCTGGACGAGGGCTTTGCTGTCACCCTGTGCGGGAACGACGAGGAACAGAACAGGGCGGCGGAGACAGCGCTCGCAGGCTTGCCGGCCACCGTCGCCACCCTCGATGTCTCCGACGCCGGGGCGGTCGAGCGCTTCGCGGCCGAGCTGGCCGGGCGGATCGACGCGCTCCACGCGCTGGTCAATTGCGCGGCGATCCAGCCCTACGGCAACCTCGAGACGACGACACCCGCCGACTGGGAGAAGACGATCGGCGTCAACCTGACCGGCTACTTCCTGATGGCGCACTTCCTCTATCCGCTCCTCAAAAAGGCGGGCAGCGCCTCGATCGTGAACTTCGCCTCGGTCCAGGGTCACATGAACCAGAACAACGTGCTGGCCTATGCCACCTCGAAGGGAGCGATACACGCGCTCACCCGCGCCATGGCCGTCGACTGCGCCAAGGACGGCATCCGCGTCAACTCCATCTCCCCCGGTTCGATCCGCTCCCCGATGCTCGAGTTCGCCGCACGCTCGCTCACGCCGGACGGCGGCGACTGGGAGGAGACGCTGGCAGGGTTCGGCCGGGCGCATTCCGCCGGCCGTGTCGGGACCATCGACGAGGTCGCCGGACTGGTGGCGTATCTGGTTGGGCCCGAATCCGGGTTCAGCATCGGCAGCGACTTCGCGATCGATGGCGGCCTGAGGGCAAAACTCGGCGTGTGAAGGGCGCCGGGATCGGCGACAGAACCGGACGTCGCCGCCACCGCGCCTGACATCATGTGCGGACACTCCGACGTCGCCCGCCGGCGCGTGCAGACCGCTGCGACCTCAGCCATGTCGCGATGTGCGGCCACGCTGTCCGAAGCGTCCGGGCGCCCATGAAGAGTGACAGATGGGAGCCCTCGACGACCGCGTGCCTTATCTGCCGCTTCGGCGTGCCGAGGAGGCGCTCCGCGTCGAGGAGCTGGGCCGGCGGCACGATCTCATCGTCGCTCGCGGCGAGCAGGAAGGTCGGCGCCGCGACCGTGCCGAGGTCGACGGTCTTGCCGAGCGCAACGAAGCGCCCCGCCGCGAGTTGATTGTCATGGAACAGGCGCTCGACCACCTCAAGATAGTAGGCGCCCGGCAGGTCGACGGTTCGTGTGTTCCAGTCCCGAAGGCGCGAGATCGTGGCTCTGGCGGACGCCGACCGATCCGAGGCGTCGAGCTGCAGGGCGTTTCGCGCCACGCCAGCGCTCATATGGCTCCCGCTCCAGAACTCCAGCGCATATGCGCCGAGAATCCGTCCGCCGCCCAGTTGCACGGCGCTGGCAAAGGCCGATAGCGGAACGGACTTGGCAAGGGAAGAAACGCTCGAGTCGGTCGATAGGTCGATTGGCGACCCGGCGAGGACCAGGCTGCGGACCTTCGCCGGGAAGCGGGCCGCATAGAGCAGGCTCATCCACCCGCCCTGACAGATGCCGACGAGGTCGACCCGACCGCCAAGGTCGTCGATCGCCACGTTGAGGTCGGCGAGATAATCGTCGATTCCAAGGAAGCGCATCTCCGGCGTCGCCGACAGCCACTCGGTGAGAAAAAGCCGGTCCAGGCCTCCCGCCCGCAGGGCTGCGATAAGGCTGTGGCCATGCGCCAGATCCGCGATGCTGGCCTGATGCAGCGAGAAGGGCGCGCAGACCAGCACGGCCGGTCCACGCGGCGATGTCGAGAAGTCCCGGAGGCGCATGGTCCGCAGTTCGAGGCCGGCGACATTCGGCGTCGTCCACGACCATGGCTCGCGCGGCGAGCCCGTCGGCACGAGCCCGCCAAACCCCCGGGTCAGCGCGCCGATGACGTGCCCGGCTTCGGCCAGGGCGAGCCCAGGCCACAGGAAAGGAGCGGCGCCGCTCAGGTCATGCCCGGCCGTCGCCGGGCCCGCCGCGTTGCCTTTGGACCGTGGACGCCGGTTCATGACGCTGCTCGCAGACCGAACGTGCGAACGGTGAGCGCCGGACGGCCCCGCCGATCGGTCACCGGACGATCGTGATCAGAGTGTTTCCCATTCCGTAGGTCCGCACCAGCTCGAACAGCGTCCGGGCGTTGGCGGGATGAAGCCGGACGCAGCCATGTGACACCGGCCGGCCGAGATTGCGGATCTCGGTCGTCCCATGGATCGCGTAGCCGCCATGAAAGAAGATCGAATAGGGCATTGGGGCCGAATCGTAGATCGACGAATACCAGACCCGCTCAAGTCGGATCGGATGGAAGGTCCCGGTCGGCGTGCGGTAGCCGGGTCGCGCGGTCGAGACGGCCCAGGTGTAGGTGGGCCGCCCCCGGACGTCGACCCGCATGCGCTGCTGCGAAAGGTCGATCCGCACGGACACGGCACTTCCGGCATCGGCGGGCGTCCCCGCCAACTCAACGGCAAAGGCCGCAAGCAGGCCCATGAAGGTTCGACGATGCATGTACGATGTCATCACGGCCTTCCTGACGGACCTGCACTCTGAGGCGAGTCCTGGTGACGACGCATTGATGTCGGTCAAGAACCGGACGCGCGACGGGTCCCGTCACGGCCGACCGGGGTGCTCGGAGTCGTCAGCGCTGGATGGCGCTCAGTGCGAGACGTTGGCGAGGAACTCGGCAAGGCGAGCCGTCTTCGGACTGCCGAAGATGACCTCGGGCGGCCCCTCTTCGAGGATTCCGCCCTGATCCATGAACACCGTCCGGGTCGACACCTGGCGGGCGAACCGCATCTCGTGCGTGACGATGAGCATGGTGGTGCCCGCCTCGGCGAGCCGGCGGATGGTGAGGAGGACCTCCTGCACGAGCTCCGGATCGAGCGCCGAGGTCACTTCGTCGAGAAGCAGGAGCCGCGGCTCCATGGCCAGCGCCCGCGCGATGGCCACCCGCTGCTGCTGGCCGCCGGACAAGGCGGAAGGGTGATGGTCCCGCCGCTCGGCGAGCCCGACGCGCTCCAGCCAGGCCTCGGCGATCGCCCGTGCCTCGGCCTTCGGCTTGTGCTGCACGCGGGTGAGGCCGATCATGACGTTGCCCAGCGCGGTCAGGTGCGGGAAGAGATTGTAGCTCTGGAAGACCATGGCGATCTTCGCCCGCTGCATGGCCAGCTGGCGGCCCGGCAGACGCACGCGTCTGCCTCCCGAGCTCCGATATCCCAGCTGCTCGCCGTCGAGACGGATTTCGCCGGCTTCGAACTCCTCGAGGAGATCGATGCAGCGCAGCAGCGTGGTCTTGCCCGACCCGCTCGACCCGATGATCGCCACCACATCGGCGGGAAAGACCTCGAAATCGACGTCGCGAAGGATGACGTTCGGGCCGAAGCTCTTGGTCAGCCCCTTGATGGCGAGGATCGGCTGCATGGTCTCCCCTATCGCGCGCTGAACCGTCGCTCCAGCCACCATCCCCCAGCGCCGATCGTCAGGTTGACGGCGAGGTAGAGGGCGCCGGCGAGCGCGTAGAACTCCATGGTCATGAAGGTTCGGCCGACGATCTCCTGGGTGGTGAGCAGCAACTCGCCGACGCCGATCGCCGACAGCAGCGACGACGCCTTGACGATCTCGACCGCGGTGTTCACGAAATTCGGCGCGATCTGGCGGAGCGCCTGCGGAAGCAGCACGTACCACAGCATCCTGGGGAAGGTGAGGCCGATTGAGCGGCCCGCATCGATCTGGGTGGGCGGAATGGCGACGAGCGCGCCGCGGAGCGTTTCCCCGACGTGGGAGGCGCAGAATATCGATAGCGCGACGACGCCTGCCTCGATCGGGCCGGGGCTGATGCCGAGGCCTGCCGGCATGTAGTAGCTGGCGAGGATGAGCACCAGCACCGGCGTGCCCCGCAC
Organism: Bauldia sp.; assembly: GCA_020442065.1. Taxonomy (GTDB): domain Bacteria; phylum Pseudomonadota; class Alphaproteobacteria; order Rhizobiales; family Kaistiaceae; genus Bauldia. The sequence continues at coordinate 121,453 of JAGRKZ010000019.1, forward strand.
CACGTCGACGAACACCCGGAATGGCAGCGCGGAAAGGCGCCCGCCGTAGGTCAGGATCGGGCCGATCACCGTGCCAATCACCGAGCCCGCGAGGACCGCCGCGATCGAGATCGCGACGGTGAGCGCGAGGCCCCGAAGGAGAAGTCCGGAGGAAACGTCGAGCACCGAGGCGAACGACTGCATGGCGCCCTCAGAACTTCGGGAAGAGCCGCTCGAGGCCACGCAGCCCGGCAGCGAGGAGCGCACAGGTGGCGACATACATCAGGCTCGCGACGATCCAGACCTCGATGATGCGGAAGCTCTCGTTGTTGATCTTCCGGGCCTGGAAGGTGAGCTCGGGCACGGCGATCACGGCCGCGATCGAGGTGTCCTTGAACAGCGAGATGAAGTTGTTGCCCACCGACGGCAGCGCGTTGCGAAGCGCGATCGGCAGGATCACCCAGATCGCGGTTCCGGTCCGGGTCAGACCGATCGAGGCGGCGGCCTCGGTAATCCCCTTGGGGATCACCAGGATGGCCGCGCGGAAGGACTCCGTGAGGTAGGCGCCGGCGTAGACGGCAAGGACCGCTGCGAAGGTGACGACATTGGAGAAGCGGATGCCGATCTGCGGCAAGGCGAAGAACGCGAACAGCGCGAGCACTAGGATCGGGACGTTGCGGACGAGGCCGACATAGGTGGTGACGAGGATGCGCGCGGGCCGCCCGCCATAGACCGCAGCGAGCGCCGCGAGGATACCGATCACCGAGCCGATCAGCAGCCCGGCCAACCCCATCTCCAGCCCGAGCAGCAGGCCGGCGAGGAGATTGTCGAGGCCGCGGAAGACCGCACCGAAGTTGAGGGTGTAATCCATGCCGTTTCGCAGGACCCGCCGCCGTCGGCGGCGGGTCCGATCCGGATGGGTTCCGTGCCCTAGCGCAGCTCGCTCGGGAAGCCGACCTGGGGCGCCGGCGGCTCGACGCCGAACCACGTCTTGAACGACGCCGCATAGGCCGGGAAGTCGACGCCGGTCATGGCCTCGCGGAAAGCGATATCGACGAAGTGCAGGAACTCGAGGTCGCCCTTCTTGACCGCGCAGGAATAGGTCTGCGGGCTCCAGCCGTAGCCGCCCTCGATGTACTGATCGGGGTTCTGAGCGACGAACCAGAGTGCGGACGACATGTCGGTGGCCGCCGCGTCGGCACGCCCGGAGTTGAGCGCCTGGTAGATCAGGTCGACGCTCTCGTACTGGTCGACCTTGGCCTCCGGCAGGGCCTGATGGACCAGTTCCTCGGCGTAGACGTTCTGGAGGACCGAGATGGTGGCGGCGCTGCCGGCGGCCTTCACATCGTCGAAGCTCTTGTACTTGCCGTTCTTCATCAGCAGCAGACCCACGCCCTCGCGGTAGTAGGGAATGGTGAAATCGACCTGCTGGGCCCGGCCGGCGGTCACCGTCATGAACTGGCAGGTGATGTCGACCTTGTCGGTGAGGACGTTCGGGATACGCGAGTCGGACGACTGCACGACATACTCGACCTTGGTCGGATCGTCGAAGATCGCCTTGGCGAGGAGATGCCCCATGTCGACGTCGTAGCCGATCAGGTTGCCGGCATCATCCTTGAAGTGCCAGGGCGGATTGGTGCTCCCGGTGCCGACGATGATGTGGCCGCGGTCGAGGATGGTCTGCAACCGGTTGGCATCCTGCGCGGATGCGGGGCCGTGCACCGAGACCGCCGCCGCTGCCGCCATCACGCAAAGAGCGAGTTTCATGCTAGTCTCCCCTGGTTGTCTGTCCGATATATTGGACAATTGATCCGGAATATCGATCAGGATGCTATTATGGAAAGAACTCCACGGCAACGGCGGAATCCGAGGCGCGAGGCGCCACCGACGGCGGCGATCGGGTTGCGACCTGGGCGCGCAAGCAAGCCGGACCAGGCACCCATCCGGGCACGGGGCCTCGATCGCGCCGTGGAGATCTTCCAGCTCCTGCACGCGCTGAGAAAACCGATCGCGATCGGCGAGATCGCGCGGAGGCTGAAGGCGCCGCGCTCGACCATCTACGAGATCGTCAACCTGTTCCTCGCCGCTGATATCCTCGAGTACGCTGGGGACGGCTCCGAGGTCTTCTTCGGCCGCGCCATCTACCTCTATGCCAACGACTACAATGCCACCCACGCGATCGTGCGGCTGGGGCACGAGGAGGTCCGGAGGCTGGCGACGCTGACCGGGGAGACCGTGCAATTGTGCATGCCGGTCGGGAACAAGTACGCGGTGGTGGCGATGCAGAACAGCGCCCGCCTGTTTCGCATCGGCTCCGACGTCGGAGTCTTGGTGCCTATCCCCTGGACCGCATCCGGCCGCTTCTTCGTCGCCCACATGAGCCTCGCCGAGCTCAGGGCGTTTATCCCGCCCGAGGACTTTCGCCTGCAGGACGGCCGGAGCCTTGATCCGAGGAAATTCCTCGCCGAGGCCAGGGCCGCGCGCGAGGCCGGCGTCTGTACCATCGCCGGGCTGATCGACGACTACGCGACGTGCATTGCCGCGCCGGTCGTCGATCACAAAGGACATTGCCTCGCCTGCATCTGCTTCATCGTCTCGAGCGCCACCGGTCGAAAGCGACTGGCCGAGCTCTCCTCCCTGCTGACCGCTTCGGCTCGGCACCTGTCGGCAGTCTCGGAGGAGGACTAGCAGTCGGCCGACCCTCCGCCTCATCGGCAGCCCCGGCGCCGCCCGTCGCTGCAACCGGGCTGGAAGCGACGCCCGACCGCTTTACAGGAAGCCGCGATACGCCCCGGCAGGAGCGACGTCCTCGGTGTCCACCGCAGAGGACTGGTCGGGCGCACGCCGGGAGTGGCGGGCTCAGGCCGCCGACTCAGACCGAAGAGGTGAGTTGATCAGCGTCAAAGTCCTCTTTCCGACCTGTGATAGACCCAGACCATCGATCGTGACTTCAAAGAGGGAGGTTCTTCATGAGAAAGCTCGTTCTTGCATCCGTGGCGTTGGCCGGTCTCGCGGTATCGGCGACCGCCGTGTCCGCGCAGGTGAAGGTCGGCGTATCCTGGAACAACTTCCAGGAAGAGCGGTGGAAAACGGACGAGGCGGCGATCAAGGCGGCGCTGGATGCCGGCGGCGCCGAGTATATCTCGACCGACGCCCAGTCCTCGGCCTCGAAGCAGCTGACCGACGTCGAAAACCTGATCGCGCAGGGCGCCAACGCGCTCATCATCCTCGCCCAGGACACGGACGCCATCCAGCCCGCGGTCCAGAAGGCGCTCGACGAAGGCATTCCGGTCATCGCCTATGACCGGCTGGTCGAGAATCCCGACGCCTTCTACATCACCTTCGACAACAAGAAGGTCGGCGTGCTCGAAGCCCAGGCGGTCTACAACGTCCAGCCGAAGGGCAACTACGTCATCATCAAGGGCAACTCGGCCGATCCGAACTCCGACTTCCTGCGGAGCGGCATCGAGGAAGTGATCGGCGCCGCGGTGAAGAGCGGCGAAATCACGATCGTCGGCGAAAGCTACACCGACAACTGGGATCCGGCGAACGCCCAGAAGGAGATGGAGCAGTTCCTGACGGTCAACAACAACAACGTCGACGCTGTCGTATCCGAGAATGACGGTATGGCCGGCGGCGTTGTCGCGGCGCTTGCCGCCCAGGGCATGGCCGGTCAGATCCCGGTCTCCGGCCAGGATGGCGACCACGCNNGCCCTGAACCGCATCGCCCTCGGCACGCAGACCGTGTCGGTGTGGAAAGACGCCCGCGCGCTCGGCAAGGCCGCCGGCGAAGCCGCCCTCGCTCTCGCCTCCGGCAAGACGATGAGCGACATCCCGGACTCGGTCATGTTCGACGGCGGCCCGAAGGGCGTGAACATGCACTCGCTCTTCCTGACCCCGGTTCCGATCACCATCGACAATCTCGATGTGGTGATCGATGCCGGCTGGATCACGAAGGACGAGGTCTGCAAAGGCGTGAAGCCGGGCATGGCGAAAGTCTGCGGCTAGTCGTGTAAAGTCATGCTGCCTGCGCTGCGGAGCGATCCGCGGCGCAGGCAGTGTCTTTGCTTGTCCTGTCGACGCATGATGGATCGGCATGTCTGAGGTTGTCGGGACTACAGGCCGCCCGCCGGGAGGTGGCGCGGCCAATCGCGCCGGGCCCATCCGGGGCTTCATGCAGGCCACCGAGATTGACGCCCGTATGCTGGGCATGGTCCTGGCCCTCGCAATCGTCTGGATCGGGTTCCACATCGTGTCGGGCGGCGTGTTCCTCACCCCGCGCAATCTCTGGAACCTCTCGGTCCAGACCTCGACGGTTGCGATCATGGCGACCGGCATGGTGCTGGTCATCGTCTCGCGCAACATCGACCTGTCGGTCGGTTCGCTGCTCGGCCTGCTCGCCATGATCATGGGAGCGCTGCAGACCGAGATCCTGCCGTCATTCGTCGGCTACGACTATTCCTTCACCTGGATCATAGTGCTCGCAGCCGGATTGCTGCTCGGTGCGCTGATCGGCGCGGTCCAGGGATTCGTCATCGCCTTCCTCGGCGTGCCGGCATTCATCGTCACGCTCGGCGGCCTGCTGGTCTGGCGCGGTGCTGCCTGGTGGGTGGCGAGCGGGCGAACCCTGGCGCCGCTCGATTCGACATTCCAGATGATGGGCGGCGGCGGCAATGGCTCGATCGGGGCCACGATGAGCTGGATCCTCGGCGCCATCGCCTGCTTCGGCATCATCTTCGCGATCATCAGCAGCCGCCGGCAGCGGCAGCGCTTCGACTTCCCGCTGCGGCCCGTCTGGGCCGAGGTCACGCTGGCGATCATCGGCTGTGCCGCCGTCCTCGGCGCGGTCGCGGTCATCAACGCCTATCCGATGCCGGTCGGCCTTGCCCGCGCCTATGCCGCCGCCCATGGCATTCCCTGGCCCGAAGGCGGCCTGTCGATCTCGCTGGGCATTCCGATCCCGGTGCTGATCGCGCTCGGCGTCGCGCTGGTCGTCACCTTCGTGGCGACCCGGACCCGTTTCGGCCGCTACGTCTTTGCCTTTGGCGGCAATCCGGAAGCCGCCGAACTTGGCGGCATCAACACCCGCTGGATCATCATGAAGGTGTTCATCCTGATGGGTGTGCTCTGCGGCATCAGCGCGGCGGTCGCATCGGCGCGCCTCAACGCCGCCACCAACTCGCTCGGCACGAATGACGAACTCTACGTCATCGCCGCGACGGTCATCGGCGGTACGTCATTCTCCGGCGGCATCGGCACCGTGCCGGGCGCAATACTCGGCGCACTGGTGATGCAGTCGCTGCAGTCCGGCATGCAGCTCATGGGCATCGCATCGCCGCTGCAGAATATCGTGGTCGGCCTCGTGCTGGTGCTGGCGGTCGGCATCGACACCGCCTACCGGCGGCGGACTGCGTGAGGGAGAACGGAACGATGGCCGCCGACAGCCGCACACCTCTTGTCGAGATGCGCAATATCTACGTGTCTTTCGGCGGCGTCCACGCGGTCGACAACTGCACGATCACTCTCTATCCCGGCGAGGTTGTCGGCCTGGTCGGCGGCAACGGCGCCGGCAAGTCGACGCTGATGAAGGTGCTGTCGGGCGCCTATCGCAAGGATTCCGGCGAGATCCTGATCGACGGCAAGCCGGTTGCCATCCACAATCCGCGTGACGCCAAGGCGCTCGGCATCGAGACGATCTACCAGACGCTGGCTCTCGCCGACAATGTCGATGCGCCTGCCAACCTGTTCCTCGGCCGCGAGGTGATGACCCGCTGGGGGACGCTGCACGACGTTGCCATGGAAGCCGCGACCCGCAAGGTGATGGGCCGGCTCAACCCTCATTTCAAGGGGTTCAAGACTCCGGTGAAGTCGCTCTCCGGCGGCCAGCGCCAGTCGGTCGCGATCGCGCGGGCCATCCATTTCAATGCCCGCATCCTGATCATGGACGAGCCGACCGCCGCGCTCGGCCCGGCCGAGACCGCGCAGGTTCGCGATCTGATCAAGCAGCTCAAGAAGGAAGGCATCGGCATCTTCCTGATCAGCCATGAGCTGCGCGACGTGTTCGATCTCGCCGACCGGATCAGCGTCATGAAGAACGGGCGGATGGTCGGCACGGTCGACAGGCACGACGTCGACATGGACGAGGTGCTCGGCATGATCATCGGCGGGACCCTGCCGAAGACGGCCAACGTGACCAACGCCTACGTCGAGGCGCGACCGTGACGCCCGGCGCCGATCTCCGGGGAAGCCGCGGCAAGCGGTCCTGGCAGACCGGCGCGGCGCTTCTCTTCCTGCTCGCCCTCCCGGCTCTCGCCGACGATGCGCCGCCACCGTGGTCCGAACGGGCGGTTCGCAGCCACATCGATTTCTCGACCCTGGGGGGCGCGCTCACGGCGCAGCAGCTCGACGCGCTCGTCGCCGCCGGCCGTGCGCTGTTCACGGCCCGGTTCACCACCGAGGACGGCGCCGGGCGGCCGATGGCGACCCAGGCGATCATCGCCACCAAGCGCAAGCGGCCGGTGGACGCCGCCTTTCGCCGAACCGCCGGGCTCGACGCCAATGCGTGCTCGTCCTGCCATCGCGAGCCGGAGGTCGGCGGCGCCGGCGATTTCACCGCCAACGTCTTTGTCTCGGAGGGGTTCGAGAGCGCGGACTTCATCGACCTTGACCCGCAGTTCTCCAACGAGCGCAACACCAACCACCTGTTCGGCGCCGGACTGATCGAGCTCCTCGCCCGGGAGATGACCGCCGACCTTCGGCGCGAGCGCGACACGGCGGTCGCCGAGGCCCGCCGGTCCGGCAAGCCCGTGACCGTCGCGCTTGCCAGCAAGGGGGTCGACTTCGGCTCGATCACCGTACGGCCCGACGGCATCGTCGACCCGTCAGGCATCGAGGGCATCGACCCCGACCTGACCGTCCGCCCGTTCGGCCAGAAGGGCGTCTTCACCTCGCTTCGCCAGTTCACCATCAATGCCCTCAATGCCCATCACGGCATCGAGGCCGACGAGCGCTTCGGCGCCCGCTGGACCGGCACGGCCGATTTCGACGAAGACGGCCACGGCGAGGAGCTGACCCCCGGCGACGTTTCGGCGCTGGTTGCCTTCCAGGCCACGCTGCCATCGCCGATCGAGACCGTTCCCGCCGATCCGGCCTGGCGTACCGCTGCGGCTCGTGGCGCCGAAGTATTCGACACGTTCGGCTGCGCCGCGTGCCACCGGCCGACCCTGCCGCTCGACAGTCTCGCCTTTGCCGACCCCGCCCCGTTCGACACGGCCGGGACCCTGAGAACCGTCGAAGTGCAGGAGGCTGCGACCTACGATCTCGGCCTGCTCGCATGGGCAAAGACCCTGCCGCGGAACGACCAGGGCCAGATCCTCGTCCCGATCTACGGCGATCTGAAGCGCCACGTCATCGCCGACGACGAAGTCAACCAGCTCGCCAATGAGCTCCTGTCCCAGCGCTTCGTCGAGCGCGACACTTTCATCACCGCCGAATTGTGGGGCGTGGCCTCGACGGCCCCCTACGGCCACCGCGGCGACATCACCACGCTTGATGCGGTGATCCGGGCCCATGGCGGCGAGGGACGCACCGCGCGCGACGCCTATGTTGCCGCCGCCGACGCCGACCGTTCGGCGCTGGTCGCCTACCTCAAGACGCTGGCGATCGACCCGTGATCCGGGCCGCCCTCGCCTTCGCTGCTCTCGTGGCGTTCGCCGGCGGTACATCGGCCGACCCGGCGGCGCCGATCGCCTCGGACATCCCGCATTTCGTCAATGAGGCAGCCTCCGCCGGGGTCGAGCGTGCCTACACCGGGCCGTGGGAGTTCTTCGTCGGCGGCGGCGTCGCCGCCTTCGACTGCGACGGCGACCGACGGCCCGACCTGTTCCTGGCCGGCGGCACCAGTCCCGCGACCCTCTATCGCAACCGCAGCGCGACGGGCGGGCCGCTGTCGTTCGAGGCGGTCGACCTCGGCCTTGCCGAAGAGGACCGGACCCGCGTTCTCGGTGCCTACCCGCTCGATATCGACAACGACGGCTACATGGATCTGGCCGTCCTCCGCCTCGGCAGCAACCTCCTCCTCAAGGGCGGACCGGACTGCCGCTTTGAGGTTGCCAACCACGCCTTCGCCTTCGATGGCGGCAAGGACTGGACAACGGCCTTTGCCGCAACCTGGGAAGCGAACCAGCGGTTCCCGACCCTGGCCTTCGGCAACTACGTCGATCGCCACGCGCCCGGCGCGCCGTGGGGTACCTGCGCCGACAACCTGCTCCTCCGTCCCGCCCCGGCCGATGGCCCGGTCTACGACGACCCGATCCGGCTGACGCCCGGCTACTGCACGCTGTCGATGCTGTTCACCGACTGGAACCAGTCGGGGACGCCGTCGCTGCGAGTGACCAACGACCGCCAGTACTATCGCGGCGGCGAGGAGCAGATGTGGCACGTCGATCCCGGCAAGCTGCCCCGGCTCTACACCGCTGCGGAAGGCTGGCGTCATCTGTCGATCTGGGGGATGGGCATCGCCGAAGCCGACCTCAACGGCGACGGCTATCCCGAATACGCCCTCACCTCGATGGGCGACACCAAGCTGCAGCAGCTCGACAACGAGGACGGCGGCGAAGACCGGCCGGTCTATCGGGACATCGCCTTCGATCGCGGCGCGACCGCGCAGCGGCCCTATGCCGGCGGCGATCGGCGACCGTCGACGGGCTGGCACAGCGAATTCGCCGACGTCAACAATGACGGGCTTCTCGATCTCTTCATCGCCAAGGGCAATGTCGAGGCGATGCCGGATTTCGCCGCCTACGATCCCGACAACCTCCTCCTCGGCTCATGGGACGGGACCTTCGCCGAGGCGGGCGACAAGGCCGGGATCGCCATGCCGCTGCGCGGACGTGGAGGCGCGCTGGTCGATCTCAACATGGATGGCATGCTCGATCTCGTCGTCGCCAATCGCGATGGTCCCACCAGTCTCTTTCGCAACCTCGGCATGGCAACGGAGTGGGGCACCGCCCCGCTCGGCAACTGGCTCGAGATCGAGCTCTTCCAGCCCGGCCCGAACCGCAATGCGGTGGGCGCCCACATCTCGGTGAAGACCGGGACGCATGTGATGACGCGGGCGGTGGAGGTCGGCGGCGGTCATGCCTCCGGCCACTCGGGGTTCATTCACGTCGGTCTGGGCACCGCGGAACGGGCCGAGATCCGCGTCCGCTGGCCGGACGGCGAATGGAGCCACAGCTACCGGGTTTTCGCCAACAGCTTCGTCCGTCTGGAGCGCGGCAAGGCGGCCGCGGAGCTGTGGCTGCCCGAGCCGCCCCCCTTCTAGAGGCGCAGCCGAGCGTCGGCACCTCACCGGCCTCGCGTACACTCGGCCTCGCCTGGCCCCGCGGAAACGCAGGAAAGCAGCACAGGGGCGGACGCATGACCATATTGATGGGCCGGATCAGGGTCCGCTAGGATGGCATGATCGACAGGCCGTCTCGGACGGTTCTTGCCGCAACGAGCCGCAGAAGACGGCCCAAGGGGATGGACAAGGAGCGCGCCATGGATACCGCACAGGCACTGGCCGAACTGGGAGTCTCCGTCAACGACCTCACCGACGAGCAGCGCCGGTCTTTCGACGAGCTCGGCTACTTCATCGCCGAGAATGTGTTCTCGCCGGACGAGGTGGCCGAGATGCTTGGCGAGGTCGACCGTTTGACCAAGATTGAGGGCGAGTTCGGCGGTCACGAAGTGCATATCGAGCCGGGCGCGAGCCGGCTGTCGAACCTGTTCAACAAGTCGGCGGCCTTCGACCGGTGCCTTGCCTGCACCCCGACGCTCGCCGCTGCACACGCGCTGCTCGGCGAGATTCACGTCGGCTCGCTCAACGAGCGAAGCCCGGGCAAGGGCACCGGCCAGCAACCCCTTCACAGCGATCTGCCACGCGCCCATGCCGGCGACTGGCGGGGCGTAAACAGCATGGTGATGCTGGACGATATGACCGAGGAAAACGGCCCGACGCGCGTGGTCCCCGGCTCGCACAAATGGTCGCCGATCAACGTTCCCGACATCAACATGGGCGACGTGACCACCGTCGAGGTCGACGAGGCGACACGCCCGAAGGTGCCGAAGGATCGGCTCGCGCCCTATCCCGGCGAATTCCACATCACCGGCAAGGCGGGCTCGGTGGCGGTAATCAACGCCTGCCTCTGGCACGGCGGGACGACCAACTTCAGTGGCAAGCCGCGCCGCGTCCTCCATCTTTTCATCGGGCGCCGGGATATCCCCCAGCAACTCGTCGAGCGGGAGCATGTGACTCCCGAACTGCTGGCGCGGACGAATGCCGCCCAGCGCTACCTTCTCGACATCGAGGGGGCGGAAGCAAAAGTCATCGGCTATCCGCCGCTGCCCGACAACAAAGCCCCCGTGTGGACCGCCGCCGAGACCCCTGGCACCAGGACCTAGGTGCGCACTCCCAACCAAAGGTCGGGTGCGCCGGTGGCACGAGTCGGAGGTCACCACAACGGTACCGAACAAGCCGCGATCGGGCCAGGCGGGCCTGCGGCCTTCACCCTGTGCGATGGGTTCCGATTGTGCGCATCGCGACCCGTCTGACCGACCGCCTCAGGCTGCGGCATCCGATCATCAGTGCGCCGATGGGGTTTGCGGCTGGCGGAGCGCTCGCGGGCGCTGTCAGCACGGCAGGAGGACTGGGACTCATCGGCGGAGGTTACGGCGACAGCGATTGGTTGGCGAAGGAATTCAAGCGATCCGGCAACCGGCCCGTTGGCTGCGGCTTCATAACCTGGTCGCTCGCCAGGAATCCTGGCCTGCTCGATCAGGCGCTGGACAGAAACCCGCGCGCGATCTTCCTGTCCTTCGGCGACCCTGAGCCTTTCGCATCGTCCGTGAGGGCCGCCGGCGTCCCGCTGATCTGCCAGGTGCAGAGCCTCGATGACGCACGCCGTGCGCTTGATGTGGGAGCTGACGTCGTCGTCGCGCAGGGCGCCGAAGCCGGCGGTCACGGCGAGAAGCGGGCGACATTCACCTTCGTACCGGAGGTCGTCGACCTCGTGAGACAGCGCGGGTCGGACGCGCTGGTGTGCGCCGCAGGGGGCGTTGCCGATGGTCGCGGCCTCGCCGCAGCGTTGATGCTTGGCGCCGATGGCGTGGTCATGGGGTCACGCTTCTGGGCCTCCTCCGAGGCCCTGGTTCATCCCAATTTGCATCGGTCGGCTCTGGCTGCGAGCGGCGACGACACCGTTCGGACTTCGGTCATGGACATCGCGCGCCGCCTCGATTGGCCATCCCGCTTCACGCTTCGGGTCCGGAAGAACGCGTTCACGGAGTCGTGGCACGGACATGAGGCCGATCTGCTCGCAGACATCGGCACGCAGTCGAGCCGATATCGCGATGCCTGGGCGAACGGTGATCCGGCAACGGCCGCGGTCATGGTCGGAGAAGCCGCCGGGCTCATCCACGACATCGAGCCGGCCGGCGACATTCTCCTCAGGACGGTATCCGAAGCGGTCGCCGTGCTTCAGAACGCGACGTCACGACTTCTGGTCGACGACCCCCTCACACCCGGTCACTGAAACTGACGGCTAGGCCGACAGCGGCAAGGCGGCCGGCTTGTCGAGGCGCGCGTCCAGCGCGAACCCGACGATCAGCGGGTAGGTGATGGAGAACATCGCCACGAAGGCGATCTCCTCGATCGGCAGGCCGAACAGCCGTGGCCCCCAAAGCTCCGGCCCGTCCCAGATGGCGAAGAAGGAGGGGTCGAGGGCCGCGGCGAGGAACAGGATCGCCACATAGTAGGCTGGATAGAGAACCAGCGCGGCCAGCGACAACGGCAGTAGACCCGGTCGAGCTGCGCCGAGAACCAGCGCCACGACCAGCATGACCACGAGCAGCACGGTCATCACGCCAGCCCCGGCGAGCCAGATGGGAAGAGCCAGCAAGGCGCCCCCGACGCCGATCGCGACGAGCCGGACGAGGCTTCGCTCCCATGTGCCGGTCAAGTCCAGGCGTCGCCGGAAGGGAAGGATGGCGGCGAACCAGACCCCCGCGCCGAGGCTGAAGCTGACGATCACGTCTTCGACGCCAACCGGCAGCCCGCCGAGGCGCTGCGGCGTCCAGTAGGAGCCGTCGAACCAGATCAGCGGCGGCGCGTGCAGCGTCTCGATCAGTCCCGCGAGGAGGACGCTGCCGCGATGCCGTCCCGCCATCGCGATCGCGACCAGCACACCCGGCACGCCGAGCAGCGCCGACAGGAGGTAGGGATGGCCGGCGAGGAGATCCATCGACACGGTCTTTGCCGTTCCCGATTGTTTCACGCAGCCCGGTTTTATAGCGTTCGAATTGCGCAATCGCGAAACGAGCCACAGACGAAGACGAACGGTCAACGTGTCGGATGCAAAGCTGCCCCTTTCCGGTCACGGAGCGACCGGCGATACGGGCTCCACGCGACTCCTCAGGACCCGGACCCGGTCGCCCGATCTCTCGCCGCGGCCGGACGCCGAGCTGGAGTGGTGGTTCGTCCAGGGCTCCTTCTCGGCAGGGGGTGACGAACGCCTCCATTTCATGGCCGCGCTGTTTCGCGTTCGCGGTATCGATCCCGGGGCGACTCCCGGCCATATGCTCCTCGTCCATGTGATGGATGAGGACGGCAATCGCCGCGCCTCGGCCAGCCGTATCACCGCGCCGATCGTCTCCGCCCACGCCGCGCTCGCCCGCCGCATCGCCGAGACGAATTTCGGGCGGTGGCTGTCCGGGTTCGTCCTGCGGCGCCACATGCGCGATGTTCTGTCTCCGCTGCGCGACCGCGATATCGCCGAAGTCGGCGCGCCGGATCGATTCGCCGGAGACCCGCTGCTCGTCGACTGGCTGGACTTCTTCCTGGCGCAGGAAGGAGACGGCGTCAGGCTGACCCTGCCGATCGACGGCGGCGGCGGCAGCGCCGAGCTCTTCATGCGACCGCTCTCGCCGTGGCTCTGCGAGACGGGGGACACGCTCGATCCCGACCTTGCGCCGCCTTACTCGTACCTGTCGTGCCCGCGCGTGTCGGTTCAGGGAAATGTCGGCGGGCGGAGCGTCAGCGGACGCGCATGGATCGACCGGCAGTGGGGCGCCTTCGACGGCTGGTTCTTCACCGAAGCGGACGGCAGGGCATCCCTCCTCGGCTGGGACTGGCTCGGACTCTCCTTCGACAGCGGTCAGGACCTGCTCTACATGCGCCACCAGCCGCTCGCCTTGACGCCGCCGCGTCGTGGCTACGCCGTCCTTTTCGATGCGGACTCGGTCGGGCTCCTCTCCGGCGACGTCGTCCGGGAGCCGGTTCGCTTCTGGACCAGCCCCCGTACCGGCATCGTCTATCCGGTCGGCCAGCGGATCGCCTTCCCCGACATTGGCGGCGAGATCGAGGTGACGCCGCTCGTCGAGGACCAGGAGATCCTCGTCTTCGGCGTACCGGCGATCTGGGAGGGCGCGGTCAGGGCCGAAGGCCGGATCGCCGGTGAACGCGTGCACGGCGCCGGCAGGCTGGAGCTCTTCGGCTACGGCTTCGCCGATACGCTGCCCCGCTATGTCGGTCGCGCCCTGCGCCGGCGCTTCGGTCCGTGAGGCGACGAAGCTATCGCCCGCGCAGCACGGCTGCTGGCGCCATTGAGACAGTGCGGCTGGCAGGAATCAGTGATCCGACGAGGCCGATCCCGACGGTGATCGCCAAGGCCTCGGCAAGCAGCAACAGATCGATCTCCGGCGCGATGAAGCCCGCGACCGACGGCGACAGCGACACCGCATAGGCGGCGGCGACGCCCGCGGCGATGCCGAGGACTCCGGCAAGCAGCGAAAGGATCGCCCCTTCGAGGAGGATGGTGAGGACGATCTGCCGCCGCGGCCACCCGATCGCGCTCATGATCGCGATCTCGCCGCGCTTCTCGTTGACCGACATCGACATCGTGTTGAGGACGGCGAAGATCGCGCTGACCAGGGCGACCGTGGAGATCGACCAGGAGAGGACGTCGGCGAAGCGCGCATAGGTGTAGTCGGCGGCGAACTTCTCCGTCTCGTCAATCGCGTAGTCCGGGAATGCGCGCCGGAGCGCGGCGACGATCGCCTCCCGCTCCTCCCGGGTTGCGGCCGGGTCGAGCCAGACATTCACCGATGTCGCCTGCCCGTCCCTCAGCGTGAGTTCCTGGGCATCGGCCAGCGGCATGAAAGCGAGGTTGCGGGCCAGCACCGATTTCGATTCGATCGTGGCGACGACCTCGAAGGCTGTCTGGAAAAGGACGATTTCGTCGCCGACCGCAAGGCCGAGGCGGTCGGCGAGGCTGCTGCCGATGACCGCCGGCCGCGTGTCGTCCAGCGTTGGCAGACGGCCGGCGGTAACCTCCAGCGTCTCCCAGGGGTAGGCCCCGGTCGGCCAGGCCGCGACGATCACCGATGCTCCGTCCTCCAGCGACGTCATCCGTGTCAGTTCCGGCGACGTCGCCGCCACCCCGGCTTCACGGGCGATGGTGCCGGCGAGACTGTCGGGAATGACCGAGGACATCGGATCGATCGCGCCGCCTTCGGTGACGATCACGTCCGTTCCCCGCACTTCGAGCGAGGCGCGCAGCGTCGCTTCGATGCCACGCGCCAGTCCGACCAGTGCGACGAAAGATCCGATGGCAAGAACGATGCCGACGATGGTTGCCGCTGTCCGGAGGCGGTGTCCGCTGAGATTGCGCCAGGCGAGCGACAGGAGGGTCACGGGCTTTGCCTCAGCCTCCTCGGTCGACGAAGCGGCCGCGGCCATCCTCAAGGACGAAACGGCGGTCGCAACCGGCCGCGATCCCGTCTTCGTGGGTGACGATGACGACCGTCAATCCCTCCCTTGCGCGGAGATCGGCCAGCAATTCGACGATCGCCCGCGAGTTGGCGCTGTCGAGTTCGCCCGTCGGCTCATCGGCCAGCATGACTTTCGGCCGGTTGGCGAGGCTGCGAGCGATTGCGATCCGCTGGCGCTCCCCGCCGGAAAGGCCGGCGGGCATGCGGTCGCCGAAGTGCCCGGCATTGACCCGTGTCAGCAGCTCCTGCACGCGTGCCCGCCGCGCCCGGGCCGACCGCTCGACCCCGATCATCGGAAGCTCGACATTCTCCGCGGCGGACAGGCGGTTCAGCAGCCAGTCGTCCTGGAAGACCATGCCGATATGGCGACTGCGCAGTCGCACCCAGTCGGCGGCCGACGCCGGCGTCACGCCGTCGATCTCGACCGTCCCGGCATCGAGCTCGATCAGACCGGACAGTGCGTAGAGAAGAGTCGACTTGCCGCTGCCGCTCGGCCCGACCACCGCCGTCATCGAGCCGGAGTCTGCGTGAAAATCGACGCCGGCGAGAGCCCGAACGTCGCCTTTGCGGAAGCGCTTGCTCAGCCCGCGCGCGACGATGGCGCGTCTGTCGCCGGCCGGCAAGCGCGTCGAAGCGGCTACGCCCACGGCAACCATCAGCTTGCGCCCACCAGAGCGCCGGACCCGAGGTCCCGGACCAGCGCTTTCAATCCACGCTCGTGAAGGATGCGGGTGAACAGCTCGCGCTGTTTCGCCGAGGCGCGGGCGCCGTCGATCTCGACGTCGCAAATGCGGGCGCCGCCGGGACACATGAACCAGATGGTATCGCGGGTCTTGTTGCCTGCCCGGATCCGGCTGATCACGACGACCACCCCGCTCGGTCCGGTGCGCGATCCAAGGACACTCGATGTCGATGCGCCGGTCTTCTTCACGCCGAAGACGAAGCTGTCGGCGAGATAGGTCCGATACGCGCCGACATAGCCGGCAAGCTCCGCGCCTTGAAGCTTGGCGCCGTAGGTTCCGAGCGCGGCCCGCGCCATCGCCGTGAGGTCGAAATATTGCGCTTCGATCGCCACGAACCGTCGCGCCATCTCGCCGTCCGAAAGTCGCTTGGCGGACAAGCCATCGATCTGCTGGAGCATTTCCGCGACCGTCGCCTCTGGCGGTTCGGATGCACCCGCCCGATCGCAGGCGGTTCCGGGCAGCATGATCGCGGCCGCCAGCACCGACGCCAGAACGGCCCGGATCCCTGTTCTCGCGGACAGGAACATCAAGAGGCAAACCCCCGAGACGGGACTCCGCTCGACCACGCCCGAAAGCCCGGCGGCTTTCGCGAGCCCGAGGTCCGGTGCCGGGAAAGGCAGGGTCGGCGGAGACGGTCCTCTATTGGATCACCTGCGGCGTTGGCGGCACGATCAGTTCGAGCTGCGGTGTCACGGTGGCGTTGCAGCGGAAGGCGTTCGGGCCGATCTGCTGGATGGCGGTGCCCTTCGGGCAAACGCACTTGTCGCCGCGGATCTTGCCGCCGTCGCAGATCAACCGGACCTCTACCTTGACGCACTTGTAGGCATTTACGCCGGTTTGCTGAATCTCGGTGCCTTTGGGGCAGACGCACTCGTTGTTCTTCACCTTGCCGCCGGAGCACACGATCTGCGGCTGGACCTTGACACACTGCCAGGCGTTCGGCCCGGTCTGCTGAGCCTCGGTACCCTTCGGGCAGACGCACGCGTTGTTCTGCACCTTGCCGCC
>JAGRKZ010000156.1 GCA_020442065.1 Bauldia sp.
CCTCCCAGGAGGTCGAGGTGATGATTCTCGAGGTGGACCCGGTCAAGCGGCGTATCTCGCTCGGTCTCAAGCAGACCCTCGAGAATCCGTGGGAGGCCTTCGCCGCCAGCCACCCGGTCGGCACCGAGGTTGAGGGCGAGGTCAAGAACAAGACCGAGTTCGGCCTGTTCATCGGCCTCGACGGCGACGTCGACGGCATGGTTCACCTCTCAGACCTCGACTGGAACCGTCCGGGCGAGCAGGCAATCGAGGACTACAATCGCGGCGATATGGTCCGCGCCCAGGTGCTCGACGTCGACGTCGAGAAGGAGCGCATCTCCCTCGGCATCAAGCAGGTCGGCGGGGATCCCTTCGCGGCTGCCGCAGCCGGTGAGATCCGCAAGGGCTCGGTCGTCACCTGCGAAGTGCTCGAGGTCAAGGAAGGCGGCCTTGAGGTGAAGATCGCCGATACCGACCTCACTGCCTTCATCCGTCGCTCCGATCTCTCGCGCGACCGGTCGGAGCAGCGGCCGGAGCGGTTCGCTGCGGGCGAGAAGGTCGATGCGCGGGTGACCGCCTTCGACAAGAAGGCCCACAAGATCTCGGTGTCGATCAAGGCGCTCGAGATCGCCGAGGAGAAGGAGGCGGTTGCCCAGTACGGCTCCACCGACTCCGGCGCCTCGCTCGGCGACATTCTCGGCGCCGCGCTCCGGGCCCGCCAGGATGGCGGTTCAGAGGAGAACGAGGACTAGTCCGCGTCCCGTCGTTTAGAGACCGAAGGGCCCGCGGTGTCATCGCCGCGGGCCTTTTCTTTTGCATCCGGCGGTGCAAGACCAACCGGCGTGATGGACGACCTCTTTCCGCCCGACTGTCCCGGCTTCATGCATCGCCCGCACTGGAGCGCGGCGGAGCAGGCCGAGGCTCTTGCGGCCGTCCGCTCCGTCGCCGAAGCGGCACCGTTCTATGTCCCCGTCATGCCGCGCAGCGGCCGGCCGTTTTCGGTGCGGATGACCAACTGTGGCAGCCTCGGCTGGGTCTCGGACCGCAACGGCTACCGCTATCATGCCACCCATCCCGTCACCGGCGCGCCGTGGCCGCCGATTCCGCCGATCATCCTCGATGTCTGGGCGTCGGTCGCAGGATACCCGCATCCGCCCGAAGCCTGCCTCGTCAACTACTACGCGCCCGGCGCGAAGCTGGGTCTCCACCAGGACGCGGACGAAACGGACTTCACCGCCCCGGTGGTGTCGCTCTCGCTCGGCGATGATTGCCGGTTCCGTCTTGGCGGCCCGGCTCGCAGGGATCCGACCCGGGCGATGCGCCTCGTCTCAGGCGACGTCGCGGTGCTTGGTAGCGAGTCACGCCTCGCGTTCCACGGCGTCGACCGCATCTATCCCGGAACCTCCACGCTGCTCCGCGATTGGTTCCCGGAGGGCGGACGCATCAACCTGACGCTCCGCCGGGTGACGAAGCCGGCATGACCGCTGGACCGTCGGGCTTGCCGCGGAGCCTCGCGACGAGCTCGTTTTCGCAAAGCTTGAACCAGAGGAAGAGGGCGATCGACAGATAGCCCAGCCCGACAAGCTCGATAACCTGTCGCAGTCCGCCATATTTGAGCGCGAGGACACCATGCTCGGAGAGGAAGCGGAAGTTCGCCATGAACAGAAAGACGAGATTGTAGGACACCCAGGCGAACGCCCCCCCGAAGATGCCCATCGCCAGGAAGACGATCACCGAGTTCCAGGACGATGGGTTCACCCAGCGTGCGATCCGTTTCATGGCCGGCTCCCTTGGACAGTGGCCTTTCCCCGCCGCGCCGCTGCGGGACGGGGAAGCCCTGCCGATGTGGCTCTTGTCCAAGAGGGTTCGGCCCGAGCCGGCGCGAAGTTAGCCCGACCGTCATGCGGGCGCCGCCCAACCGGCCGGTATTGCCGGCCGGTTTCGACGACGCTGCGGTGAACCTGGCTAGTTAAAACGCGCCGAGGCCGCTCTATCCCTTCGGGATCGAGCGAAACGTCGGATCAGGCCGTCACGCCGTCGGCCGGCGTCATCCAGCCCTGCATCGCGCCGCCTGGGATTTCGACGATCGCGATCCGGCCGATATTGGGGATGTCCCAGGGCTCCCGGACCACCTTGCCGCCGGCGGACTTGAGCTTCGCCACCCGGGCGTCGATATCGTCCACCGCCAGGTGGGTGAACCAGTGATCGGGCACGCCCTCGAACATCGGCCCGCTCATCTCCATCATCCCGCCCACCATCTGGCCGTTGGAGTAGACCATGGTGTAGGTGCCGTACATGCCATCCCCCTGCATGGCCATGTCTTCATAGGTCCAGCCGAGGGTCTTGGCGTAGACGTCCTTGGCCTTCTTCACATCGCGGGTCATCAGCTCGTTCCAGTGGAATGCGCCGTGGGCGGTCATGGTGTGCTCTCCTCCGATTAACCAAATGGTTAAACGCTAGAGTAGCCAAAGCGCGGCGACATGCAAGTCACGCCCGCGCGATCGGACCGACGTGCTGACATCTCCTGACGGCGGGGCGGCAGCCGCGACGCGGCTATTCGGCCTCCTCGAAGCAGGGTGCCACCCGCCGCACCTCGACCGTCGACCATTCCGTCGCCGGGCAACCCCGGGCGATGGCGAGGGCTTCCTCGCGCGTCCTGCAGTCGAGCCAGAAGAACCCGCCGACGATCTCTTTGGCCTCCGCGAATGGTCCGTCCACCATCGCGTGGCTCTGCCCGCGCTTCCGCACCCGGACGGCATCGTCGGGGAGCGCCAGCGCCTCCGCCGCCTTGAGCAGGCCGCGGGCCTGAAGCTCACCGGCGAAGCCGACCATGCGCTCGTAGCGCTGGCGGCGCTCGGCCTCGGGCGGTCGCCGGCGCTCGCCCGGCTCTTCGATGATGATCAGCATGTAGGTCACGACGGCCTCCGGAGATCGCAGCCGCTCTCTATAAGCGACCGGGACCAACCCGGGAAGGCCGCGCGCGCCGATGTGATCAGCGCCGGGCTCAGGCGGGCGCAGCGTCGCAGTTGACCATCCACGGAATGCCGAAGCGGTCGGTCAGCATGCCGAAGCGCTTCGCCCAGAAGGTTGGCGCCATCGCCATGGTCACGGTTCCGCCCTCGGCCAGCGCCTTGAATACGCGTTCGGCCTCGGCCTCGCTCTCGACATGCAGCGAGACGGCGAAGCCCTGTGGCGTCTTCTGGTGGTCCGGCGGCGAATCGGACGCCATGATCTCGGCGTCGCCGACAGCCAGCCGGGCGTGCATGATCTTGTCGCGCCACTCGGCTGGCACATGGGGCTCCGCCGGGGTGCCGGCGTGGGGCATCATGGCGACGATCCTCGCGCCGAGCGCTTTTTCATAGAACCGGCAGGCCTCGGCGCAAGTGCCGGGGAAGAAGAGATAGGCGATGATTTTCATGGGGTTGCCCCTTCCTGGCTGAGTCATGCGTAGACCCGCGGGAGGGTCTCCGTCAGATCAGCGACGAACGGGCAGCCCGGGAATCGACCAGACCCTTCCGCCCTACCCCCCGAGATTGAACGCAGCGAGGGCGGCCATGTTGACGATGTCGGAATCCTTGGCGCCAAGCGAGACGATCTGGACCGGCTTGTCGAGCCCGACCAGCAGCGGGCCGATCACCGTCGAGCCGCCAAGCTCCTGGAGGAGCTTGGTCGAGATCGACGCCGAGTGCCAGGCCGGCATGATCAGGATGTTGGCCGGACCGGAGAGGCGGCAGAACGGGTAGGCCGTCATCGCTGCCCCGCTCAACGCCACGTCCGCCGCCATCTCCCCATCATACTCGAAGTCGACGCGGCGGCCGTCGAGGATCTGGACCGCCTCGCGGACCTTGCGCGCCCGCTCGCCCTCGGGCTGGCCGAACGTCGAGTAGGCAAGGAAGGCGACGCGCGGCTCATAACCCATGCGCTGCGCGACGCCGGCCGTCTCCTCGGCGATGTCGGCGAGCTCCTCCGCCGTCGGCATCTCGTGCACGGCGGTATCGGCGACAAGCACGGTGCGCCCGCGGGCGAGCACGATCGATACGCCGATGATCCGGTGGCCCGGCTTGGGGTCGATGGCCTTGCGAACATCGTCGAGAACCGTCGCATAGTTGCGGGTGACGCCGGTGACCATGGCGTCGGCGTCGCCGAGCGCCACCATGCAGGCGCCGAAGGCGTTGCGGTCGGTATTGGCGAGACGCTGGCAATCGCGGAACAGGTAGCCCCGCCGCTGCAGCCGCGAATAGAGATAGTCGGCATAGTCGAGATTGCGGCTCGACAGCCGCGCATTGTGGATCTCGATGCCCTCGCGGATGTCGATGCCGGCACGCTCCGCGGCGGCACGGACCGTCTCCTCGCGGCCGATCAGCACCGCAGTGCCGAGCTTGTTATGCACGAAGCTGGCGGCGGCGCGGATCGTCTGTTCCTCCTCGCCCTCGGCGAAGACCACGCGCTTCGGCACCCGCTTGACGCGCTGGTAGATGCGCTGGAGCGTGCCGACGATCGGATCGCGGCGGGCCGAGAGCTGCATCTTGTAGGCGGCCATGTCGAGGATCGGCTTCCGCGCAACGCCCGAATCCATCGCCGCCTTGGCGACCGCAGCGGGAATCTCGCTGATCAGCCGGGGGTCGAACGGCACCGGGATGATGTAGGCGGGACCGAACTTCGGCCGGATGCCCTGGTAGGCCGCCGCCACCTCGTCCGGCACGTCCTCGCGCGCGAGCTCGGCAAGGGCCTCCGCCGCCGCGATCTTCATCGCATCGTTGATGCTGGTCGCCCGCACATCGAGAGCGCCCCGGAAGATGTAGGGAAAGCCGAGGACGTTGTTGACCTG
>JAGRKZ010000157.1:0-232 GCA_020442065.1 Bauldia sp.
TGACGATCACGTCGAACTGCTTGGGGGCGCGGACCAACTGCATGCCGCCGGCGTCGGCGAGCATATGGTCGAGCGTGACGTCGGAGTAGGAGCGCTTGTGGACCTCGGTCACGACCTCGCGCCACAGCACGCCCGATTTCATCACGTTCCGCTTCTCCATCGAGGTCACCTTGTTGCGGCGCGTGCGGGCGAGCTCGAAGGCGGCGGCGGCGATGCGCTCGATCTCGTAGGT
>JAGRKZ010000157.1:309-3017 GCA_020442065.1 Bauldia sp.
AATAGACGCCGCCGGTCAGCTCGCGCAGGATGAGGATGTCGAGGCCCTCGACCAGCTCGCGCTTGAGCGAGGAGGAATCGGCGAGCGCCGGGTAGCAGATCGCCGGGCGGAGATTGGCGAAGAGCGCGAGGTCCTTGCGGAGGCGGAGCAGGCCGGCCTCCGGCCGCACCTCGTAGGGGACGTCGTGCCACTTCGGCCCGCCGACCGAGGCGAGCAGCACCGCGTCCGCCGCCAGCGCCTTTTCCATCGTTGCGTCCGAGATCGCCTTGCCGTGGGCGTCATAGGCGCAGCCGCCGACCAAGTCCTCTTCGCAGGAGAACCCGGCGCCGCGGGCATTGAACCAGTCGATCACCGTCCGGGTCGCGCCCATGACTTCCGGCCCGATGCCGTCGCCGGGAAGGAGGAGGAGTGTCTTGGCCATTCTTAGCCCCTTTGGACGCCACGATTAGGGGGTCTCCACTAGGGGTCGTCCCAACCAGACGCAAGGGGATATCGTCTCGGCCGTGTCCTCTTTCGGAGTTTGCAGGCTTTCGAGGCATGAACGCTGTTGGTCGCTCAGACCATCCTGGCCTTCGCGAAGCGTCAGAATGGAAATCGCCTCCTTCAGATGGCTGCGGCCTTTGTCGTCGCGGGGTGTGCCGGCCATCGCCCAGGCCAGGAATGCGTGGCTCCCGACCAGCGCGTCGGTCCTCAGGCTCGCATCGTTGATCCTCGCCGCCGGCACAAGGGAACGCAGCAGGAGGGCGATGCCCGCGTCGACGTCAGACACCTCCATGCCGAGCCCGGGAATGGCGTTCAGCATTCCGAACCACTGGAGATCCCCGGCATACTGAATCTGCAACTCCTCGTCTTCGGGCGAGTCGTCGGCGAAGTTGCCGATGACCGCGACTGTCTCGACGCCCAGGATGAGGCACATATCGTTCACATCGATGCATCCCGTGTTGACGAGATAACGCAGCTTTTCGACAAGCCTAGAACGCAGCTCCGGGTTCGCCCGCGCTTCCTCGCGGAGCGCGACAATCTCTTCACGGACCTCACGGGCAAAGTCCACCCAACGCTCGCTGACCGGACGGTCGAGTATTTCGAACCTCGTACGAAGCCACAGCGCTTCGATCAGAACGAGCCTGGATTCAACATCCGCCGGATCCTGCTCAACCAACTCGTGAGCCAGACGCAGGGATTGGCTGAGCTCCTGGACGCCGGCGTTATCCCCATTCAGGCGATTGAGCGCGTCGGCAAGGGCACCATATTCCAAAGCAAGGGCGCGTCTGGCCTCGATGCTGGCGGGGTCCGTGGCCAGAGAGATCTCGATCTGCTCGATTCGTGCCTGCGAGCTGGCGACATCGGCTCGGGCTTCTTCCATGGGCACGATGACCAAGTCTTTGGCAGGCACGGTCACCCCAAGGAGAATCACGATCCATGATGCCAGTAGCATTCGGAGCACGAATAGGGCCTGCCACCGATACTGTTGATTCAAGGTCCCCACCCCCGCTCCCGAGGAGCTGCTCACGAGCCCGCCAACGATTCGCGTGCAACACGTCCATAGTGTGGCGGCTTGAGATCTCAACTCGGTCGGACCTCGGCCAACTACCGCTGGGCTTCAAGACCCGTTTCGATCGCCTGGCGGCGAGCCGTCCCACCCCCACATTGGAACCCTTCACGAGTTTTTGACGCGCCGCAGTATCGGCGCTAAATAGCCCCGTCTGCCGGGTTCCGGCCATAATCGCGGAACGAGAGAATGCCGAGCGCCGACCTGAAGGCGAGCCGTCCGCTTTCGCCCCATCTGCAAATCTATCGCTGGGCGCCGACGATGGTGGTCTCGATCGCCCATCGTATCACCGGCGTCGCCCTCTATTTCGGCACGCTCCTGCTCGCCTGGTGGCTGATCGCGGCGGCGAGCGGCCCGAAATACTTCCGCTTCGTCAATGGCCTCGCCAGCTCCTGGATCGGCCTGATCGTCCTCTTCGGGTTTTCCTGGGCGCTGATCCACCACGCCCTCGGCGGCGTCCGGCACTTGATCTGGGACACCGGCCGCGGCATGGGCAAGCCGGCCCGCGACCAGCTCGCCATCGCCAACATCATCGGCTCGGTGGCGCTCACGATCCTCCTCTGGATCATCGGACTTCTGGTGTGGTGATGGCTACCTCTCCCGCCCCGATGCGGACCCCGCTCCGCCGCGTTCTCGGCCTCGGCTCGGCCCATGAGGGAACGCTCCATTTCTGGCGCCAGCGGCTCACGGGCCTCGCCAACCTCATCCTTGCCATCGGCTTCGTCATCCTGATCGTCGCCCTGGTCGGCCGGCCGCAGAAGGAGGTCCTCGACATCCTCGGCTCGCCCTTCGTCGCGCTGTGGCTGCTCCTGATGGTGATCTCCATCGCCGTCCACATGCGGCTCGGCATGCAGGTGGTGATCGAGGATTATGTCCACGGCCACGCTGCCAAGCCCATCCTCCTGATCCTCAACACCTTCTTCTCGTTTGCGGTCGCGGCGATCTCGGTCTTCGCGATCCTCAAGCTCGCCTTCGGAGGCGCCTGATCCATGGCCGACGGAAGTCCCGCGCCCAGCCCCGGCGTCAACGGCCGGGCCTATCCCTTCACCGACCACACCTATGACGTCGTGGTCGTCGGCGCCGGCGGCGCCGGGCTCCGCGCCGTCCTCGGGGCGAGCGAGCTCGGCCTCCGCACGGCCTGCATCACCAAGGTCTTCCC
>JAGRKZ010000158.1 GCA_020442065.1 Bauldia sp.
CCGCGCCGTTGTAGTAGCGCCGCGACATCTGGATCTCGTCCTCGACCTTGGCGAGCTCGGCCTGGAGCTTGCCGAAGTTCTCGCTGGCCTTGAGGTCGGGATAGGCTTCGGCAAGCGCGATCAGCCGCCCCACCGCCGCCGACAGCCTGCCCTCGGCCTTGCCGCGGGCCGCGACATCATCCTCGGCGATGCGACCGGCTTCGGTCCGGAGCCGGGCGATCTCGTCGAACAGCGTCCGCTCGTGGCTGGCGTAGCCCTTCACCGTGTCGACGAGGTTGGGGATCAGGTCCGCGCGTCGCTTGAGCTGAACCTCGATGCCGCTCCAGCCCTCGTTCGCCATCTGCCGGGTGCGGACGAGACGGTTGTAGAGCAGCACGCCGCCGACGACGATCAGCACCGCGACGGCGAGCACAATCCAGGTGGCCATCACTTCGACCTCCAATTCTCATCCGTTATCGCCGACAAAGGCCCGCGGCGAAAGATGGACCGGCCGTTGCATTCTGCGTGATCGCAGCTAGCCTTCCGGCGACCCGAGTAAGGAGCGGCCATGATCGGATACACAGGGCGGGCGACCGCGGCTGCGATCCTCGTCACAGTCCTCGCCGTGCTTCCCCAACCCACCGCCGCCGGGCCGAGCGGGCGCTTCGCGGTGGTCAGCGACATTCACTTCGATCCGTTCGATCCCGAGGGGCTCGCCGCGACGCTTGCGACGCTTCCGCCCGACGCATGGATGGGCCATTTCGCGTCCCTGCCGCCGGCGCCGGCCTCCCAGTATGGCAAGGACACCAACCACGTCCTCCTCCGCTCCGCGATCGGCGCCATCGGCGCGCAGGCGGCGGCAGCGGATTTTGCGATCGTCGGCGGCGACCTTCTCTCCCACGGCTTCGAGGACGACACGGCGAAGGCCCTCGGCGTCCCGCTCGGTTCCGCCGCGCAGCGCGAATTCGCAGTGCGCACCACGCAGTTCGTCGCCGGCGCGCTCGGGGCCGCGTTCGAGGGGCGTCCGGTCATCGTTGCCCTCGGCAACAACGATTCGGACTGCGGCGACTACGAGATCGAGCCCGGCGGCGGCTATCTCGCCGCGATCCGCGAGACCATCCGCGCCCTCGCCGGGCCGGATCGCGTGGCGGCCGACTTCGACGCCACCTTCGCCGCCGGCGGCTACTATGCGCTCCGCCACCCCACCGTTGCGGGGACCCGTATTCTCGTCATCAACGACGTGCTGTGGTCCGAACGCTACCGCAACGCCTGCGGGGCGGATGGCCTGGCGGCCGGCCACGCCGAGATGGCATGGCTCGCGACGACGCTCGACGCCATGGCAGAGGCGGGCCAACGGGCGTGGATCGTCCATCACATCCCGTGGGGCATCGACCCCTATGCGACCTTGCACGCCAAGGCGGAAACCTGCCCGGCGCGGGTGGTGCCGTTCATGCAGGCCGAGTTTGCCGACACCTTCCTCGCCCTACTCCGCCGCCACGCCGGCATCATCGACGTGAGCCTCTCCGGCCACGTCCATTTCGACGACTACCGCCTCCTCCTCGACGATACGGGCGCCGCGGCCAGCGTCGACAAGGTCGTCCCGGCGATCAGTCCGATTTTCGGCCAGAACCCGGCCTTCCAGCTCTTCACCTACGACCGCGAAAACGGCCGCCTCCGGGACTTTTCGACGGTGGCGCTGATGAATCTCCCGGCGCTCGGGCCCGGGCCGGGCGACTGGCGCGAAACGTACGTGTTTACAAAGGCCTATGACCTCCCCGGCTTCTCGGCCGAAAGCGTGGCACGGCTGTGGAACGGCCTCGGACAGGGCGGCACACGGCGGACGGCCTACCTCGCCAACTACAACGCCGGCCACGGCAACCTGGCCCAAGCCGACCTTGACGCCTATGCCTGCGCGATCGCCGCTCTCGGCCGATCCGGCTACGCCGCGTGCCTCTGCGGCGAATGAGACCGCCATCCTGGCGAGACATTTGCTTGTAAGATTCGGCGCGTGAGTCGCACGCCGACCAGAGGGGTCCCGCCGATGTCCGGCCTCATCATCACCGTGGCGCAGCAGAAGGGCGGTTCCGGCAAAACCACCGTCGCCGCCCACCTCGCCGTCGCCTTCGCCCGCGCCGGCAAGTCGGTCGGCATCCTCGACGTCGATCCGCAAGGCAGTCTCGGCGAGTGGTTTGAGCGGCGCGAGGCGACGCTCGGCGAGGACGAAGCCGGCCTTTCCTTCCGCACCGCCTCGGGCTGGGGGGCGCGGCGGGAGGCCAGGCAGCTCGCCCGCGAGCACGACATCGTCGTCGTCGACACCCCGCCCAAGTCGGACCTCGAGATCCGCCCGGCGATCGAGATGGCCGATCTGGTGCTGGTGCCGGTCCAGCCGACGCCGGTCGATCTCTGGGCCACCGCGCCGACCCTCGCCATGGCCGCCAAGGAAGGGGTCGCTTCGGTTATCGTCATCAACCGCGCGGTCAGCCGGGCGCTGCTCACCGGCGAGATCATCGCCGCGGCAGGCGAGCTCGGCCACGCCATCGCCGAGGCCCATCTCGGCAATCGCGTCGCCTATCCCCAGAGCATGGGCGAGGGCCGCACCGTCCAGGAGACCGCCCCCGGCGGCCTTGCGGCGGAGGAAGTGGCCGCCCTCGCCCGCGAGGTCCTCAGGCGCGCGCAGCCGCGCTGATCGCGGGGCTGCGCCCCGGCCCGCCGGCGTCTGGCAAATTCGCCCTCGTCATTTCGGCATCCCGACGTATTCTTCCCGAATAGGGTCGCGCGGCGGTGGCCCCGGGAGGCAAGCATGGAAGACACAGGAACGCTGTTTCTGTGGTCCGACATACCGGGCCACGTCTCGTATGTACTGATCGCGATATCCTACTGGCTCACCAACATCTTCTGGCTGCGGGTCGCGGCAGTCGTCGGCCTCGCGCTGGAGATCGTCTACTTTCGCGTCGCGGGCGGCGCGATGCACGCCGGCATCGCCTGGGACGTGATCTTCATCCTGATCAATCTCTACCAGCTCTACCGGCTTGTCGCCGAGCGCCGGGCGCTGGCCTCGCTGGCCGAGGTGCAGATGCTGCGCCAGGGCGTCTTCTCCGGGTTCGAGAGCACGCAGCTCGCCCGCATCCTCAAGACCGGATCGTGGCGCGACATCCCGGCCGGGACGCGGCTGACCGACGAGGGGCAGCCGGTCCGGGAGCTGGTGCTGCTCTGCGAGGGCGGCGCGACGGTGGTCGCCGCCGGCCGAGAGGTTGCCCATCTCCGCGGCGGCGCCTTCGTCGGCGAGATGGCGTTCGTTACGGGCAACCTCGCCTCGGCCACCGTCACCACTAGCCGGCCGACCCGCGCCTTCGTCTTCGACATGAGCCGGGTGCGCGCGCTTGCCGAAGCGAACGATCCCGTCGCCAGCGACCTCCACCGCGTCATCGGCAAGGATCTCGCCCGGAAGCTCGCCAAGCCGGCATAGAGGAACCATGCCGATGTCAAATCCGGACTGACCGCGGTGTGGGCGATCGAGAACACCCGCGGCGCCATCTTCGACGCCATGGAGCGCCGCGAGGTCTACGCCACCACGGGCACGCGAATCCGCCTCCGTTTCTTCGGCGGCAGGGACTTCGAGGACGGGGACACCCTCCGTCGCGACCTCGCGCTCGTCGGATACACCAAGGGCGTGCCGATGGGCAGCGACCTTCCGGCCGGGCAGGAGGGCAAGGCCCCCAGCTTCCTGGTCTATGCCACGCGGGCGGCAGCAATCGCAGCCGCCGCCTGGCTCGTCGCGGGCGTGGCCCTCGGCGCCGGCGCAACGTTGGCCTGCGGCTACGAGAGCCCCCAGACGCTTGCCCTGGGGATGATGAACTGGACCTATCCCAAGTCGCTGTATGTGCCCACGGCGGTCTGGCAGGCCGAGGACGCCGGCCTCCTCCCGCCCCGCCTGCCGAAGCCGGCGAAGGATCTGTTCGGCAGCCAGTTCCGCAAGGCCGCCGCAGACATGGACGCGCTCGGCGCACGTCTCGAATCGGCCGCTGGCGACGCACCACACGTCTCGGTCGTCCTCGTCCCGCAGGTTCTCTGGACGCAATTTGCGCCGGCCGATGGCGGAGCCGTCACGGTCACGATCCACGCGGCCGGTCCGGCCGCGGGCGACACGGTGGTCGTCACGCACGAGAAGGTCGTCCGTGCCCTGCTGAGCGGAGACCTCACGTTCGAGACCGCCGAGGCCTTCGGCCTGGTCCGCCTCTATGGCGACGACAGCGGGCAGGAGCGGGTGCGGTCGAGTCTGGCGAGCGCAACCGCGGGCGACGGAACCTCTCCCGCAACCGATCGCGGAACAACAGATCTCGGTCTGTAGGCGACGCCGGCCGCCGCAGCGCGCGGCGCACGGCCTCAGCGTAAGGGCCGCGTGCCCGTCGCCAGTGACAGGTGTCCCGAACTCCCGACCCCCTGCCTCCCGAGCGGCCCGACCTCAATTCGAGGTGTACCAGATCGGCGACGTGTAGGCCCGGTCCTGGAGGGTCGGCGGAACGCTCTCCGGCAGTGGAACGCCGAAGAACGCCGCGTCGTAGGTCGTCCATCGCGGCGTCGGGATTTCCAGCACCCGGACGTAGTAGAAGGCGTCTTCGGCGGGATCGAAGTCGGGATCGCTCCAGAAGGCGGTCAACGACGCGGCGCCGATGGTGTTGGTGTAGGTCGCGGTCGGGATGTCGACCGTGGAACCGACCGGCTCCCGGGCGCGGCCGTCTTCGCCGATCTGCCGGCCACCGGAGACGGCAATGTCGTAGATCTTCTCATGGGTCTCGCCGGCCGCGTCGAGCCAGCCCTTGATGATCTGGATGCGGTCGAGATTCGCCCCGTCGGGATCGCGGAGGGCCGCCACCATGAAGCCGGGCGTCTTGTCCGGCGGCGCGGTGCCGAGGTCGCCCCCCATCGGCACGCCCTTGCGGTAGCCGATGGCGACGAAGTCGTGATTGGCGATGTCGTTGGCGTCGAAGTCCCACCCGCCGAAGACGCGCACCTGCAGCCGCGTGCCGGTCGTGGCGTAGACCTCCTTGCGCGCGAGGGCGTCGAAGATGGCGCTGCGGCTGTTCTCGCGCGACCACACCGCCGTCAGCCCGGACGCCGATTCCTGCGCCGTGACGATCCGCAGCGCCGGGTCGGCGGCGGGCACGACCTCCCGGTCGAAACGGTCGGCCGAAGGCTCGGTATGCGCCATCTTGCCGAAGTAGTTCTCCTCGCGCGAGGTCGACAGCCCGGTATGGGTGTCGGTCGAGGCGTTCAGTCCCATCTTGTAGGGGTTCACGCCGATTTCGCGTTGCAGCTTGAGTCCGAGCCGGAACGCCGACCGCGCGTATTCGTACTGCAGCATTTCCGGCTTCTTCGCGGCCGAGCCCGAGATGTTGCCGACGTCCCAGCGCTCGAAATCGGCGAACTCGTCGTCCGGCGACAGGAGGGGATGGGTCTCCTCGTCGCCCTTCATCTGGCTGACCTCATGGAGCGGCTCCCAGCGGATCCGCCGGGCCGCGTAGTCGGCCGTCATCGGCGACCCATCGAACTTGCGGTCGGAGAACATGAGGCCATTGCTGAGATTGGCGTTGTGGGGGATGGCGATCGCGCGACCGCCGGTCTTCTCCTCGTAGGTCGCGAGGTAGTCCCACAGCTTCTCCGGCGCCGGACCGTCGAAGAACGAGAATGGCACGGTGGCGCTGGTCTTCTCGGCGCCGTCGGCGAAGATCACCACGCGGTGGAGGTTGTCGCCCTGGGGGCTGAACGTCCATTCGAAGCCGCTGAAGGTGGTGAAGACGCCGGGCTGATTGTATTCGTCCAGCGTCACGAGCAGGTCGTTCCAGATCGACTTGGTCAGCGCTGGCGAACTGAAGGGGTTGATCCCGCGCACCGTGCCGATCTCCAGCATCTCGGCGAACGCCTGCATCCGCCCCTGTTCGCCCGAGTTGAAGAGGTCGTAGATGTGCCGGCCCCAGGGATCGTCGAGGAGCAACGGGCTTGAGGTCTGAAGGGCCGTGGCGATGCCCAGCAGCTCGGCATGGTCGGTGATGGCGAGGAAATCGAGCGGACGCACCAGCTGAACCGGCTGGCCGGTGTTGGAGATCACCTTCTCGCCGCGGGCGAAGCGGAGCCCATCGCTGGGCGTCAATGTCGTGCCGATGAGACCGGCATCGAAGGACAGGTTGGTATGGAAGTGAAGGTCGCCGAAAAGAACCTGATCCGGGTACTGGCGGCCGGCATAGGGTGAGTAGACCCGCTTCGGCGCGAGGTCCTCGGGCCGCACGTCGCCGTCGTCGAATGCCGATGCCGGCGAACCCACGGCGGCGGCTGCCATGCCAAGAAGCAACGCCCAGAACACCCTCATGCCGGCCTCCCGATCCGAGACATTGCGCGACAGAAACTCCCGAAAAAGCTATTCGACAGGTCGGCTTCACGAGGCCGGCCAAACTCTCTCAGTCGCCTACGAACTCTACGGTGCAGCGCGAAGGCTTGGAAGGTGTATTCCGCAGATTCGGCCGCCGTCGTCACTGTCCGAACGCATACAGCGGCGAAACGATTAGTGTCTTGTGCGTGCTGAGGTACCGCGCGTTCACATAACCCTGATGACGGCGCCAAGTCACCGCACACCAGTTGCCGGTGCAACCCAGGACATTGATGGTCTGGCCGGGCGGTATAGTCGTGACCCGACGGTAATTCGGACCGGGGCCAAATCGCATGTTGAGGTGTGACGTCGTTCGCGTGACGGCAGCATCAGCCGGTGAGACATCCACGATTGCGGCACCGAACAACATGAAGGTGCAGAGAATAACAGACAGTACCAGTCGCATATGATCCTCCCCGTGTGAGATTCTATTAGCGCGAGATCGACGTTCAGGACTCGACGATCGCAAAGAGGCCCAAGGGCAACTCCATTCATCGCAGGCGATCGCTCTCTCACCAAGATCTTGCATCATCGTCTAGCGGTGGGCACTGAGCCCGACTGGCGAGTTCACTGTCAGGCCCAGCCGGACAGGTCGGTTGCCGGAGTACTCGTAAGGCGCGCAGGCACACACTACGAGCGGAATAAGCACCGCAGCAGTCGCATTTACTATTCTACGGGGCCATGATCGCGAGCCCACTTCCGCTCGTCCGCCCCCGATCTTGCCACGCTGCACTCCGACCGTCGGGTGCGCTCTCGACGCCAAAGGATTCATCGGCTCTCCATCTTCGCGAAAAGGGCCCTCAAAGAACCTTTCGGAGACTCCTTAGCAGTCGAAAGCGCATCAGTTTGCGACAAATGACTCAATCCGTAGTGCCCGAGAATGAAGGACTGGGGCGAGCGAATGGCGGGTTAGCTTTCGTCAACATTTGCTTCGCGTTCGACAGCGGAACGGTCGACAATTCTCAAGACGCCATAACTGGTTTGGATCGCTCCCGAAGCGATGAGGCGCGATAGTGATCGCCGGAAGGTAGCGCGGCTCATCCCGGCCAAGCGCCCCAGTTCCTCATGAGTGGAATCCACCGTGTCTTCCGGCGAGGAGACACGCAGTAGCAATCTGGCCACGCGGGCGCGTGGCGACAGCGAGAGAACTTCACTCAAAATGCGTACGGCGAGCGTACCGTTGATCGTCGCGAGTCGGTGCAGGTATTCCCAGTCCCCTGGCGTCCGTGAGAGATGGCGGCGAAGGTCAGAGAATGCGATGCGGAATAGTACGCAATCCGTCGCGGCCTCAACCGACAAGGTGCGAGGCGCCCCTGGGAGCAAGGCACCGTCGCCAATCCAGAAGCCGGGGGTAGCGCGATGAACGACGCATTCCTCGCCTCGCAACATAGGGATCGCGATGTCGAGAAGGCCTTCGTTCAATCCATAAAGCGCGTCCGGATCGTCACCCGCGGTATAAAGCCGCCTGCCACGCCTCAATGGCGTCAACCGTCCTAACTCCCACATCCGAGATTGGAAATCAGCCGGTTGCTTCGACAACCACCCCAATGCCGCGAGATTGGCGAGATGCTCATCCGGCTTGAACGAATTCATCGCGATTTTCCGCCCTCCCTCAGTGGCTAAAGATGGATTCGCTACATGGGAGAAGCCCGGGTCGCTTCCTTGCGGCCATGGTCACCAGGGTGCTGAACGCAACTCCCGTCAACTTGCACGAGGAAGCCCGCCGCCGCAGTACCCCGATCT
Source organism: Bauldia sp. (assembly GCA_020442065.1). GTDB lineage: Bacteria > Pseudomonadota > Alphaproteobacteria > Rhizobiales > Kaistiaceae > Bauldia. Next base: position 8,144 of record JAGRKZ010000158.1, read on the forward strand.
CATCGTAGCCGCAAGGACACTTGGTCACTTGAGGCCGTCGAAGAACTCCCCACACTGCGGATTCGGCTCTTGTTGGCGGAAATCGAATTTGGAAGCGGTCGCACCAAGCACTTGGCCGACTTGAGGGGTTTGCAGCGGCGCCCGCAACGGGTCGGCCAGCTGTCCCCGACACTTGACAAGACATTGCCCAGCGTTACTTCGCAGCGACTCTCGACCGGGCGAGCGACCGCCCCTGTCCTCCCGCGATCACTGATCGTCATCCAATCGCAAATTGCTGGAGATCGATCGGATCATCGTTCTGTCCTAATGTCACCCCCAACGACTTCTGCCGCCCACCCTACTTGTCCAAAGAGAACGCGTTGACGACCGCATCGTCGACTACGCCCGCGAGGAGGGCATCCTTGTCCTGGCAGCCCGCCGCCACTGCTTCGACGAACTTTTCGTGCAAGGCCGACTTTTCGGCTGCCGTCGTCGCAAAGGTCGATACATCGATCTCACGGTTATACAGAGAAACCGCGACCAGAAGACGGACAACGCCTTCAATGTAGTAGCTGTCGCCGGCAGCCTCTTCGACGACGCTCCTGCAGCTGTGATGCAATACAGGGGCGGCATCGTCCAGGTACTTTTCAGCGGACGGATCCGCGACGGCGAGCCCTGACAGCGATGTCAACAATATGGCCACCGCGAATGAACCGAGTTTGGCCTTCTTCAGCATCTTGTTCTCCGCGGTAACCACTCCGAACAGGCTGCGCCGCATCATCGTGCCGCACCCATGACTGCGCCGACCACGGCGCCGGTTCTCGCACCCTCTTCGCCGTCAACGAGGGCGCCGATCCCCGCGCCGATGACTGCTCCTCTGGCGGTTTCCCTAATCAACCGTGCATCCGCTGTCGTCACAAGGGCCGATGCCAGGACCGCCACTACCGTTGCGACCGCTATCGACGCCACCCAAACCAGACGGCGGGACTGAAAACGAGAAAGTCGTGCTTGCATTGTTCAACCTCGTGCTTTCGCCCAAACGCTCTGCGCGGATCGCCTGTTCTAGCGTTTCGCTAGATCAACGTCGATGAGCACGTCGTATGGCCGTCGTCAGCTCGGTAGCGCAGACGCCCGTGTCCACCACGAGACGCGTCCGCTTCCCTCTTGCCAGTAGGCTCCGGTCGATGGTGCAGTCGGCGGCGTGACGCTCACGATCCGACGGCGGCTTGTGGCGGGTTCGTGACCCATCGAGACTGGAGCCATTAGTTCCAAGCGAGCAAGTCGCAATGAACCATCGGCATCGGTTGGACGTATCAACGCATATGATCCGGATTGGATTCGACACGGATGACGTATCTACCGCGCATCTCGTGTCGCTCGTCGTCCTTCTCGGCGTCGACGTCGTCTGGCTATCGACCGTGGGTGCGGCACTCTATCGATCGACGCTGGGCGATCTGCTCGCGTCGAGTGTGCGGCTCGCACCAGCAGCCGTCTTCTACCTTGCCTATCCCATCGGGATCGTCGTCTTCGCGGTGTCGCCCGCGCTTACGAGCTCCCTATGACTGGCACGTACCGAGATCTGCTCGCACAGCGAGGGCGCCACGGCGGCGGATCTTTCATGCCCTGGGACTTGCATGGCACGGGCTGATGCCGCGGGCGTAGCCCGAAAGGGTTCTCTACCGCACTGCAATCGTCATAATGCCCGATCCTTTAGGATTCATCGGCGCGGCCGAGGAGGTGATGGTGGACGATGCCGGCATTCCGTTTCTGTGGTCCGATGTGCCGGGTCACGTCTCCTACGCGATCTTCGCCTTCTCCTACTGGCTCACCAACATCTTCTGGCTGCGGGTCACGGCCGTCGTCGGCCTCTTCCTCGAGATCGCCTACTTCACCGCCTCGGGCGGCGCGCTCCACGTCGGAATCGGCTGGGACGTGATCTTCATTCTCATCAACGCCTACCAGATCTACCGGCTGATCGCGGAGCGGCGGTCGCTCGCCTCGCTCGCCGAGGTGCAGATGCTGCGGCAGGGGGTGTTCGCCGGCTTCGAGAGCACCCAGCTCGCTCGCATCCTCAAGGCCGGCGCCTGGCGCGACATTCCGGCCGGAACGCAGCTGACCGAGGAAGGCGAGCCGGTGAAGGAACTGATCCTCATCTGCGACGGCCAGGCGAGCGTGGAGACGGGCGGCGCCGAGATCGCCCGGCTCAACAACGGCACGTTCGTCGGCGAAATGGCGTTTCTTTCCGGTAATCCCGCCTCGGCCACTGTGACCGTCCGCAAGCCAACCCGGGCCTTCGTCTTCGACATGAAAAGGATACTGACGCTTGCCCAATCGAATGACCCGATCGCCGGCGACCTTCACCGCGTCATCGGCCTCGACCTTGCCCGAAAGCTCGCGAAGACCGCTTAGGGAAATCCCAGCAGGGCCAGAGGGTCTCGACGAGATGTCATTCGCGATTTCATGGCCTTCGACATGCGACCGGGCTGCCCCCTTGCCAGAGGCGACCTCTGGCCCACATCTCCCGGTTGGGACTGCGTCGATCCGGTGGTACGGGGAGCCGTGATGATGCGAGCGTATGCGGTTGCGATCCTGGCCGTCACCGGGCTTGCCCTGGCGCCGGCGCTGGCGTTGAGCACGCCGACGGTTCCGTTGCGGCCGGCGAATGCCGCGGCCGCGCCGCGGGCCCCGGTCCTCCCCGCCGCGGCAAGCCGCACCGAAGCCGGCCACGGACAGGTCTTCCTGATGCGCGGCCTGATCAACGTCTTCTCGTTCGGCATGGACACGCTCGGGCGGAAGATCCGGGCCAAGCACATCCCGGTTCGCGTCACCAACTTCACCAACTGGCGCGGCTACGCCGCCGTGCTCCTCGACAAGTATCGCGCCGACAAGGCCTCGCTCACCCCGTTCGTGATCATGGGGCATTCGCTCGGCGCGGACGCGGCGATCGACATGGGCAACTACCTCGCCGGGCGCGGCATGCCGATCAGCCTGATCGTCGCCTTCGACGGCGTCCACCCCGGCCACACGGTGGGTCCCGGCATCGGCCGGGTGATCAACTTCTACAAGGCCGACGGCGTCGGCAAGGAAGTCGCCGCGGCGCCCGGCTTCACCGGCAAGCTCGACAATGTCGATGTCAGCGACCGCCCCAACATCGACCACCTCAACATCGAGAAGTCGCCGGAGCTGCATGCCGAAGTCGTCGCGCTGCTCGTCGAGATCTTCGGGCCGGTGAACTGACTCCGGCGCCGCCGGCCGCTTGACGCCTTCCCCAAAATTTGTCCAAATGATCAAGAGTTGTTCTAAACGGGACACGGTGAGGATCGCGACGACATGGCTGCCGAGCGGACGCCCGATATCGCCACAGGCCGCCTTCGGCCCGAAGACTACGCCCGCAACTTCGCCGACCTCCACCCGCCACTCGACCAGCACCAGGCTTATGTCGAGGCCGACCGTTGCTACTTCTGCTATGACGCGCCCTGCGTCACGGCCTGCCCGACCTCGATCGACATTCCGCTCTTCATCCGCGAGATCCTGACCGGCAATCCCAAAGGCGCGGCCGAGACGATCTTCTCGGCCAACATCCTCGGCGGCATGTGCGCCCGCGTCTGCCCCACCGAGACGCTCTGCGAGGAAGCCTGCGTGCGCGAGGCGGCGGAGGGCAAGCCGGTGCTGATCGGCGAGCTGCAGCGCTACGCCACCGACGTCCTGATGCAGTCGGGCGAGCACCCCTTCACCCGCGCCGCCCCGACCGGCAAGCGCGTCGCCGTTGTCGGCGGCGGCCCGGCCGGCCTCTCCTGCGCCCACCGCCTTGCCATGCACGGCCACGACGTCGTCATCTTTGAAGCCCGCGACAAGATCGGCGGGCTCAACGAATACGGCATCGCCGCCTACAAGGCGCCCGGCGGCTTCGCCCAGGCCGAAGTCGACTGGCTGCTCAAGATCGGCGGCATCAGCGTCGAGACCGGCAAGGCGATCGGCCGCGACCTCCCCCTCGCCGAGTTGCGCAACGGATTCGACGCCGTGTTCATCGGCCTCGGCCTCGCCGGGGTCAACGCCCTCGGCCTCGCCGACGAGGACAGCCCGGGCGTCGACGACGCCGTGACCTACATCGCCACGCTCCGCCAGGCCTCCGATCTCGCCACCCTTCCGGTCGGCCGGCGGGTGGTGGTGGTCGGCGGCGGCATGACCGCGATCGACATCGCCTCGCAGTCGAGGCGCCTCGGCGCCGAGGACGTCACCATCGTCTATCGCCGCGGTCCCGACGCGATGGGCGCCAGCGAATACGAGCGCGAGCTCGCCCAGACCGATGGCGTCAGGATCAAGTTCAACGCCATGCCGAAGCGCCTGATCAAGGCAGACGGCCACGTCACCGGCATCGAGGTCGAATACACCACCGTCAAGGACGGCAAGGTCAGCGGCACCGGCGAGACCTTCGTCCTCGACGCCGACATGGTGTTCAAGGCGATCGGCCAGACCTTCGTGCCCACTGCCGTCAACGGCGCCGGCGCCGGGACACCGGCGCTCGAGGGCGGCCGGATCAAGGTCGATGCCGAGCGCCGCACTTCGCTTGCCGGCGTCTGGGCCGGCGGCGATTGCGTCTATGGCGGCGAGGACCTGACGGTGGCGGCGGTCGAGGACGGCAAGGTCGCCGCCGAGAGCATTCACCGGGCGCTCGGCGGCTAGGCATGCTGAGCCACGTCCACTTCGTCGGGCTGCCGGTCACCGACCAGGATCGGGCGCTCGCCTTCTTCGCGGATAAGTTCGGATTCGCCGTGCATACCGACGCGCCTTACCGGGACGGCGAGCGGTGGATCATGCTCAAGATCCCCGGCGGCCAGACCCTCGTCCATTTCACGCCGCGGGAGAACGAGGAGCCGGGCAATGTGCCGGCTCTCCCCTTCGTCTCCGATGACATCCAGGCCGACTATGAGCGGCTGACCGCCGCCGGCGTCGAATGCCTCGACCCGCCGCAAGCGGCGCCGTGGAATGCGTCAGTCCATTACTTTCTCTGCCGCGACAGCGAGAACAACATGCTGCTCGTGCAGACAATCGGGAGCGATTGATCGATGGCAGATCTCCGCAGCGAATTCGTCGGCATCAAGTCGCCGAACCCGTTCTGGCTCGCGTCCGCGCCGCCGACTGACAAGGAGTACAACGTCGTCCGCGCCTTCAAGGCGGGCTGGGGCGGCGTGGTGTGGAAGACGCTCGGCGAGGACCCGCCGATCGTCAACGTCTCCGGGCCGCGCTACGGCGCCGTCCACTCCGGCGACCGCCGGTTGATCGGCCTCAACAACCTCGAGCTGATCACCGACCGCACGTTCGAGGTCAACATCCAGGAGATCAAGCGGGTCAAGCGCGACTGGCCGGACCGGGCGCTGGTGGTGTCGCTGATGGTGCCCTGCGAGGAGCCGAGCTGGCAGCGCATCCTCAAGCTGATCGAGGATACCGGGTGCGACGGCGTCGAGCTCAATTTCGGCTGCCCGC
>JAGRKZ010000159.1 GCA_020442065.1 Bauldia sp.
GGACCTGGTCGGTCTTCTTGTCCGAACGAACCGCACCGTCATAGGTGTAGCCGCCGCCCGGATCGAAGGTCGAGGTGGTCCAGCCGAACATGACCGGGCCGATGGCGCCGTAGCCGCCGTCGAAGCGGACGGTCTTGGCGGTGCCGTCGAGCGTATTGTTGTCCGAGGTCACCACGAAGTTCATGCTGGTGGCGATGACGCCGAGGTCGCTCATCGAGCGGCTGTTCCACTCGGCACCGGCCTCCGTCTTCATCTCCCACGACTGCGAGTAGGCGTCCTGGGCGTAGAGGTAACCAGCGACGACACCCGAGGTGGTCGAAAGCGGGTTGGACGGGTCGGTGGTCGAACCGGTCAGCTGCTGCGCGACGTTGAAGTAGTCGCCGACGCGGTCGCTGTCATAGAACCAGACATCCAACTGCACGTAGCCGCCGATCTTGAGGCAGGTGTCCGTGCCAGGGATGTACCAGTAGCCAACGCCGAAGGCATCGCAGATCTTGACGTAGTCGATGGGCTCGACCGCGATCGCGAGGTCTGCCGCCTGGGCGGCTCCCGAAACCGCCATGGCAGCGGCGGTACCGAGGAGAAGGGTCTTAATTTTCATATCCTGACCTCCAAAGCTTGTTCTAGGGGCAGGTTCGTTCTCGACTGGCTCGAATGAGCACTGCGAAGTCTGTCCCAGTCCCCGCGACTGTGTTCTGAACGACTTGCCCCAAGGCCACCGCCAGAACGGTGTGAACCGCAAACCCCGCGCTTCACGATTTGCAACATACCGAAGCCGGCTTGCCACGCAACGCCGGAATGGCGCCTTTTGGGGCCCGGCGGCATGTTTTCTGTCCCATGTTGCAGATTTGGCACGATCTCGTGAACAGCCGGCGAGCCCCACGCGAAGAGGCAGGTTTCTGCCATTTTGCCGACATCGCAGAGCTCAGAAGACGACTTCTCGGCCTGCCGGCGACGCTGTTGGCACCGTAACCAAGAGCGCCGCGGCGGTCCCTGAAGACTGGTCCCTGCATTGACGACCGGTGGAGCGCATGCGACCGATTCGAACCGGTCCCAGCACAGGCCCCCGGCCTGCTGCGGCGGCCGGCCCTGCAATTCAAGCGAGACTCACCGGCGGAAAAGGCTTGATCCATGATCGTCTTCGGCAAAGACAACCCCAAGGGCATCATCTGGATTGCCTCCTATCCCCGCTCCGGGAACACTTGGACGCGCGCGTTCGTCAGCGCACTCATGCAAGTGACGCAGGACCCGGAGCTGGCTGCGCTAGACATCAATAGCATAGAGGCCGGCGGGGGCGTCGAGAATGCCGCCGAGCTTTATCCGCGCTTCCTTGGCAAGCCCGTGTTTCGGGCATCCCAGGAGGAGATTGCCCGCGCGCGCCCCTGGGTACAGGCCGCCCTTGTCGAATCGGCCGGCCGACCGATCTACCTCAAGACCCACCTCGCGCGGGCCACGGACTTCGGGGCGCCGCTCATCAATATGGCGGTCAGCCTCGGCGCGGTCTATATCGTGCGCAATCCGCTGGACGTGGCCGTTTCCTACGCCCACTTCAGCAACGCCTCCATCGACGCCACCATCGACCGCATGGCCACCACCGGGTTCGGCATCGTGCGAAGCCGTTTCGATGGGCACGAGCGTGTTCGCGAGATCATGGGATCATGGAGCGAGAACGTCGCGAGCTGGACCGATGCGCCGCATCCCGCGGTCCTCGTTGTCCGCTATGAAGACATGATCGAGCAGTCGTATCAGGCATTTAGCCGTATCGCCCGGCATCTGCAGATCAAGGCGACGCGAAAAGACATCCTCCGCGCCATGGAGATGAGCAGCTTTGACCGCCTCCGTACTCAGGAAACCGAGGCCGGCTTCAAGGAGCGGCCCGCTACCTCTCGGGACCGCTTCTTCCGGAGCGGAAGGCCTGGACAGTGGCGCGAGGAGCTCAGCGACGATCAGGTCGATCGGGTGGTTGCCGCCCACCGCGTCGTGATGAAGCGTTTCGGATATGTCCCGCGGACCGAAGGCGCAGCGACTGGCCGGTCGGGCGGCAGGGTCCGCGCTTGATCGCGGACGCAACAATGTCTATCCCGGTGCGCGACGGAGAGGTGGCCGAGTGGTCGAAGGCGCTCGCCTGCTAAGCGAGTATACGGTCAAAAGCTGTATCGTGGGTTCGAATCCCATCCTCTCCGCCATCATGTATCCGACGCCGCGCCAGCGCCCGGCCCCGACACAATCAAAAGGTTATCGACGCTCTGTCCCGGCATTCCGGCGACAGGGCATTGCTTCGACAGGCCGCAACGCCGATCGCTAGGTGGACGGCTTGCCACGTCCGGACCACACAACAGATATGGTTGCGAGACTCGATGGCCGTCCGGCGCAAGGGAGCTGAGGGAGCCCTGGATTATGCAACCAAGGACGTGCCCATCCCCGATAGTAGCAGCTTCGAGAACTGCATTGTCTCAACAGGACGCGAAAAGTAGTAACCCTGAAGATAGTCAACTCCGATGTCTGCCAGAGACTTGGCCTGTATTTCGGTTTCGACACCTTCCCCTACAGTTTTGAGCTCAAGTTTGCGGGCGAGCTCAACAACGGCATGAACGATAGGCTCTGATCCGTTTCTTTTGCCGAGATCATTCACAAAACTACGGTCAATTTTAAGTACGTCTATCGGAATATCACGCAATACAGACAGAGCAGAGTATCCTGTTCCAAAATCATCGATATGTATACCGATTCCTACGGTATTCAATAGTCGGAGTGTCTTTTAAGCCCGCTCCAATTCGATTATGATACTTGATTCGATTATTTCAATGTTTATTAATTTCGGAGATATTCCAATCTTCTCTATTGTTGCGATCAGTCTCGGCCCGAAAGCCGGATCGCGAAACTGGACCGGCGAGACGTTCAACGAAATCGGGACGACGGGCAGACCGGCGTCCCTCCATCGGGCGAGCCCAACACAGGCATCTTCGAACAGACGCGCACTGAGTTGGACAATCAGTCCCGATTCTTCGGCCAGGGGAATGAAATCGGAAGGAGGAACGGGACGATCCTGCCGGTCGCGCCAGCGGGCTAGCGCTTCGGCCGCCACGATGGTCCTCGCCTGCGCATCTACAATCGGCTGGAAGTGCAGGAAGAACCTGCCATTGGCGATGTCCTCGGGCATGAGTTTCTTCAGGGCTTGGCGCCCCTTGATCGTAGCGTCCATGTCCGCGTCGAAATAGCTGACAGAACCCCGCTTGCAGAGCTTTGACTTGTACATCGCCGCGTCAGCGTGAGACACCAGTTCTTCCGCTTCACTGTCATCAAACGGAACAACTGAAATCCCGACACTAACGCTTGCCTTAATCAGAGACTGATTCACTTTTCCGATCGACCTCACCACCGCGGCGATCTTTTCGGCAATTTCGATGGCACCTTCCGCCGACTTCAGATGCGTGGCGAGTACCGCGAATTCATCTCCGCCAATTCTCGCGACGCAGTCGGTGCTCCGGACGTGACTGCGGAGACCTTCGGCGACGGCGATGAGTAGGTCGTCTCCCATCCGGTGCCCGAACAGGTCGTTGATTTGCTTGAAGCGATCGATGTCGAGAATGATCACCGCAAAGGCAAGCTCGGAGCGGAGGGCATTGAGACGCGTGCGCTCAAGCTCGTCAAAGAATGCACGGCGATTGAGGAGTCCGGTCAACGGATCGGTGCTGGCAAGACGGACCAGTTCGCCCTCGCTCCTCTTGCGTTCGATGGCATAGCGGATCGAGCGCAGCAGCGGTCGCGGTTGTACCTCGGCTTTATCGAGATAGTCGCTGGCGCCGCAGTTGAGCGCGTCGGTTGCCGTGGCGAGATCCGACAGCCCGGTCAGAACGACAATCGGTACGTCCGGATTTGCGGCGCGAGCGGCACGCAGACCATCCAGCCCTTTCGCATCGGGCAGACCGAGATCGAGAAGCACCGCACTGAACCGTTTCCCGGCATCTGAGAGCTGACCAATGCACTCGGCCAAGGTGCCGACCGCCAGCAGTTCAATGCGCATCTGGGCGTCCAGCGCCCCTTCCTTCAAAGCGATGTCCGCGAGTCGGCGGTCGCCGGGGTTGTCCTCGACGAGGAGAATGCGGAGAGGATCGCCACCGACGCCTGGCATGTTCCTGATCCTAGCCAGAAGGACTGCCCTCGGGCAATTTCACAACAGTAAACCAGAAGTCTTCGATCGAATGTACGACACGAAGAAAACCCTCGAAATCAATAGGCTTTGAGATGAAAGAGTTGGCATAGGACTCATATGATTTGATGTTATCGGATTCTGCTTCGGATGACGTGAGGATGACCACTGGAATGACTTTCAGATTCGGTTCGTTCTTGACTTGACTCAAGATCGTCCGGCCATCGACGCCCGGCAGATTGAGATCGAGCAGGATCACGTCTGGACGCACCGCCCCGGCGTGCGGCCCCCGGCGGAAGAGAAAGTCGAGCGCCTCCTTGCCGTCCATCATGACGTGAAGGTGCGTAGCGATCTTCGCCTCCTTGAGCCCTTCCTGGGTCAGGCGCACATCGGCCGGATTGTCTTCGATCAGGAGAATTTCGACCGGGCGCCCGGGTCTCTCACTCGTCATCGGTTCTTCCTTCGGCTTGACGATGTGCTGGCAGGGTGAAGTGGAAGATCGTACCGTCACCCGAGGCCGGATCGATCCAGATCCTTCCGCCGTGACGCTCGATGATGCGCTTGCAGGACGCGAGTCCGATTCCGGTCCCCTAGTACTTTTCCCGGCTATGCAGCCGCGTGAAGATCACGAAGACCTTCTCCCTGAACTCGGGCGCGATCCCGATACCGTTGTCGGCGACCCTGAACTCCCAGACGTCGCCGACGCGCTCGGCCGTCACTTCAACCAGCGGCGGTGCGACCGCGCGGTATTTGACGGCATTCTCGATCAGATTGGTAAAGAGCCGCTCCATCTGCACCGGGTCGGCGAAGATGGTCGGCAGTGGCCCGACTTTGACTTCGCCCTGACTCTCAGAAAGGCGATCCCTCAGCGCTTCCACCACGGACCTGACAACTCGATCCGTATCGACCATCTCCAAATTCAGCGGCCGGTTGCTGACCCGCGAGTATCCCAGCAAATCGTTAATCAGGCGCTTCATCCGCGTCGCGCCATCGACCGCGAAGCCGATGAATTCGTCGGCCTCTGCATCGAGCTTACCGCTGTAGCGTCGCGACAGGAGACCAAGGTAGCTTGTCACCATGCGGAGCGGCTCTTGCAGGTCGTGAGAGGCGATATAGGCGAACTGTGACAGTTCCTGATTGGACCGCGACAGCCGAGCGCTGGCGCTTCGATCTCAATCGTGCGGTGCAGTATTCGCCATTCTTCCCGTGATGCGACCGCGAGACGAAGGCACGAAGATCTGGGATTTCGTCCGTCGGGGTCGACTCCGGCAATGGCAGAGATGCCACCCTTCCTTCGCGAGGAACGCTCGTCGAAGCAGCAGCCAGCGACTCGGTCGGCCCGGTCTTTGCTGGATTCAGGTCGCTTCTCGAATGACCGGGCGAAGCTCGCGAAGAAAAGCCGCCACATCGGAAAGGAGCCTCCCAGCCGGCGCGTTTCCGTCAACCGCCACCTCAAGCGCATCGGCAAGGTCTTCGCCGCGTCCCGCCAAAGATGGGGGAAGCCGATGCCTGAGGGCCTGGCGCACCAACACCAGGTGCTCCCGCAAGGCCCTCGCAGTCGCGAAAGCCTGCATCATGGGAGCGAGCAGCTCCGGCTCCTTCTGCCAGGTTCTTCCGCCGAACAGCAATTGCGTCACATGCTGCCCGGCTCCGAGGCAATCGTAGCCGACACAGCCACGAAAGCCCTCGCTGAGTCGTCTCTCGTAGATCCGGCAATGCCCGCCGGGCATCAGGTTGCGACAGGGCTCGCCCGCCAGCTTGTCAAAGCCGAACGAGTCGGAGCGATCAAAGTGAAGGGCGACGCAGCAGAGCGCAGCGCATCGCACGCAGTCGGGCTTCAAGTCGGGATGCGTCATTGATCTCTTGATGCGTTCGCGGGTGGCGAGAGGCACCGATACCCAGACGGACGACAAGAACGTCCTTCAGTGATCGTTAGGCCTGAGAGCTGCCGTCTCGTCCCCTCTCGATCCCCGAATCCGCTCATACAACCGGAACACCGAGGCATCGTCCTCCCGTCCCATCCCGGCCGCGGAGGTCATCAGGAACGACTGGAGCGCAGTCGAGGCGAGAGGCACAGGGATGCGATCCGCCCGGGCAATGTCGAGAACGATGCCGAGATCCTTGACGAAGATATCGGTTGCACTTCGCGGTGTGTAGTCGTGGTCGAGAATGTGCGGCACGCGGTTCTCAAACATCCACGAATTGCCGGCCGAATTCTTGATCACGTCGTAGACAGTGGCGAGGTCGAGGTGATGAGCGTTGGCGAAGGCCATCGCCTCGCACGCGACCGCGATATGGACCCCGGCGAGAAGCTGGTTGACGATCTTCAGCCCCGCCGCAGTTCCAACCTCCTCCCCGAGACGGAACACCTTCGCCGCCATCGCGGCGAGAACCGTCTCGGCCGCCGCCATGGCCGCTGGCGGGCCCGAGGCGAGGATGGTCAGCGCCCCCTCCGCCGCGCGCTGCGCGCCGCCGCTGATCGGCGCATCGAGATAGTGAACGCCGAAGTCGCCGAGCCGTGCGGCAAGATCGCGCGCCGCCGACGGCGCCATTGTCGCGGAGGAGATGAAAACCGAACCCTCGGGCATCGCTGCGGCGCAGCCGCCGTCGCCGAACAGCACAGCCTCCGTCTGGGCAGCATTGAGGACGACGCTGATCACGGCGCTGGCCTCTGCCGCCGCAGCCGCTGGCGACGAGGCGCCGGTGCCGCCGCCATCCTCGAACATCCGGACAGCGGCCGGATTGACATCGAATCCGGCGACGGCGAACCCTGCACGGAGCAGCGAACGGGCCATTCCAGCCCCCATCGATCCCAGTCCGATCACTGCAACGCGATCGCCTCCCGACCGGGCATTGCTTGTGTCACTCATCGGAAACCTCGGTGTCTCTGAACGTCGGATCGGCGGATCGCACGGATCCCTGGCGCCCTGAATCGGCGGGTGAGCGGTGGGTGCAGATGACTACAACGGGGCGCGCCCTGGTGCCAGCGGCAAGAGAAAGCGGGGGACGCATCCTGCCTGTCGCAAGACGCCGCGGCCCGCGGCATGGACGCCCGACACCTCGATCAGCGGGCAACGGACCATGGACGAGAGCGGACGCCGGGCGGACGCAATACGGAAGGGGGCCGGCATCCAGCTTGTCACCGGGGCGCTCCGCAGCACCGCGCGGGTCAAGCAGAAACCGTCTCAGAGCCGCACCGCCTCACCCGTCTTCACCGACTGATCGGCGGCGATGACGATGCGAAGGCTCTTGACCGCATCGTCCATGTGGTCGCCAAGATCGATATCGTCGTCGATGGCCCTGATCAGGTAGCGCTGCTCGCGCTCGCAGAGGTCGTCGTGGCCCGGTTCGTCGGTCATGTCGATCCGTTCGTCAGGCTTGGCCATGTCGGCATGGTGCCACAGGATCTGGTTGGTCTTGACGTGGGCGTTGATGTCGTCGGACTTCACCCCGCCGGAATTCTCGGCCATCACGATCGAGACTGAGCCCTTCGGCCCGATCACATCTTTGACGAAGAAAGCCGTCTCGCTCATCATCGGTCCCCACCCGGCCTCGTACCAGCCGACCGAGCCGTCGTCGAAGGCGACCTGGAGAACACCGTAGTTGTATTCCTTCACTTCGTCGGTGAGGCGTGTCCCCATCGCCTGGACGCGGATGGGCTTGGCCTTGGTCATCTGGCACATCACGTCGACGTAGTGGACGCCGCAATCGACGATCGGCGGGAATGAATCCATCAGCCGCTTGTGCCAGGCCCAGGTCTCGCCATTGGACTGCTGGTTGAGGTTCATTCGGAACACCAGCGGCGTTCCGAGCTCGCGAGCGATCTCGATGAACCTGATCCACGAGGGATGCTGGCGGAGGATGTAGCCCACCACCAGCTTCCTGCCGGTCCGCCGGGCCGTGTCGACCACCGCCTGGGCCCGCTCGACCGATTCGGCGAGCGGCTTCTCGACGAAGACGTGCGCGCCTGCCTCCATTGCCTTGATGGCGAACTCGGCGTGGGTGTCCGGCAGCGAGTTGACCGACACGATGTCAGGCTTCAGTTCGGCCAGCGCGGTGTCGAAATCCTTGAACCTCTTCGCTCCCTGGAGCGCCTCGGGCAGCTTCACCTGGTCGATATGGCGCGTGCAAACGCCCACCACTTCGACCCCGGGGATTCGGGTGTAGGCAAGCGCATGGGACATGCCCATGTTGCCCAGCCCGACGACGAGTACACGCTTGCTGGCCATCTCCCCGTCTCCTACCCGATCCTCACGACCTGTCCGGTCCGTGCCGATTCCTCCGCTGCGAGCGTCGCCTCAAGCGCCGCCATCGCATCTTGCGGCGTCCCGATCGCCGGCTTGACGCCCCGGAGCGCGCAATTGGCGAAGTAGGCCAACTCGTCGCGTAACGCCCCGCCGCGAACGCCCTCGTACATCGGCCAGTAGGTGGTGTCGGGGCTGTGGAACTTGTCCCCGCCGGCGATGCCGAGATTGGGAAATGTATCCTGGATCTGGATGAAGCCCTCGGTGCCGACGATGTTCATGCGTTCGTCGATGTCGTAGGGCGTCTTCTCGGGCATGCACCAGACGGTCTCGAGCGTCGCCGTCGCCCCGCCAGCGAAGCGATACATGGTCTGCCCGATATCGGGGTAGCGAAGGCCACGCACGTCCACGGTCTGCGCATAGGCCGACACCACCCGGTCCTCGGTGAACCACAGCATCAGGTCGGTGTCGTGGATGGCATCGCCGACGATCGGCCCGATCTTGTCGAGGATGGTCGGCGTCCACGCCGCCGGGATGTTCCGGCGGGAGGCCATCGAGACGATCTTGCCGATCCGCCCCGCGGCAATCGCCTCCTTCGCAGCCCGATAGCGTGGGTTGAAGCGGCAGATATGACCGATCTGAATGATGCCCTTCGACTGCTCCGCCGCGGCGATGATGTTTCGGCAATCCTCGACGGTGCTCGCCATCGGCTTCTCGAGGAAGACGTGCTTGTTCGCCTCGAGCGCTGCCACCGCCGGCGCGCTGTGCTGGTCCCACATCGTCACGATCGACACTGCGTCGATGTCGGGATCGGCGAGGAGCTGTCGGTAGTCGGTGTAGGTCTTCTTCACCCCGAACTTCGTCGCGAGTTCGCCCAGACGGCTCTCGGTGCGCGTACATAACGCCGCGAGTTCCAGATTCGGGATGCCGATGATCGCGTCACAATGAATCTCACCGAACCATCCCAGTCCGATGACGCCGATGCGCAGCCTGTCCACGTCTGCTCCCTCCCCTGTTCCGGACTTCGCCAACGCCGGCTCAGAACTCCTCGAGCGTCAGCTCCCGGGTCATCACGATATTGCCCGCCGTCAGCCCGCAATCGACCGGCAGAACCGCGCCGGTGATGGCCCCGGCATCGTCCGAGGCGAGGAAGGCGACCGCCCTCGCGACGTCGATCGGCTCCACCACGCGCGCGAGGGGGTACCACTTGCGGAGCTTCGCAAGAATCTCCGGCTCACGGTCGACGCGGTGCTGCCAGATCGGCGTGCGCACCGTGCCCGGGCAGACCACGTTGACGCGGATTCCGAAACGCCCGTACTCCATCGCCATCGCCTTGGTCAGGCTGATGATGCCGGCCTTGGCCGCGCTGTAGGCGGGATCGCCGAAGGTCGACAGGCCGTTCACCGAGCTGATGTTGACGATGGCCCCGCCGTTCTTCTCCATGCCGGGCAGCACCGCCGCCGAGCAGTAGTAGGTGCCATTGAGGTTGGAATCGACGTCCGCCCGCCAGACCGCACCGTTGGTCTTCTTGAGATTGGAAGCGCGTGATATGCCTGCGTTGTTGACCAGCACATCGACCCGGCCGATCGCTGCCGTGATCGCCTGGAAGGCGGTGTTCACCGCCCCCTCGTCGCCGATGTCGGCGACCGCCGGCTCGATGGTCACGCCTTCCTTGGCGAGGCCGCGGGCGAAATCCTTGACCGCCTCGCTCCGGTCGATCGCACCGATCTTGGCGCCCATCGACGCGAAGTGCCGCGACAGCGCCTGACCAATGCCACCCGCCGCTCCCGTAATCGCCACCACCTTGCCGGTGAAGTCCATCTGCTCAAGTCCCCATGAGTGCCGCGCGGATCCAATCGAAGCTCCGCGACCGGTAGAAGCCGAAATTGTAGAAGGCGATGTCCTCGATGCCGGCCTTGCGCAGTCCGGCAACGGCCGCGGCCACTTCACCGGCGCTGTTGAGGTCCGGGTGGGCCGCCCGCATGATCCCGCGGATCGCGCCGGCGTCGCCGATCCTGCGCCTGACATCCCAGGCATCTGCCAGCACCCGCGCCGCGCTCGGCTCGTAGAAGCAGGCTTCGACGATCCCGGCCGCAGCCGCCAGCGCCTTGATGTCGCTGCCTTCGTACCAAGCCCCGCCGGTTGGGCGTGCGACCGAAGGAATGATCGCGACCGCCGCGTCCTTCCGGACGGCCTCGCGGATCTCGGTCACCAGCGAAGTCACTACCGTGCAGCGCCAGGCGAGATATGCAGCCAGTTCGCCGTCGGTTCGCGTGTCGCCCAGCCAGAAGGCATCCGACATATCGTCGGGCAGGTCGATGTCGGCGGAAAGGTAGGATTCGACGTCGGCCCGCACCCTCGCCTGCAACCCGTCAGCGTCGATCCCCGCCGCCTTCGCACCCGAACGGCAATGGGCGCAGAAACAAAGGCCGAGTTGGTTGTCCAACCAACGGCTCGGCCGGACCAGGTTGAATTCGTGATGGTAGCCGTGGGCGAAGGGAGCGAAGCCCGGCGCCTCCACCGAGATGCCGGTGACCGGATAGCGCTCGGTGACGTCGAGGCAGAGCGCCAGCGCGAAGGCGCGCGCATCCGGGTTCGACGGGCAGAGCGAATAGAACAACCGGTCGCCGAAGGCGTTCTCCACCGCGGTGTCGGGATATTCCTGGCCCACCCGGCTGTTGTGCAGGAGCACCATCCACGCGTTGACGTCGATGCCGCCCGCCGCGGTCAGTTCGGAGAACACGTCATGGTCGGCGAGGATGTGGTTGGCGGCCGGCTTGATCCGCCCGTAGCGCGCCTGATCGGGGCGGAAATAGACCGTACCGTCTTCGGGGAAGTAGACCTTGCCGCCCGTGCCGCGCGGCCGGAGGAACTTGCCGGCGTGATAGGCACCCGCGACGCTGATGGTGTTCAGGCCGAGACCTTTCACCTCGTCGATCACGTTCTGCGCACCGCGTTCGGCGATATCCCAGGCATAGGCGTAGATGGCGCGATAGGTCATGGCTCTGTCCTTCGATATCGCGAGGGGGAGCCCCTCATCCGGCGGCGGAGCGGCCGGCGTTCCTCACCGGGGAGGGGCGGCTCCGATCACGCAGCCCCGTGGCAGCCGGCACCGCCGCCTCGACCCGCCACGGTCGCTCTCGCATACCTCGCCACGGCGGCAACACGCCGGGCTGAAGGCGCCGGCAAGGCGACAGACTGCGTCCACTGGGGGCAAACAACGAAACGGCTCCGGTCGCTCGGTCAAGGTGAACCTACTTCTCGAACCAGCCGTCCTTCAGGTAACGCATGTACTCGAATACGGTGTTGTGCTTCCAGATGAAGACCGCCTCGACGAAGCCCGCGACGACGAACGGCGGAATGAGAATCTCCTGCCCTTCGATCCATGGCCGGATGTCGTCGACCCGGAAGGCAAAGTGGGGATTGGTCTTGATCCGCTCCGGAACGGGCGAATCCGGCGCGTAGCGCAGGAATTCGATCGACTCGGGATGATTGCGCGGGTTGGTCACCCAGCACTTGCTCTGCTCGATCCAGTTCTCGTCGGGCATCGGCTCGTAGGCCGTGATCCCGACGTGGTCGATGACGAGCGGCTGCATGGACCTCCCTCCCTGGCTGTGAAGACGGGCGGCCGACGAGATGACGGCCGCCCGCACCTGCGCCGTGACTAGAGCGCGGCTTGAATCGCGGCGACGTCGACGCCCTTGTAGTCGTCGGAGAGCGCGAAGCCGTCCGCGTCCGCCTTGATCTTGTTGGCATCGAACATGTTGGCGCCGTCGACCCAGTCGTTCTTCACCACGTCCTCGGCCTTGATCGCCTCGCTGATCTGACCGATCTCGGCGGAGACATCGAAGAACGACTGCCAGCTCGGGATGATGTGGTAGCCCCACTTGCCGCGCTCGTCCCAGCGGCCGGAGAAGACGTTGGCGAGCTGCATCATCGACTCGGTGGCCACCGTCGGGGTCATCTGCGACGAGAGACCCGGGAACTGCTCCATCACGATCTGGGTGGCCGCCCGCGGATTGATGCGGCCGAACTCGAGGCCGGCTGCCCAACCCTTCAGGTAGTTGACGTAGAGGTCCTTCTTGGCCGGGTCTTCGAAGTCGGCCCGGCGGATGACGAAGCTGTTGGCCGGAAGCTTCGAGAAGTTGCGGCCGAGGATGTAGTCGAAGTCGAGGCCCTGGCCCTTCCACTGCGCACGGAGGCCTTCCCACGACAGCGCCGTGTCGCCCTGGCCCTGCATCACTGCCGTACCCCAGGTCGGCCAGCCCGCATCGACGTACTTGACCTTGGAGATGTCCACGCCCGCCGCCTTGAGCATCGGGTCGGTGATCGACTGCCAGCCGGCCGAGCCGAGCACGATGGTCTTGCCCTCGAGGCCCTTGATGTCGGCCGGCGCCTCGCCCTTGCGGAAGGCGAAGTCGAACACGTCGGCCCCACCCATCTCCCAGACCGAGACCAACGGGATGCCCTGCGCCAGGGCGAGCGAGAACACGCCCGGCGACGGGTAGCCCATGTCGGCCTGGTTCTGGTCGACCAGCTTCACGGTGGCGGTCGCATCCGACGGCCCAGGCTCGAGCGTCGTCTCGATGTCGCCGAAATAACCGAACTTCTTGGCGACCCAATAGGGATAGTCATCGAGCACTTCGACCGTGCCGCGGGGGGACACCCACCGCACCGAGCCGCTCTGCGCATAGGCCCGCCGCGAGCCGAGGCCGCCGAGCGTGGCCACCGAAATCCCCGCCGCAGTCAGCGTGAGGAGACGGCGACGGTTCATCACGACGCCGCCCTGCGAAGTCTTACCGGTCATGTCCTTGTTCTCCCTGGATTTGCCTGTTCAGTCACGAGCGTTCGCCCCTATGCCTCCCAGCTGGCCCAACGCTTGCCCAGCCAGAAGAAGAAGACGTAGATCGAGATGCCGATGATCGCGAGGATCAGGATGATTGCGAAGAACTGCGGCATCCGGATCAGCGACGAGTAGTAGGTGAGCCGGTTGCCGAGGCCTTCGGCGCCGCCGACCATCTCGGCGCCCACCGTGGTCAGCAACCCGAAGATGGAGCCGACCATCAGGCCGACGATGATCATCGGCATCGCCATCGGGATGCGGATCTTGGTGAAGATCTGAAGCGTGTTGGCGCCGAACGAGCGGGCCAGCGCGATCTTGGCCTGATCGACGCGGCGAAAGCCGGTTGCCGAGTTGATCATCACCATCGGCCCGCTCGCCAGCGCGACCGCGATGATGCGCGGCTCGCTGCCGAAGCCGAAGCGGAGGATCAGGAGCGGCACCAGCGCCAGCATCGGCG
>JAGRKZ010000020.1 GCA_020442065.1 Bauldia sp.
CGCGGGTGAGGAAGCCTTCCTTCTTGAGCGGCGACCGGAGGTCCGGCTCGTAGTAGGTCAGCGCCTTCGAAATGCCGTGGCGGAGGGCGCCGGCCTGGCCGGAGAGGCCGCCGCCGGAGACCGTCGCCCGGATATCGTACTGGCCGGTGCGGTTGGCGGTGATGATCGGCTGCTCGACGATCATCTGCAGCACCGGGCGCGCGAAGTACTCGGTGAAGGTCTTGTCGTTGACGATGATCTTGCCGGTGCCGCGGCTGACCCAGACGCGGGCGACCGCGTCCTTGCGCTTGCCGGTGGCGTAGGCGCGGCCCTGGGCGTCGAGCTTCTGGACGTGGACCGGAGCTTCCGGGATCTGCGGGGCGAGGTCCTGGAGGGACTGGAGGTCGGCGGCCATGGTCAGTCAGTCCTCGTGTTCTTGCGGCTCAGGGCAGCGATATCGAGTTTCTCGGGCTGCTGGGCCTCGTGCGGGTGCTCGGCGCCGGCGTAGACGCGAAGGTTCTTGAGCTGCTTACGGGCCAGCGGGCCCTCGGGCATCATGCGCTGGACCGCCTTCTCCAGAACCCGCTCGGGGAACTTGCCCTCGAGGATCTGGCGCGCCTTGCGCTCCTTGATGCCGCCGATCCAACCGGTGTGCCAGTAATAGGTCTTGTCCTCGCGCTTGCGGCCGGTGAGGACGACCTTGTCGGCATTGATGACGACGATGTTGTCCCCGCAGTCGACGTGGGGCGTGTAGCCCGCAAGATGCTTGCCGCGGAGACGGCGGGCGAGGATCGCGGCGAGGCGGCCGACGACGGCGCCATCGGCATCGATCAGCACCCACTTCTTCTCGACTTCCGCGGGCTTGGCGGAATAGGTCTTCATGATCGGGTCCGTTGATGATGAAAGGCGGCACAAGATGCGCCGCCAACCGGGGGAGGTTCTACGAATGCCGCCCGGTCCGAGTCAAGCGGAAAACACCTGCAAATTCAGATCAATATACATGCGGTATCATAATACCTCATGCAGGCATGAGCTCAAGACACCGTGAACTGACCCATCATGCCGAGGTCCTCGTGCTCGAGGATGTGGCAGTGGAACATGAATGGATATGTCGCGCTCGCCGGCTGGTCGAAGTGCACCAGCAGCTCCGCCTCGCCTTCAACGAAGACGGTGTCCTTCCATCCGGAGTTCTCGGCGCGGGGCGGCGCCCCGTTTTCGGAGACGACACGGAAGCGGACGCCGTGGACGTGGAAGGGGTGTCCCATCATCATTCCGGAGACGATCCACCGTTCGGTGCTGCCGCGGGCGACATCGGCGTCGAGGCGATCCATCGCGAACGCCTGGCCGTTGATGCCGAAGGCCATGGCGCCCGCCGCCTCGCCCTGACCCATCATGCCTTTCATGCCCGCCATGCCGCCGCCCATCATCATGCCCATGTCGTCGAGAACGAAGCGACGGGTGGCGGTTGGCGTCCCCAGGTCGTCGGCCTCCCCATCCAACGCCGCCGGGGTGGTGCTGACCTCGGCCGACAGCGACGGGTCGACGACGAAGGCTGCAACCGGGAAGGGGGCGGTGAAGGTCTCCGGCAGGGGCAGCATGTCGTGCATCATGCCGCCCATCGGCATCATCCCGCGCGTCTCGGCATGGGGGGCGCTGACCAGCGTTGCGTCGCCGCCGGCGAAGTCGACCAGCAACTCGGCGCGCTCTCCGGGGGTGAGGCGAAGACGGGTGAGGGTCAGCGGGCGCGGCAGCAGACCCTGGTCGGTGGCGATGAGGGCGAACGGACGCGCATCCGAGAAAGAGAGATCAAAATTCCTCGCGTTGGCGCCGTTGAGGAGGCGGAGCCGGACCATGCCAGCGGGGACAGCGAAGCGCGCGCCGGGCTGGCCGTTGACCATGGCGACCTCGCCGAGGAACCCGTGCATCAGGTCGGCGTCGCCGGGCCGGTAGACGGCCTCTCCGGCCGCATCGAAGCGCTTGTCCTGGAGGACCAGCACGAGATCGTCGACACCGAATCTTGCCGGAAGGCCGCGGCCGCGATCCTTGCCGTCATCGACGATCAGCACGCCCGCGAGCCCGGCATAGACTCGCGGCGCGGTCTCGCCATGCGTGTGGGCGTGGTACCAGAGCGTCGCCGGCGGCTGGGCCACGGGCAGAACGGGTCGCCAGGTCTCGCCGGCCGGGATCGGCTGGTGGGGGCCCCCGTCGACGTTGCCCGGGACGAGCAGCCCGTGCCAGTGGACGGAGATCGGGACGCCGGTGCGGTTGACGACGGTCGCAGCGACATCGACGCCCGGACGCACGCGGATGACTGGACCGAGGTACGGGCGGTTGAAGCCGAGCGTCCGGGACGGTACGCCGGGCATGAACTCGGTCTCGCCGGCGACGGCGGTGATCTCGAAGGCGTTGGTCGTGGTGGCATCGATCACCGGGAGCGGGGCCTCCGGCACGGCCGCAAGCGCCCGCGCACCTCCGCCTGCGCCACCCCAACCGGCGAGACAGAGCGCTGAAGCAACTGAAGACCTGAGGAACTGACGCCGGTTCTGGCTCATGGTGACCCCTCGCTGCCGCAACGGGACGGCTGGCCTGCCAAGTAGGGCCGGCGGGGCCATGAGGGTAGCGGACTTGAAGCCGCAGCCTTCAATTCGTAGTGATCTGCGCCCGAGGCGGGTTCCGGCCGAGCAAAGAGGATGGCGTCGAGAGTCATGAGCACGTTGGATTACCCCGATACCCTGCTGCGCAAGGTTCTCGGCTCGACCAAGTCGATCGCCATCGTCGGCGCTTCGGCCAACCGGGCGCGGCCTGTCTTCATTGTCACGAAATACCTGATCTCAAAGGGGTTCCGCGTGTTTCCGGTCAATCCCGGTCATGCCGGTGGCGAGATCCTGGGGCAGCCGGCCTATGCCCGCCTTGCCGACATTCCGGAACCGATCGACATGGTGGACATCTTCCGGCGGCCCGACGCGGTGCCCGGCATCGTCGACGAGGCGCTGTCGCTCGACCCGAGGCCGAAGGTGATCTGGATGCAGCTCACCATCCGCAACGATGAGGCGGCGGCCAAGGCGGAGGCGGCGGGACTGACGGTGATCATGGACCGCTGTACGAAAATCGAGTACGGGCGGCTGGTCGGCGAGAACTCCTGGGCAGGCATCAACTCCGGCGTCATCGACTCCCGCCGCCCCGTGCAGACGGTCGAGTACCAACGCTTTCGGCTTCCGGGGGTGGTCGGCGGCGGGGAACGGAAGTAGCGCCGGCCGCCCGGGGCACCAAAATTCTCCACTTCCTTCGCTCCAGGGTTCTTTTTCGCCCTGGGGATCGCCGCGCGAGCAGCGATTTGTTTGGATTTGGCCGTCCCGGCGGATAGAGAAGGCGCACAACAACACCCGAGACGGAGGGAGACACCCATGAGCGAAGACCGCGCACCCGGATTTGCAACGCTGGCCGTCCACGCCGGCGCCAAGCCCGACCCGACCACGGGCGCCCGTGCGACGCCGATCTACCAGACCACGTCCTACGTCTTCAACGACGTGGACCATGCCGCCTCGCTGTTCGGCCTGCAGGCCTTCGGCAACATCTATACCCGCATCATGAGCCCGACGAGTGCGGTGCTCGAGGAGCGGATCGCCGCGCTCGAGGGGGGTACGGCGGCGCTCGCCGTGGCCTCCGGCCACGCCGCGCAGCTCGTCGTCCTCCACGCGCTGATGCAGCCGGGCGACGAGTTCATCGCCGCGCGCCAGCTCTACGGCGGCTCGATCAACCAGTTCAACCACTCGTTCAAGAGCTTCGGCTGGAACGTGCAGTGGGCCGACATCAACGATATCTCGACCTTCGAGAAGGCGGTGTCGCCGAAGACCAAGGCAATCTTCATCGAGTCGATCGCCAATCCCGGCGGCGTCGTCACCGACATCGAGGCGATCGCGGCCGTGGCCAAGCGCGCCGGGGTGCCGCTCATCGTCGACAACACGCTGGCGACGCCCTATCTCTGCCGGCCGCTCGATTTCGGCGCCGACATCGTCGTCCACTCGCTGACCAAGTTCATCGGCGGCCACGGCAACTCGATCGGCGGCATCATCGTCGACGGCGGCAAGTTCAACTGGACGGCGACCAACCGCTATCCGTTCCTGTCCGAGCCGCGGCCCGAATACAACGGCATGATCCTCGGCGAGACCTTCGGCAACTTCGCCTTCGCCATCGCCTGCCGCGTGATGGGGCTCCGCGACCTCGGCCCGGCGATCTCGCCGTTCAACTCGTTCCTGATCCTCACCGGCGCGGAAACACTGCCGCTCCGGATGCAGAAGCACTCCGACAACGCCAAGGCAGTCGCCGAGTATCTCTCGAAGCATCCGAAGGTGACCTGGGTGAGCTACGCCGGTCTCCCCGGCGACCGCTGCTACAAGCTCGCCCAGAAGTACTGCCCCAAGGGCGCCGGCGCGGTGCTGACCTTCGGCGTCGAGGGCGGCGAGGCGGCCGGCGTCACGCTGGTCTCGACGGTGAAGCTGTTCTCGCACCTCGCCAATATCGGCGACACCCGGAGCCTGATTATCCATCCGTGGTCGACCACCCACAGCCAGCTGACGCCGGAGCAGCGCAAGGCGGCTGGCGCCGGGGACGACGTGATCCGGCTGTCGGTCGGCATCGAGGACGCAGCCGACATCATCGCCGACCTCGATCAGGCGCTGGCGGCGACCTAAGGTCGTCGAGGCGGAGCGGGGTGCGACCCCGCTCCGTCTTTTTCGAGTCCGGCGAGTCGGTTACGAAGCGTTCCTATGGAAGCACTCGAACTCCTCAAGACCCGGAAGTCGGTCTCGACCGCCTTCCTTGCCTCGCCCGGTCCCGACGCAGCGCAGCTCGACGAGATCCTGACGATTGCGTCGCGCGTTCCCGACCACGGCAAGCTGGCGCCGTGGCGGTTCATTGTCTTCGAGGGCGAGGCCCGCGCCCGCGCCGGCGAGGCGCTGGCTGCGCTCTATGGACAGAAGCATCCCGACGCCGACGAGAAGAAGATGGGGGAGGAGCGGACTCGCTTCACCCATGCGCCCGTCGTCGTCGCCGTGGTGAGCCGGGCCGCGCCGCATGTGAAGATTCCTGAGTTCGAGCAGCTCCTCGCAGCGGGCAATGCGACCTTGATGCTGATCCTTGCCGCGCACGCGATGGGCTTCACCGCGCAATGGGTGACCGGCTGGATCAGCTACGATCCGGACGCCGCGCGCCTCCTCGGCCTCGCGCCCGAGGAGCGGTTTGTCGGATTCGTCCACATCGGCACGTCGACGGTGCCCTACCAGGACCGCCCGCGTCCCAACCTCGCCGACATCGTCACGCGGTGGGAGGGGCCCGAGTAGGTGTTCTCCTCGGTGGCCGGTGACGGATTGACACCTTGGAGAATTCACGCGGGAATCTGAATACCGCGCGGGGATAAATATTGTATCGTTACGGCCATATGAGTGGCCTTTACCTCTAAAGCCCGCGCCTATTTTACGAGTTTCAGAATTTCGGCTGACTTTTCTCTAACGGTTACCGAATCGGCCCGAAGAACAATTTTTGTTCCGTTAGTGGCGCCCTGCAGCATTACGATATCCGGTATGCTGACAACAACTTCATTGCCGGTTGAGGCATCGTGCAATTTGACGAACCGGGAGCTATCATAGTCGAGAGAGTTCCTCTCAGTGAGCGCAAGCGCTTTTCCGGGAACGTATTGCATCGAGAGGTTATCGCCCTGCCGAACGAGTATCAGCCAACCATCCTGCGTGGCGAGCTTCCAAGTCTCGACGCCATTCTCGATGCTGACGAACTTCCAATTGAACAGGGTCTCGGCCGGTGAGGCCACCTCTGGACACGTTATGGACAGCGCGAGTCCCACAACAATCCATGCACGCCCCATGTGGGACATTGATCTCCTCCTGAAGTTCGAAAACAACTAAAAGTATATCATTGTCAATTTATTTGTGAAAGTGTGTTCTGTGGCTCGGGCCGCTTGCGCGTAAGCGGTCAACCAACGTTCAATACTTGAATTGCTCGGCGAGAATCCGTTCGTCCCAGGAATGGTCCGGGTCGAACATGATCAGGCTCTCGGCCTTTTTGTCCTGGGCGACGATCACCTCGACCACCGACTTGAACTCGACGTTGTCGGCGACGGCGTTGACCGGCCGCTTGACCGGCTCCAGCATCTCGATCCGGACCTCGACCCGGTCCGGCACCAGAGCGCCGCGCCAGGTGCGGGGCCGGAAGGCGCTGATCGGCGTGATGGCGAGGAGCGGCGCGTAGATCGGCAGGATCGGCCCGTGGGCCGAGAGGTTGTAGGCGGTGCTGCCGGCCGGGGTGGCGACGAGGACGCCGTCGCAGATCAACTCCTCCATGCGGACATGGCCGTCGATGGAGATGCGGAGCTTGGCCGCCTGGTAGGACTGGCGGAGCAGCGACACCTCGTTGATCGCATAGGCCTGGTGGACAGCCCCGGCGGCGTCCGTGGCGCGCATGGCGAGCGGGTGGACGGCGGTGGTGACGGCAGCGTCGAGGCGCTCGCGGAGCGCATCCTCGTGGAACTCGTTCATGAGAAAGCCGACCGAGCCGCAGTTCATGCCGTAGATCGCCGTGCCGGTGTTCATGAAGGCGTGCAGGGTCTGCAGCATGAAGCCGTCGCCGCCGAGCGCGACGATGAGGTCGGCATCCTCCGGACGGGCGTCATCATAGCGCCGGGCGAGCCGCGCCCGCGCCGCCTGCGCCTCGTCCGTGCTCGCCGCGATGAAGGCGATAGCCTTGGATTTCCGTCCGCGGCGCGTCATGGCTCTCCCCGAAGTAGCGGGGCCGGACGTAGCACGGCGACCGGCGGTTTCCAACGTGTCAGGAATGCGTCCCGCGTCAGCGGCGGCCGTGGCTCGTGACCGGCTTCACCCGCACCATGATCGAGGGACCGTTGGGGGTCTCGTCGCGCCGGACCTCCATGCTGGCGACGTCGGTGACGAGATCGGACAGCTTCTTGTAACCGTAGTTGCGAGGGTCGAAGTCCGGCATGCGCTTGACGAGGACGTGGCCAACCATGCCCAACGTCGCCCAGCCGTCGTCGCCCGAGGCGTCGTCGACGGCCGACTCGATGTCGTCGACCGGAAGCTTCGCCCGGGACGGCCGCGCGCTCGCCTCCTTCTCCGCCTTCTCCTGGTCGAGCAGGAGGTCGCAGTAGAAAAAGCGGTCGCAAGCGGCGACGTAGGGGGCGGTGGTCTTCTTCTCGCCAAAGCCGAAAACCGAAAGCCCGTCCTCGCGGATGCGGCTGGCGAGGGTAGTGAAGTCGCTGTCGCTCGAGGCGATGCAGATGCCCTGCAAATTCTTCTGGTGAAGCAGATCCATCGCCTCGATGGCGAGCTTCATGTCGGTCGCGTTCTTGCCGCGCGAGGCCGGCGGGACATGGACCGGCGTGAGCGCATACTCATGGAGCAGGGCCTGCCACGGCTGCATGGTCGAACTGGCGAAATGACCGTAGACGCGCCGCACCACGATGGTGCCGATCGCCGAAGCCTCGCGGATGATGATGGGCAGAAAGCTTGAGCGGACGTTGTCCGCGTCGATCAGCAGGGCGAGCTTCCTGCCATTGGCCGGGTCGAGGTCAGCCATTACGTCCGTTCCACGGTTGCGAGTCGTCGAGGAGTAGCGCATTTCAACCGGCGGCGCAGCCTCACGGTGCGAATGACGGTTGCGGGTGCCTGGCGTCGCCGCTACTGGTGTTCACAATTATTCACTCATAGGAATATGCAGTCATGGCGGCAGACCCGGCGCGTTTCGTCCTCACACTGGCGTGCGGGGACCGGCGGGGCATCGTCGCCGCCGTCGCCAACTCGATCGCATCTCAGGACTGCAACATCGTCGAGAGCGCGCAGTACGGCGACCCTGAGACCGAGCGATTCTTCATGCGGGTTTCGTTCTCGGCGCCCGCTTCAGTGACGGCCGACTCCTTCCGCCGCGGCTTTGCCCCCGTGGCTCTCGGGTTCGATTTCGACTGGACGCTGTACGACCTGGCGGTGAAGCCGCGCGTGCTGGTGCTGGTGTCGAAGTTCGGCCACTGCCTCAACGACCTGCTCTACCGGCGCGAGATCGGCCACCTGCCGATGGAACTCGTGGCCGTCGGCTCCAACCACGACACCATGCGGCGGCGGGTGGAGGGGGAAGGCGTTCCCTATGTCCACTGGCCGGTGGACAAGGCGCGGAAAGCGGAGCAGGAGGCCGAGATCATGGCCTTCGTCGACAAGGAGCGGATCGACCTCGTGGTTCTTGCCCGTTACATGCAGGTGCTGTCGGGTGACATGGCGGCCGCGCTCTCCGGCCGGGCGATCAACATCCACCACTCGTTCCTGCCGAGCTTCGTCGGGGCCAAGCCGTACCACCAGGCCCACGAGCGCGGCGTGAAGCTGATCGGGGCGACGGCGCATTATGTGACGCCGGTGCTGGACGGCGGACCGATCATCGAACAAGACGTGGGACGGGTCGACCACGCGATGTCGCCGGACGAGTTCGTCGCGATCGGGCGCGACATCGAAGCGACGGTGCTCGCCCGCGCGGTCAAGTTCCACCTCGAGCACAGGGTCCTGATCAATGGCGAACGCACCGTCGTCTTCCGCTGAAGGCGCCAAGATCCTCGACGGGCGGGCGGTCGCCTCCCGCGTCACCGGCCTGGTCGCCGAGGCGGCGGTCCGGCTCAAGCAGGAAGCGCATGTCGTCCCCGGGCTGGCCGTGGTGCTGGTGGGCGAGGACCCGGCGAGCCAGGTCTATGTCGGGGCCAAGGCGCGGAAGGCCGAAGAACTGGGGTTCCACTCGGTCCAGCACACTCTCCCGGCAAACACGACCGAAGCGGATCTTCTGGCCCTCGTCGCCAATCTCAACCGAGATTCCGCGATTCACGGCATTCTCGTTCAGTTTCCGCTGCCGCCGGCGCTCGACCGCCACCGCGACCGAGTCATCACCGCGATCGACCCCGACAAGGACGTCGATGGCCTGCACCCGGTCAATGCGGGGCGGCTCCTGACCGGGATTGGCACGCCGATCGTGCCGTGCACGCCGGCCGGGTGCATGGTTCTCATTCGCGAGGCGCTTGGCGCCGACATCGCCGGCAAGGAGGCAGTGGTCATTGGCCGATCGACGCTGGTCGGCAAGCCCGTCGCCCAGCTTCTGCTCAACCAGAACTGCACCGTCACGATGACGCATTCGCGGACCCGGGACCTCCCGGCCGTCGTACGGCGGGCCGACATCGTGGTGGCGGCGATCGGTCGCCCGGAGATGGTGCGCGGCGAGTGGATCAAGCCGGGCGCCACGGTGATCGACGTGGGGATGAACCGGATCGCCGCGCCCGAGCGAGGCGAGGGCAAGACGCGACTTGCCGGCGACGTCGCCTATGCCGAGGCTGCGCGAATCGCCGGCGCGATTACGCCCGTGCCCGGGGGCGTAGGACCCATGACGATCGCCATGCTGATGGCCAATACGCTGGCCGCGGCCTGCCGAATGAATGGAAGGACCCCCGTTCGTCTCTGACGACGCCGCTCAACCACTGAGCGATGCGTTGTGTCGTTACAGACACGCAGAGGGAACGATCGACAGAGATTCAGCTCCCGTGTCACTCTGGCGCATGCCGGGATCTCCGCCGCGGATGCACCGCGTGTCCCGTAAGACTCTGACAAGACATGAGAATTCCACGCGACCGGACGCCCTCTTGCGTGTGACGTCGGTCACACTGGTTGATAATCGGTTACTTGACCCAAATTTTCTTAAAGCTTAAACCAAGCTAGTTTGGACACGAGTTCCGTCACATCTGGCAGGAGGGACTGAGTATCAACGGGTAATCTGTTGACGAGTTCGTCTCGGGCTAGGGGATGTCTGGATCCGACACGGAGCAAGCAGAGCGGTTCGGTGACGTGGTGGGGGCCACGGCGAATGCGCTCAGCGCCTGAAAGGCTCGTAGGCCGGCCTTGGGCGTACGCTTCTCGGTGCAGAGGATCGTTGTTTTTCAGATAGCGATGCGGGGTCCCTGGTTAGCGACGCTTTTGCGGCGCTCGGCAAAGGGGTTGGCGCGTGAATTTGCCTGCGTTTTCGGCGCTGCGTGGTCATGCGTACGACCAGTTCCGCCGCCACACAGGGGCCGAGCCCCGGGAGAGTGCGTCTGTGAAGCTTGAGGATACTGCGCTGGTTCCCAGTAAAGCCAAGGCCGTGGCGTCAGTTCGGACGCAAGCCGGCCAGTCGACGGGCGCGGGCGCGCCGGTCACTGATCTCACGGCCGGATAGTCCGATGGCGCTTGCCGATCACGTCCACGCGCCCCTGCCCGGACTCGTCGATGACGACCGGGTTAGCGGCAGCGGCGGCGCTGAATTCGGAGCAGCGGGGGTCACCGGTCTGCGGCTCCGGCGTCAGCAGTTCTTCCGGCTTGCGGATGTCGTCGGCCTCGGCAGTGACGACTTCCGCCTGGGGCTCCTGGATGAATCCGGGCCGCGTAGCGTCGAGCGCGATCTTCATGTCCGACTGTTGCGCCGTCGGGCTGGTCTGGCGACCAAGCGCGCGATCGATATCGTCGGAGCGGCTCTCGCGCTTTTCGTGTTGTTTCCGCTCCTGTCCATAGCCGCCGTGGCCGTTCGCCTCACGACGCCGGGTCCGATCGTCTATTCACAGCTCCGCATCGGGTTGCACGGCCGACCCTTTCGCATCTACAAGTTCCGCACACTCTACGCAGACCGATGTGATGAATCGGGCCTCATTCAGGCGGTGCCTGGTGACGATCGGATCACGCCGGTCGGCCGTCTCCTCCGGCGCACCAACATCGATGAGCTGCCGCAGCTGTGGAACGTGCTGAAGGGCGACATGTCTCTGGTCGGCCCGCGCCCGCATGCGATCGGCATGCACGCGGGAGGGATGGTCTACGAGGACTTGGTGCTCGCCTATCCACTGCGCCATCTGGTCAGGCCGGGTATCACCGGGCTAGCCCAGCTCCACGGCTATCGCGGTCCGACCATGGATCCGATCCGGGCGCGGATGCGCATAGTCTGCGACCTCGAGTACATCCGTCGGTTCTCGATCTTCCTCGATCTGAAGATCATCGTCCTGACGGTCTGGCGGGAACTCCGCGGTGGGACCGGCGGCTGAGCCGCCGGCTTGACCGCCGAGGACGACCAAGCGGCCCTGCGGGATCCCGCTGCGCCTGATCAGTAGGCGTTGTGCGCCTTCAGCATGGCGATCGGCGTCAGCGCCAGAATGTAGAGATCAAAAAGCACCGACCAGTGCTCGATGTAGTAAAAGTCGTACTCGACGCGGCGCTGGATCTTCTCGATCGTGTCGGTTTCGCCGCGGAGGCCGTTAACCTGCGCCCAGCCGGTGATGCCCGGCTTGACCCGATGGCGCGCGAAATAGCCATCAACGACCTGCTCGAACAGCTGGTTGCTGGCCATTCGGCCCTCGACGGCGTGTGGGCGGGGTCCAACCAGCGATAGCGTGCCCGCAAGGACCACATTGAACAGCTGCGGCAGTTCGTCGAGGCTGGTCTTGCGGATGAAGCGGCCGACACGGGTGACGCGGGGGTCGTCGCGCGTGACCTGGCGAGCCGCCTTGTAGTCGCTCTGTTCGACATACATCGAGCGGAACTTGAAGACTTCGATGACCTCGTTGTTGAAGCCGTACCGCTTCTGACGGAACAGGATCGGCCCGCGGCTGTCGAGGCGGACAGCGAGCGCAATGATGGCCATGAAGGGCAGGGCAAAGAGGAGCATCAGGCCGCCGAGCACATGGTCGAAGATCCACTTGGCGACATAGTCCCAATCCGCAATGGGCCGATCGGCAATGTCGAGAAATGGTACGCTGCCAACGAAGGAGTAGGTATGCGGCCGAAAGCGGAGGCTGGCTGTTTGCATCGACAGGCGGATGTCGACCGGCAGCACCCAGAGCTGCTGCAGGAGATCGAGCACGCGCTTCTCCGCGGTGATCGGGATGGTGACGAGGAGGGTGTCGATCCGCGCCTTGCGGCCGAAGGTCACCAGTTCGGCGATCGTGCCGAGCTTGGGGTAGCCGGCCACCACAGGCGGCGAGCGATCGTTCTTGCGGTCGTCGAAAATCCCGCAGATGCGGATATCCTGGTCCGGGTCTGACAGAAGGGCCTGAATCAACTTCTCCGCGGGGGCGCCACCGCCGACGATGACCGCGCGGCGCTCGATCAGACCGGACCGCACCCAAGCGCGAATCCGGGCGGCAGCGGCGGCGCGGAACGCGATTACCAGGATCAAGCCGACAACGAACCACATCAGCAGCCACAGGCGCGAATAGTCCGTTCCGCTTCGGGTGAAAAACGCCAGAACGGCGAGAGCAGCAAAAGTCGCGAGCCAACCGACCAGCAGGCGTCCGAGTTGGGGCGTAATGTGGCGAAGCGATGCCAACCGGTAGAGCCCCCCGATCTTTGCGAACGCGACGAAGAGGACTACCCCCCCAACGATGGCAAATGCATACGGACCGACGAGCCGCTCGCTCGCCGGTACCGCAAGGATCAGCATCAACCAGCCGGACAGCCCGACAACGATCGCGTCCGCGAGTCCAACGCCGCCACTGACGATGACACGCGATATCGAGCGTGTGGATAAGGACGCCGCCACCGCCTCGGCCGCAGGACTGAGTGGCGGCTCCGCGTGGAACGCGGAAGGTGAGGGCGCTTCAGCCATCCGGGGTGGCTGAGCGCCTTCCATTTCGCCGTCCTTCTCAGCGCCGTCGCCCGTCACCGTCGTCCCGCTCGCTCGCGAGCCTCTGTCCCATATGCCTCCTGACGAAGCTGTCGTCGCGGCTCGGCACATGGCGTTGGCGGTCCATAGTGGCGCCGGGGCCTTATGCAATCATGAATCGAACGAACACAAGGTGCGCGTGTGCGCATCAGTCGTTGGAGAGGTTTCCGCGAACCCTAAGGCGCGTCGGGCGAACAGCCGAATGCGCGAGCAGGCAAATTTCCGACAGTCACTGGCCCAGTTGCTTCGCGATGGAGACATTCACCGTGTTCGGCCACTGCCCACGCTCCTGGGTCAGGTTCATATACCGCTCCATGGCCTTGAGAGGGCGGCCCTCAATGATGCCCTGAGTGAAGAGAAGCAGGTTGTCCACGCCGTCGAGGCGGTTCGGGGCCTTCTCGTTCCAAACGACGGTCTTGCCGGTATCGGTGGCCTCGTCGATCAGGGTTCCGTAATTCTTCCCGCCCGAGCAGCCGTTGAAATAGACCACCGACACTTTGGATCCGACAATCGCTCGGATCAGGTCCGGCGGATCGACCTTGCCCACTTTCTTCGAAAACGGCCCAAAATCAGGGCCATGCCCGAACCGCGAGTGGCCTTGGTAGAAGACCATGTCTTCGTCTGGATTGGACAGTGTGCCGAACAGCCTCCGCTTGGCTGCCGCAGAAGCCTCCTCCTGCAGCGGGCAGTTCAGATCGCGCTTGAACGTGTCGTTGCCATTGATGGCGCGCACATAGCCCCGCGGATCGCGTTCGATCGAATCGCGTTCAATCGCGTCGATACGTTCCAGTTCCTCCGGGCAAAAGACGTTGGCGTCGACAATGCGGATACGGATCTTCCTGTCAGGCGCAATCGTCCCTGTAAGCTCGGTCTCGATCGCGTCGATCCGATGGGTCTCGAGGCCCCACTGACTGGCGAAGTAGCGCAGCTTGTCGAGTTCCAGCGTATAGGACCCATAAAGAAAGAGGTCCGGATTGCTGCCGACGCCACGGTCGCGATGGCCCATGAAGTGAGTGATCCGGAGTTCACCATCCTTCCAGATTTTTTGGTAAAGGGCCTGATCGGCGGGGGTGATAACCGCCCAGTCCGGCGACTTCACGCCGGTGACTCCGTCCGGCTTTCCATCCCTTAGTCCCAGAACCTCATCGAACGTTAGGACGCTTACGTCCTTTTCGGGCAACTTGGTTTCGTAGGGAGGAACCAATGCGACGAACGGGCCAGCCTCCGCCGGAATCGCCTTGTCCCGTAGAATATCGAGGGCCACTTCGCAGTTGATGTGGCCCAGAAGGCATACGATCGTCCGTCCTTGGAGGACGCTGACTTCCCGCTCCATCCGCGCGATTTCACCCGGCGCGATGGGCTGCTGCGAGGTGGAAGCGAACGCCGAGCCGGTCAGGCCGGCCCAGGCCAAGAGGCTAAAGAGGAGCGAAAGCTTCGACATTCTGCGCTATATAAGACACGGACCAGCGGTCGCCATGTGTGATGTGCACCTCATCCCACGCTAACCCTAACCGCTGACCCGCCTTCCGCGCCCTGCCAGCCGACCGATCGCCCGGACCGGCTTCAATCTGCGCGCGACGGCCCGGCGCCGAGGCGATCGTCGCGGGTCAACACGATAAGACCATTCTCGCCTGTCACGAAGAGATTCCGGACTTTGACCGCGAGGGTCTGCTCCGACTGGACCCGGTAGACGCCCACTTTCCAATAGTTGCCGTATCCGTAGCCGATCCGGCCCTCGTAGTCGACGATCGGCTTCCCATCGCGCCAGACCTTCACCCATCCCTCGTCCTCTTCATCGTCTGGGAAGTAGATCTGAATGTTCATGCGATAGTACCGCCCGCGTTCAAGGGGTTCCGTGTCACGGTGCAGTCGGATCTGCTTGCGTTCGCCATTCTCGCGGTAGCGTGCCCTGACAACCATCTGTTCGCGGGAAAGCTCGATCGCGAATGGCGGGGGTGTTTCGTTGTCGTCAGCGTGAAACTGCGCGAGCACGACCCACTCCGAAACTATCGGCTCACCTGGTTCGACCATCAGGTCGTACGAGATGGTGAGGACTTCTCCCGCGGGATAGACCGGGCCGGCGATCTCCGATCGTTCGTAGCGGGACCAGTCGTCCTCCCAGTTGTCTCCGGGAAGGACCTCGAACCTGAGCACGTCCCTTTCGGGTGTGGTCAGGCTGTGAGCCTTGTTCGCGTTCTGGATCGTATAGAGCGTGCCGCCGACGCCGATCTGGTCGCCGCTCTCCGGCCGTTTGAAGTCCTTCTCGATGCGGGCCGTCCAGTAGGGCGATAAGTCCATCAACGCATTCCAGCCAATAAGGTGCGCCGTGGACGTCGGTTCTCCTGCCGTGGACAGGCCATCGTCCAGGCCCTCCATTTCGCGCTGTACGAGCGAACCGGACTCGGATGCCAACAATTGGGCGGTCTTTGCGGCCAACTCGTCGAGGCTGGCGCCGACGAACTTATCGAGAGCCTCATCGTGCGCGCGCGAGGCTCTCATCAGCTCCTTCGCATCGTTTGCGCCGAACTCGTAGCCAAGGCCGTAGGCGTCTCCATCTGCTTCGCCATCCGCCTGCTCTTGAGATTTGGCCGTGGCTTGGAGGACTTTGTCCAGCCATCCTTCGCCGGAACCTTCGTCCTCCTTGCCCATCGCCGGAGAGGAGACGACCAGCACCAGTCCAGCAACGAACGAGGCAAGCTTCATCTAGATGACACTCTTATCGGCCCGGATGAGGCCACTCGG
The DNA here is from genome assembly GCA_020442065.1 of Bauldia sp. Classification (GTDB taxonomy): domain Bacteria; phylum Pseudomonadota; class Alphaproteobacteria; order Rhizobiales; family Kaistiaceae; genus Bauldia. The sequence goes on from JAGRKZ010000020.1 coordinate 15,448, forward strand.
TCGCCGCGCCCGTCATATAGGCCATGAGCTGCCCAACGGAAATTGGCGCCCGAACCAGAGGCGCCAATTTCGTCCCGAACTTCCGCGGTCTAGGGTGTCGTCTAGTTGGGGCTGACGGACGATCGGCGGCCCACACTCGGAATGTTGACGCCGTACAGGTTGCCCGACTCGATCTTCGCGATGGTGAGGCCATCCTGACCCGTCGCCACGGCCTTCACGACGGCAGCAACCAACTTGGGGCTGATCGATTTTGCTCCGGTATTTTCGCCGTCCTCACCGACAATGCTGAAGTTCTCGACCTTGTCGAGATCGTACGACGTGTCGCAGTCTACGGGTCGATCCGGCCGCGGACATATCCTCACGATGCCCTTTGATACGACTACGGCGCACCGGTCGGATCCATCGCAGAGCACCACAAAGTCCGTGCCGCGAATCCCGAGCGTTGCCACCTGCGTCTTGATCTTGAATTTCGAGGGGTCCGAGTGACCCGTCACAAACCGCATGGCACCTTTGGTCAGGTTAATGACCGCGGAATCCGCGCTGCCGCTGGGGTCGTAGACAAAACGATCGAGCACGACGGTAGAGGACGCACCCAAATTCAGATCCGAATCATCCAGGAACTTGAGCAGGGCGGCGCTGTTGGTGCCGGTGCTTACCGTTTCGTTTCCCGATACAGGGTCGCCCGCGCTGAGCGTCCTGACGAGATCGCCAAGAGTGCCCGTGACCTCGTTCTTTGCGACGGCCGCCGCGCCGATTTCTTCCGCCGCATAAGCGCTCGTCACTGCCAGGCTGATCGCCAGACTGCATGCTGCGACAAATCTCATCACAGTCGATCCTGAATAACTGAGGGCGTAACCCGATGTTAGCCATCTTCTATTGGTGGCGACGCATCGGGACCGGAAGCCTTCTCGTATTGGCAATATTGCAGCCAATTTGAGACATCAGCAAGGTAGCGATTGACGCTCTCACCATTGACAAAAAAGTTTGTTTCGGCCGAGCGTCGCTGTCGCGCGGGGGCCGCCCGAACTCATCCGCCAGGGCGGTGCAGGATTGGCGGAATGCCCGGCGCACTTCCGAGGCGACGGCCCGCATCGCTGGCCGAGGGCATCTATCGCGATCGTCTCTGCCGGACCCGGTCGGCGGGCGGGCAGCAGCGCGGGCGTTGGACAGCCTTGCAAACGTGAAAATTTGAATCAAAACTAAGTAAATAATAGTATTCTATAGAATTATATTGTTCAATTATTGTATTATCTGCAAGTGTTTATAGTTTATATCTAGCTTCTTTCAGCTTTCTTAAAGCGCACCGGCCTAAGCATCATCCGTGGATGTTTTTATGCGGTCGGAGACTCGCGCGGGCATGTCCGATTCAACGATTTCCTCATTTTCGGACGACAATGGGTCCAAGTTCAACATCGGGTCGGTTACGTACCGGGTTCAGAACGCCGACGAGAGCTGGAGTCTCGATCTCGTCGATGATTCGACGCTGCGATTCACCCTGAAGCCGGACGACGTTTGGAAATACGACTCGTCAACGCGCGAGCGAACCGAGATCGCGTCGACAGAAATCTTCAAGCCCGGCGAGGATATCTCGTTCGGCTATCAGTTCATGATCGAGGATGGGGCGAAGAATACGGCCGACTGGCTTCTGGTTGGCCAGATGCACGCCAACGACCTCACCACCTCGCCGCCCTTCGCCGTCGAAATGAAGGGCGAGAAGATGGCGATCATGATCCGATACCAGACCAAGAGCGGCGATACCGTTTCCACCTACGTCTACAAGGACAGCCAGGACATCGAACGCGGCCACTACTATTCGATGAAGGTCGAGGCCAATTTCAGCACGTCTGGGGGCTATCTCCATGTCTGGCGGGACGGGGTCCAGATCGTCGACTACCAAGGGCCGCTTGGTTACGACAACGGGGTCTACTGGAAAGAGGGCGTCTACCGCAGCGAGTCGAACGAGACGCTGTCGGTGAATTTCCGCGATCTGACCTTTGGCAATCACGAAGTCCAGGTCGCTCAAGAGCCTGGAGACGGCAAGACGATCGAGGGCACGAACGGAAGCGACAACCTCGTCGGTACTCCGAACAGCGACAAGATCGATGCAGCAGGCGGAGACGACACTGTCACTGGCATCGAGGGGTCCGATACGCTGCTCGGTTCAGGAGGAAAAGACGTCATTCGGGGCAGCGACGGTAACGACAAGATCATCGGGGGAAAGAGTAAAGACAAACTCGACGGCGGGCGGGGTAATGACTCCCTCAAGGGCTGCGGTGGCAAGGATACCTTCATTTTCGAGGAAAATTTCGGAAAGGACAAAATCAAGGACTTCAAGGCCGGCAAGGACAAGATCGATCTCGGCGATTTCTTCTCCAGTTTCGACGACCTGAAAGGTGCGATGGACGGTAAGGGTCACAAGGTCGTCATCGACTCGGACGAGGGCACGATCATCCTGAAGGGTGTCAAGATTTCTGATCTCGACCATCACGACTTCATCCTGAACGCATAGGCGCCGAGCATTTCCGTCGGACAGCGCCGGCCGAATCCGTCAGACTGATGCCGATCGGGGTCGTACGATCGCGACGACCAAACGATGAGCCAGTCAGAGACGATGATCCCGCAATCAGAGCCCGCTGAAAGCCTCGCTCCGTTGCGTGTCCTGGTGGCGACGCCTCTGGGACGCCGGGGGCAGGGTGGAATTGACCGCCTCAACGACCTCATCTTCGATACGATCGGACGGCATCCGGAGCTCGGCATTCGAATGAACGTCCTTGTCAGCCGGGGACAAGGCAGCATCCTCTTTGCCCCGTTCTTCCTTCTCCGGACGTTGGCGAGCCTCACCACCGCCACCCTTGGCGGCCATGCAGATGTCCTCCACATTCATCTGTCGAGCCGCGGGAGTACGTATCGCAAGCTCGCCATTGGGGGCTTGGCCCGAATCCTGAAGCTGCCCTACGTTGTCCACATCCACGGGTCGGGATTCGACGTCTTCTGGGCCGGAGCCGGACCGCGACTTGCGGCTGCCATCACCCGTCTGCTCACGCGGAGCGCCGCGGTGATCGTGCTCGGGAAGTACTGGGCCGACGTCGTCGCCCGACACGCCCCCGCAGCCGCTGGCAAAATCGTCGTCCTGCCAAATGCGACGGCACCACTTGCCGGCAGGCGCGAAGCGAAGAGGGAGGGCCCAGTTCACATTGTCTTCCTTGGCGCGATCGGCGAAAGAAAGGGCACGCCGCAGCTTGTCGAGGCGCTCGGTCGGCTCGCCGATCGCGGTGACTGGAGTGCAACGATCGCCGGCAACGGCGATATCGATGCGACCCGAGATCAGATTGCCCGTGCCGGCATTTCAAATCGCGTGGCGGTGTCGGGATGGCTCGATCCCTCCAAAGCGCAGGACGTCATCCTGAGCGCAGATATCTATGTGCTGCCATCGTTTGCCGAAAACTTGCCGATGTCGGTGCTTGAATCGATGGCATCCGGCGCGGCCGTCGTGGCGACGCCCGTTGGCGCCGTCCCCGAGGTGATCGAGGATGGAGTCAACGGCCTTTTGGTTCAGCCCGGCGACGTCGACGGCCTAACCGACGCCATATGCCGACTACTCGATGATCCCATCTTGCGCCGGCGGATCGGCGACGCTGGTCAACGACGTCACGGCGAAGCCTTCAACATCGAGTGCTACGTGCTTCGACTGGCCGAGATTTGGCGCCAGGCGGCGGCCACTCGGAACACAGCCCGGCCTGGCTAGGGGTCCTCATTGGACGGTGCCGGGGAAGCTGACCGGCCATGCTTCAGAGCGCGGAGGTGCTCCCACATTCTCGTCTGCCGTAGGCGTTCCTGCCCAGCCTGTGCGGCAAGGTAGAGGCGGCCTGTAATGGAGGTCGCATAGACCACGCCATGGAGCGGAAGCACTTCATCGCAGTACTCGAACTTGTACGCCTCGTCCCCCACTCCGAAGTCGAAGACACGGATGCCATGCTCGAAACTCCAGCGGATCAGATCCTCGTGGAGGAGTCGTCCCACCGAAAGAGCTTGCCAGTGCCCGGTCTCGTAAGTGGGCATGATTTGGTAGAAGCGCTGGTCAAACACATAGCCTAGGTGGGTTGCCACGATCGCGTCGCCGACGACCAGGGCCGAAAGGTGGACGGTGCCGCCGGACAGCCGTCTTCCCGCTTCCTGAAAGAATGCCATCTTGCCGGGGCTTCGAAAGCCGGTTGCGCCCGTCTCCGCGAACCGGCGTTCCTTCTGCCGAGTCATAGCTTCAAGCACTGCTTCACGCCGTTCCGCCGTCCCCGGGATTTCGAAGCGGACGGCACCGAAGTCTTCCAGCTTGCGACGGTGACGCCTGAGCGTGCGCCGACGTGGCAGGCGTGTCTCCTCGAACGCGGTCCATGTGGTGCCCGACAGCGTGGCGGCGTGACCCGAGACCCCGATCGGAGCGGCCCCCAGCGCGATCAACGGGTTCGGTCTCCCGTCGACACTCTCCGGCATCTTGTCGAGGAGCACGACGTCGACGGATGGGAGTGCCTTGAGGATCGATGCCCAGACTGTCCGGACCTGCTCGGTTGACCAGTCGCCGACGCGAGGGAAAAGCACCGGGATGTTGTAGTCGGCAATCGAAGCGTCGAGGAACGAAAGCAGCCTGATGCCGCGCCGGCGTTCAATGCCGAGCGGGAGCAGCATCGAGGGCGTGCCGTCGTCCTCCCGGACGGAAACAAAATAGGGTGCGATCTTCCGGGCTTCGCCCACCGTGTCGCACCACACGGCGACGAGGTCTGCCGACTGGAAAGCGTAGCAGCGACCCTCCATATGGCCCCCGTGGCGAGGCCATGTGTCGGCAAGCTCCTCCAGTCGGCGGTGGATGGAGATCTTCATGACTTCCGCGTTTCCAGAGCAGCGATGTTCTCCGCTCCCCGCAAACTGGAAGATAGCCGTTAACATTATCTCCACATCGCCGAAGGCATTGTCGCAGAGCTGCGCGTTTCCCGTTGCGGCGGCCGGTACGGGACGACCGCGGCCGCGAAGGACTTTGGTCGAATAGGCGACAGAATGGCCAGCTTCGGACACCGGCTGCGGCGCGCTGGATTGAAATTTGCGAGCAATGCGATCGCCACGAAGACGGTGCCCCTTTCGCTTGCCCGGCCGATCGTTTCCTTCACCTTCGACGATTTCCCGCGATCTGCTGCCACGGTCGGCGCCGATGTCCTCGAGCGCCACGGAGCGCGCGGGACGTACTACGCCAGCGGCTCGCTCTGCGGTCGTACCGAGGATGGCATCGGCTACTACGGCCCCGAGGATCTCGTTTCGCTTCACGATCGCGGGCACGAGATCGGGAGCCACACCTTCGGTCATACTCGCACTTCCACCATGACGAGGACGGCGATCGAGGAAGACGTCGAAAAGAACCATGCCTTCTTGAAGGGGATCCTGCCGGGCCTTGTTCTCGAAGACTTCGCATACCCCTTTGGGGATGCTTCGCCAGTCAGCAAGCTGGTCCTGCAGCGCCACTACTCAAGCTGCCGCGGGACCGGGGAGGGCCTCAACGTCAACCGCGCCGATCTCGGTCTACTCAAGGCCGTTGCTCCCGGCGAGCATCAGTCCGGTCGGGGGAAGGTGGTGGAGGCGATCGCCGACGCAGTCGAGCGGAAGGGCTGGCTGATCTTTTATACGCACGACGTCATCGAGACGCCGACACGATGGGGGTGCAGCCCGCAGCTCCTGGACGAGGCTGTCGGTCATGCAGTGCACTCCGGCGCTGCGGTCCTAACGATCAGGGAAGCTCTGGCCGTCATCAGCCGGCGCGGCGAGGGGTGAGACGGGCGTTCGCAACAGACGGGACCGGATCGGGGCCGTCGGCGACGTCCGCGGGCGAAGAAACCCGACGAGTAGTCCTAGCGCGCTGGCGTGCCATGCGACCACGGAGTAGACGCCGATCTCCAGAGATCGCCGGCGAAGCGACATGACTCCGACCGCAACGAGGGGCACAGCGACGGCAACCAATCCGGCCATCCAGCCGGCCCCGGCAAGCGCAATGACGATCACCATCGACCAGAACACCAGAAGGCCGGCGGCGATGCCCAATCCCCGAAGCCGCACGAGCGACCCTGTATAACCTGCGGAGATCGAGGCCCGGACGATTTCGCCGGTGCCGAAAATATACCCGGTGCGGAATCGTCTCAGAAGCAGTCGGTAAGGATTTACGGTGTAGCCGAAGTGGCGGACCGCGCGCCGGTCGAGCCTGATAATCCGCCAGCCTCGGCCGAGGAGGCGAGCGCCGAGGTCGAACTCCTCGAAGGAGTGGAGGTTACGATCGCCAAGATAGCCGAGCTGTTCAATCGCCGATCTTCGATAGAGGCCGCCGCCGTTGAGACGGTCGGCCGCTCCGGCCGTGTGGCCTGCAGCCCTCTGGATGCGAACCTTCGAATCGATGTCGTCGCTGTGGACGTCCTCGATCCGGCCGCCTACGCCGGCAAGGCCGGAATCCGTGTCGAGGCGCGACACTGCTTCGCGAAGGAAATCCGCATCGAGTTCCATGTCGCCGTCAAGGAGGTACACGTATTCACCAGGACTTTCGCGATAGCCGAGTTCCGGGCCTATGCCGCAGGACCGATCGCTCGGTGCAGCGAGCGAGATGACGCGGATCGGGTATCGCGCCGCGATCGCAACGGTGTGGTCGCTGGAAATGCTGTCGACGACGGTCACATCTCCGTCGAAGGGCGCCACCGCCTTCAAGGCGCTCTCAATAGCCTGTGCGATGTGAGCTTCTTCGTTGAGGGTCTTGATGATCACGCTCACGCGAGCTCGACGGCCGGTCTCCGGATTCACGATCATGTCCTTCGTCCCGCCATCTCATCGAGATCGACACTGGCCGCCCGGTTCCAAAGATTTCTTGCGTCCCGCCAGCAGGGCCGCGGAAGCTCCGGTCGGTCGTCGAGTTTGCGATCGGCCGAGGTTCCTAGAGGTTCTCCGCGTGCGTGGGTATCGCGTTGGCAGAAAGCGCGCAACAATGTGCCTTTTGGGGGCGATTGCTCGATGACGCAGTATGGCGCCAGCGGGAAGGTCGACGGCATTTGGGGGGCCGGCCGGTGAGCGACATCGGAGCCTTCGGCTCGGCGGCGAAGCGGGCGCTCAGCTCGTATGTGGCGTACAATCTCATAAATTACGCTCTCGGATTCGGTTTCCAGATCCTTCTGGTCAAGTCTCTAGCGACGTCCGAATACGCCAGCTACATGGTCCTGCTTGCGCTCTTGTTTTCCCTCGACTCGATCCTTTCCCTCGGCGTTGATCGCACGATCAAGCGGTTCCTTCCCATCCTCATCCACGATCGCGACTGGCGCGGGCTTCGCCATCTAGGGCAGCGGCTGGCCCTCGTGAGAGCTGGTACGATCGTCGCATTTGTGTTGGGTCTCTGGGTCGGCAGGGATCTGCTCGGCGATCTCCTTCCGGTCGGGTCGAGCACCGAGTTGCTGATCGCATTTGGCGTCTGGTTCGTCGGCTACAAAGTCTTCGACGACATGGTCTGCATCACCCAGGGACTCGTCGAACACGGCATGTCGGTGCTCACCACGACGGTCGAGTTGGTGCTCCGCATCGGGGCCGTCGTGGTCCTTGTGGTGGCCGTGCCAGACGCGAGCGCGACGGAAATCGTTGGTATTTGCGCCGTCACATTTGGGGTCACCAGCCTCGCCCTCGCACTCAGGCTCTACGGGAGATTTGTCACCCTCATAGCCGCGACGGCGACGCCAGCGGAAGCCGCACACACCGGCGATGTGGGCGATGAGGGTGGTGAAGGCGCCAACAGACGCGCCCTGGAGCACGTTCCAGGTTTCATGGCTGCCGCGTACGGCTCGACGCTGGGCTGGATGATCTCGAATCCCTCCATGGTGCGCCTTGTTGCAAGCGCAGGGCTCCAGGTCACCGTGCTCGCGGCGTTCTCGTTCCTTCAGGCGCTCGCGGGAGCCCTGCAGCGAATATTCCCCGGGCTCCTCATTCTTCCGGTGCTTGAGCCGATTCTCGCCGGCATGTCGGTTCGCGGCCGCGAGGGCCATGCGGTTTCGGCGCTCTCGTTCATTTTCAAGCTGGATCTGATCATCCTGCTTGGCGGCACCATCGGGCTCGCAATTGCCGGGCGCGAGGTCGTGGCCCTCCTGTCGCAGCCTGAGTACGCGGATTTTTACCCGATCCTCTTCGTCCTGTTCGGTTCGATGATGTTGAATACCGTCTATCGGGTCTTCGAGATCAGGGCGGCCCTCGTCTTCAAGCAGAAGATCTTCCTCTTCCTTTGGCCGTTCGGTTTGGTTTCCCTTGGCCTCATCTACCTGACGGTGGATCGCTGGGGCCTGACTGCCGTGCTGTTGTGGCCGTTCCTCGAGAACCTTGCGCGTATCATCGTTCTTCTGATCGTGTTTCGGAACGATGAAATCTGGCGAACCTTCGATCCGCCGCGCGCGGTTCTCCTCGCAGCGTCGGCGACGGCGGTCGGCCTGGCGACCTTCGGTGCCGGCTGGCTGCTCGGGATCGACACGGGCATTCCCCGCATCCTTCTGGGTGTTGCTGGGGCCACCGTCTTTGCGGTTTCCGCGCTGGTCGTACGACCTTTCCGGCCCGCCGAGATCGAACTGGTCACGAGAATGCTCCCCGGTTCCTTCGGCCGGCTGCACGGAATTTTCTCGCGGCTAGCTTCGCCGGCAAGCGCAGAGACAGGGCATTAACGACTTCGCCGAAACATACGCACACCGAAGGCAGATACTATTGGGGATGGCCTAAAATTGACGGATTCCTCTGGCCTTGAAGCGATCGCGATCAGACTGAGGAGCGCGCTGAGTGGACGTTAGAACGGCCGAAAGGCTCTTCCTTGCGGCTTGCATGCTGCTCGTGATTGGAGCCTTCACGTTCCAACTGGCCGGCACCGATCCGAGCATTGCGGTCAATCGCCAGGACGCTTCGGCGCGCGGCGGATCGATGACCATGCAATTGCTTCTGGCAATCTGCTATTCGGGCTCGGGCCTGCTGCTTCTCCGTTCCAACAGTTTGGGACAATTGCTCCGCCGCACGTGGCCGATCTTTCTGCTGCCAGCCCTCGCTTTCCTGTCCATGGCGTGGTCGCCGGACCCATACACCACGTTCCGGAAGGCCATTGCCTTCCTCGGCACGGTGGTGCTCGGACTGGCGATTGCGGAGCGACTCTCATACGACGGCGCGATCCGGCTGATCGCGCAGGTTACGCTGGCGTGCGTCGTCTTCAGCGTCCTCTGGGTTTTCCTTTTTCCTCACTTTGCCGTTCACCAGGTCACGGACGCCTGGCCGTACCAGAAGGTTCACGCCGGCTCCTGGCGAGGGATTTTCGCCCATCGGACGATGCTGGGATATGTCGCCGGTCTCGCGTTCGCGCTGATCGTCTACTACGGGCCCCTCGTTGCGCCGCAACGGCTGGTACGATTGGTGCTGATCGCCTTGAGCGCCGTTTGCCTCATAAAGGCAAATTCGGGTGGCGGCATGCTGACAGCCGTGGGGGTGCTCGGGCTCCTGTACTTTTTCGGGGGGATAAGCAGCCTCGACCGCCGGTCGCGCGTCGCGATGATCCTCTTGATGGCCGTCTTCACGCTGGCGGTTGGTTTTTTCGCGGATGCGATCATGGGTGCTGTGCTCGAACTGCTTGGCAAGCAGCCCGATCTCACCGGCCGTCTGCCCTATTGGCAGAACCTCTTGGACATCCTGAATGAACGGCCGTTCCTCGGCTACGGCTACTATGCCGGGTTCGCCTACGAGGTCGGAATCAGGCTGGCGCAGACCACGGGCACGAACTTCTCGAGCACCCATAACGGCTACCTGTCGGTGATCGCCTCGTTTGGATACGTGGGCCTGGCAGCCGCGCTCTTCATGCTGGGTTGGCTTGGCTTCAAGTCCTTCCGTGTGATCACGCTGGCCCCGCAACAGGTTGCCCGCTTCGCCGTCTTCCCGATGGTGGTCGTGGTGTACGCTCTGGGCGCCAACATGATCGAGGATTCACTCAGCAGTGAGAACGACATGGTCGTTCTTCTGCTCGCCGTGGTGGGCGGCCTGGTCAGCAAAGGGATACCCGTGCCCCGTCGCCGTGCTTCGCCCGTCATCCAGGTTCCGGGGCGGGGCACAATCACACTGGCGGGGATAGGCAGGGCGCGCGCCTGACGATCTGCATGACATCGCCGGGCGGTGGATTTGCGGCGCCGCCCAGTCGGCCTATTCGTCCGAGAAGAGCATTTCGTAGGCGGAAAGGAGCTTGGGCTCCTCGTGATCCCAGCCGAGCTGGTTCTCAATTCTGAGCCGGGCGTAGGCGCTCATCTTCTGGCGCAGACAGTCGTCAGACAGCAGCTCGATGATCTTGTCACCGAAGTCGGCGGAGTCGTTTCGCTTTGCGTAGAGAGCGGCGTCCCCGGCTGAGAACCTGCCTTCGGTGGAGTCGAACTGGACCAGCGGAAGCCCGAGCGCCATGTACTCCAGGGTCTTGTTCATGGTCGACTTGTCGTTGAACGGCGACCATCGATCCGGATTGACGCCTATGTCTGCAGTCGAGAGGATTTCGAGCAGCTCGGCGTCGCTGATCCGGCCGGTAAAACGCACGAAGCTGTTGACGCCGAGGTCGGTGCAAAGGGCCTTGGCGGTCGCCAGGTACGGACCGCTGCCGATGACAACGAACTGCACATCGGTGCGTTTGCGTTTCTCGACGATGTGGCGGACCGCCTCGAGCAGGAGGTCTATCCCCTCCGACTCGCCGATGACGCCGACATAGCCGGCAAGATAGGTCCGCCCCGCTTTCCACGATGGATTGGGAGGGACCCGCCTTAGCCGCTTGAGGCTCGGCCCCGAGCGAATGATGAACACCTTTTCCGCCGGCATCTTCCCGCGTTCTATGGCGATCCGGCGATAGGACTCATTTGTCGCGATCGAGACGTCGGAGAACATGAAGGTCAGCCGCTCGAAGAACTTCAGCAGGTGCCAGAAGATATCGCGTCGGCCGAACTTCGCCTCGTACAGCTCGGGATTTATGTCGTGGTGATCGAAGAGCAGGCGCTTGCGGCCGAATAGCTTGAAGAAGGTTCCGACGAGGAACAGAAGGTCGGGCGGATTGCAGATGTGGATCGCATCGAATCCCTGCTCCCGCGAGACGCGGAATGCCAGCCGGAACTCCCAATAGAGCGCCGTCGCATACTCCTTGAGATATCCTACGGCGCCTTGTCCTTCCGGGGGGAGGGGATGACGGTAGATTTCGATCCCGTCGATCCTGTCCCGGAGGCTTTCCGCGCCGACCCCCACCGGGCAAATGACGGACACCTGGTATCCCGCTCTCTGCAGGGCCGTTGCTTCAGACCAGACCCGTCGATCGAAAGGGACCGGAAGGTTCTCGACGATGATGAGGACCCGGCGGGGACGGCTACCAGGAGAAACCGTCATAAGATTGCCTGTCGAGACCGGGGAACTTGCCCCGGCCGAAATCCAGAACTTGCTGATCGGGCTTCAGGAGGCTCGCGACCTCGCTGTAGGCCTTGTCGCCGTTGGTCAGCACCACTGTCTCGGCATGTTCGACCGCGTCTCCGAGAGTCGGAACCATGAGCTGAGCAATGTGAGGAATCCTGTCTAGCAGGAATTCGCGATTGGCTCCGATAAGCTGGCTCAACTCGATATTGGGATCGAATATTCGGATATCGTAACCTTTGCCGAGCAGCCGCTCGACCACCTCAAGATAGGGGGACTCCCGAAGATCATCTGTTCCCGGCTTAAAGCTCAGGCCCAGGAAAGAGAGGCGGCGGCGCCCCTGCGCAAGGATCCATGAGACACCGCGTTCGATTTGCGCGAGGTTGCTCCTCATGAGGTTCTGAAGGATCGGGACATCGATGCCGCGCTTGTCGGCCAGCCGCGAAATGGCACGCACGTCCTTCGGCAGGCACGAGCCCCCGAAAGCAAAGCCCGGGCGGAGGTATGCCGCCGAGATGTTCAGGCGGCGATCGGCAACGAAGATGTCCATAAGTCGATGGCTGTCGATGCCGATGGACTTGCAGATGGTTCCGACTTCGTTCCCGAACGCTACCTTCAGCGCGTGCCAGGAGTTTTCCACGAACTTCGTCATTTCGGCGATAATGATGTCTGTCTTCAGGCGCTCGCCGGGGAGCCCGTCGTACAATCGGAAGACACTCTCGGCGACCTCGTCGCGATCGGATCCCACGACGATGCGGCCCGGATTGTTGAAGTCTTCGACCGCCGAGCCCTCCCGCATGAACTCGGGGTTCACGGCGACGTCGAAGCCGGCCCCGGCACTCTTGCCAGAAGCTGCCTCGAGTGCGGGGATGACCACTTCGCGGACCGTGCCCGGAAGCACCGTCGAGCGGACGATGACGAGGTGAGGCGATTTTTTTTCGGAGAGGACCGTACCGATTTCACTGCAGACGGCCCGCAGCGCGTCCAGGCTCTGCGTTCCATCGGCGGCGCTGGGCGTGCCGACGCAGATCAGCGACACGTGCGAATGTAGAACAGCGTCAGTGGCGCTGGTCGTTGCCCTCAGCCGACCGCTCCGGACGCCCTCGGCGACCAGATCGTCAATGTCGGCTTCGATGATCGGCGAGGTTCCCGATGCGAGCACGTCGACCTTGTCGGCCTTTCGGTCGACACCCACGACATCGTGACCCATGCTCGCAAAACAGGCGGCACAAACGGTCCCGACATAGCCCAGGCCGAAGATACTGATGCGCTCCACGTTCTAGGGCTCCGGATCGATGGTCTGCGGACAGACGGCTAGTTGTCACGTCAATGATTAAGTTCGCGTGAGCGCAAGCGTGAAAATGCGAGGTTTCGGCGCTCTTAGGTCGAGATGACCTTGAGACGGGTGGAAGCGCTGTGCTCACCGCCAAGCGTGCCGCCCCAGCGGAGCTGCGTGGTCGGCGCGCGGACACCAAATGCCGGCGAGGTCCAGGCGCCGGGAGACGCTTCGTCGCCGACAACGAGATCGAGGGAAAGCTGCGAAGGCCCGAGGATCTGCAACAATGAGCGACCATCGCGTCGGATCGTCAACGCCTCAGCGGTTTCTACCGTGAGCTCAGGGGAGAGCAGCAGGCCGATCTCGACTCCCGAATCATTGGTGCCGCCGAGAGTGTCAATTATGCGAATGGTGTGCTCGTGAGAGTCCACCTCGACGGTCCGGCGATGGACGATACCGAACGTCTCGACATAGCCGTCGTGTTCGGCGACCAGGCGAACCTTTTGGCCATCGTCCTGACGCGCGACCAGGCGCCCGGTCGCCTTCCGACGCCAGTTGAAGGGGCCGGCGGTCTCGCTCGAACTGCGGTTCATCACCGTCAGCGTGTTGTGAGCGATCGTTGATCGGGCGTACTCACGCCGGAGCCTGTCCCCGAAGTAGAGATATGTTCCCGTGTCGATCAGCACCGGGCAGTCGTCCAGGTGAAGCCAGACCGAAAGCGTGTCTGCGTGCCCATGCGCCGCTATGGAAAGATGCCCCAGAGGACCGTGATCGTAGACGAGCAATACCCGCGTGTTCAGGAAAGATCCTCGCCAAACCGAGTAGCCGCCCTCGGGGAAAACCCGCAAACCCGTTGGTCCCGTGGAGGGCGGCGGCGCGGCACCGAAGAGGAGATCCCTCAGGTGCGGGGGGCTGCGCGGGGGGGCGATCGCAGAATCGTCAAACATGGCCGCGGTCGCACCCAGCACGGAGGCGACATAGTCCCGCTCTGGCTCCTGCTGGAGCGCGACGACTCTACCGGCGTCGTTGTCGCCGATCTCCGGAACGTTGCCGCCTTCGTCCATCATCCAGCGCAACCAGCTGCCGGCGAGGTCGAGCCTCTCATCGACCGTGGCCACGAGTGGTCTTCCGCCTGCTCTGGCGACCAGTGCGGCGAAGAGATAGGCCTCCACAGTGAATCCCGTGTAGGTAGGGGACTGCTCGGCGCCGACGCCATCGTCCAGAATCTGATTTGCTATTTCGCGCTCGAGCGTCGCGCGGCCCTTGGCTTCCCAGTCCGCGGCGCGCGGCAAGTCCGAGCAAAGCAGCCCCGCAATGAACAGGCCGAGCGATTCCAGGACGAGGTGGTTGTTCGCGGAGGAATAGGCGGATTCGAAGCGGTCGAGCCAGAACGCGTGGGCATTGACGAACGTGCGAAGCAGCGCGCGGTCCTCTGCACTGAATGCGTCACGGCCGAGAGCGGTCACGACAATCGATACAGTGACGATTCGCAGCGCCAGCTCGATGCCGGAATTCCAGTTCACGCCACGGAATGGAGGGTTGGCCGACATCCAACTGCGCACGACCGACATCACGTACCGGGCGGCCGATGCGCCGTCTCCGGATCGTGCCGCGTGAACCGCGATCGGTTGCAGAAACTGAAGGCGGTTCAACTCCCATACCAACTTGACGTCCCCGCGATCAGCACGCGCGCGGTAGGGCACGTTGAAGCAATACGTCTCGGAGCCCTCCCATTCCTGACCAGTGACAGGATCGACGTGCCAGGCACGAAGGATAGGCACGCCGTCGTCGTCGAGAAGGCCTTCGGGCCATTGCGAGCCCAGGAACGCGAATCCCAACCGCGCTCGATTCGCCTCATGAGCGAGAGCGGCATCGAGATTCGGCGGCGCCGGTCGAAGAAGTCGGTCTCGCAGTTCGGGGACGACCGGAATTGCTCCGTCGCCGAGGACAAAGGCATCGAAGCCCTCGTCGTAGCGACGCCACGATAACCTCTTCACCTGCTCTCCGACGCGGTGGAAGACCTCGCCGGCACTCATCGAGCGCAGGCGGTTGGCGTACCAGCTCAACCGGTTCAGCACGCGCTCGACCTTGCGCTCATGTCCGCGGCTCCGACGAAGATCCTCTGCGCCCGCGGTCCGCGCCGGCGTTCGGTGCCCCCCTCAAGGGCGTCCGTTCCTCCCGAGCTGCCGTCGGTTTTACGATGGTGCCGACAGGAGGCTGACGAGAAGATCGAAGCTGATGAACGTCCCGTCACAGTTGGCAATGGCCTTGGTCTCGCAGTAGCTCTTGATCGCAGCTTCCGTTCCTCGACCGTGCACACCATCCACGGATCCACCGTAGCCGCCGCCTCGCAGATACTGCTGAACGATCGAAATCAAAGCCTGTGGCGGCATTCTCATCAGTTGTGCCGCCACGTTACCGGCACCGAGGGCCGCTGCAGCGGTCCTCAGATGCTCCCCGGCGCTTTCGTAGTTGCGCGGGTCTCGAATTTCCTCGAGCAACAACACACCCAGGGTGAGATCTGCGCTGGTATTGCCCGCCTTAGCCGCTGCTTCGAAGGCCTCGGCCGCCTGGAGGGGATCGCGCTGGTCATCCGGTAGACGCAGGTACAGCTGTCCGAGATCGAACGCGGCTGTGGAGACATCGCCAGCAGCGACGGCCTGCTCGAGGTAGACGCGTGCCTTGTCCAGATCGATCGGGACGCCCCTGCCGTTCTGGTACATGTTGGCGAGGGCGGTCATCGCGGACGTCTCGCCGAGTTCGGCGGCGCGTTCGTAGGCTTCGCGGGCTTTGCCGAGGTCACGGTTGGGGGTGCTCTCATCAGAGTAGAGATCGCCCAGGGCGCGTGAACCGGCGGCGACCTCGCCAGCCGCAACTGCACTCTCGAGCATGTCGCGAGCGAGATCGAAGTCCTTGGCGACGCCGGTGTCGCCCGAGGAGTAGAGATTGGCCAGTGCAAGCATCGCGCCTGCGTTGCCAAGGTCGGCCGCGGCCTTGTAGGCCGCCAACGCATTCACCGGATCACGCTGCGGAGCCGGCGCGTCGAGATAGAGATCCCCAAGGAAGCGCGACGCAAAGCCCGGCTGGCCGGCTTTGACCGCATCCTCATAGAGACTCCTTGCACGATCGAAATCGAAGGCGAGGCCGTCGCCTTTCGCGAGCATTCTTCCGAGCATCATCATCGCCCAGGCATCGCCCGTTTCGATGGCCCGCTGGTAGGACTCCTCGGCCTTCGCCGGGTCGCGATGGTCGGCGTCGGCGGTCCGGTAGAGGTCGCCGAGGGCGCGCGAAGCTGGCCCAATACTGCCCGCTTGGATGGCGTCTTCGAGAAGCTGCCGGGCCGCGTCGAAATTGATCGCAACCCCATCGCCATCGCCGAGCATCTTCGCCAATGAGATCATTGACGGCGCGTCTCCAAGCAGAATTGCGGCCTGATAAGCGGCGACGGCCTTGAGTGGATCTCGATGGTCCGCGGCAGCATCGCGATAGAGATCGCCGAGGGCACGGGAGCCTTGCCGAACATCGCCGGCCGCGATCGCTTCCTGCAGCAAGGCGAGTGCCTTGTCGAAATCGACGGGGACGCCGTCGCCGGTTGCGTACATGTTGGCGAGGGCGCGCATCGCGCCTGTGTCGCCTACGCCGATCGCGGTTTCGTAGGCCTGCTTGGCAAGCGCCACATCGCGCCTCGGAGGAGCGGCATTGAGGTAGAGATCGCCGAGCGCGACGGAGCCCGCGCCCACGTCGCCGCCAGCGATAGCCGCATCGAGGAGCGTCTTGGCGCGATCGAAATCCGCCGGCACTCCATCGCCCGCGGCGTAAAGGTTAGCGAGTTCGATCATCGCGTCGGTGTTGCCGATATCCACCGCCTTTTGGAAATACTCCGCGGCCTTGGCGGCATCGCGATTGGGCTCGTCGGCCCGGAGGAAGAGGGACCCCAGCACGGTGTACCCAACCGAGGGCTCGCCAGCCTCGACGACCTTCTCGAGCCACGCCCGGGCGGCATCGAAGTCGGCCGGTACGCCGTCACCGGCAGCGAGCATCCGCGCAAGCGGAATCATGGCCCAGGGATCACCCAGTTCCGCCGCGCGGACGTAGGCGGCAACGGCCATCGCCGGACGACGGTTTTGGGCCTCGGCGGTCCGGTAGAGATCACCCAGAGCCCGCGATCCGCCCCGGATGTCGCCATTTGCGACAGCGGCCTCGAAAAGCACCCGCGCCCTGTCGAAGTTGCCGGGAACGCTGTCGTCTGCGGCGAGGATCTTGCCGAGCGAGATTCGCGAGGCGTTGTCACCGAGATCAACGGCCTTCTGGTACGCTTCAGCCGCCATGGCCAGGTCACGGTCGTCCGGGCCGGCATCACGGTAGATGTCACCAAGCGTGCGCCATCCGGTTCGCGCAGATCCGGCCGCAATCGCGGCTTCGACCAACCGGCGCGCGCGGTCGAAGTCCATCGGCACTTCAGTGCCCGCCGCGAGGATCTGGGCAAGCTCGATCATCGAAGTAGTGTCGCCGAGCGCGATGGCCTGTTCAAAGGCCTTCACGGCTGCCGCCGGATCTCGATTTGGCGGTGCAGCCTCGAGATAGAGATTGCCGAGGGCGGCCGATCCTTCGACCTCCTGGCCCGCGGCGATCGCGGCCACAAGCAGATCACGGGCACGCTCGAAGTCCACGGGTACGCCATCGCCTGCGGCGAGCATCTCGGCGAGCGAAAACATCGACGAGACATCGCCGAGGTCGACGGCGCGCTGATACGCGCTCACAGCGCCTGCCGGGTCGTACACGGGCGTCGGTGCGCTCCGGAGCAGCGTGCCCAGCTCGCGTGAGCCTTCGATCACTTCACCGGCGATCACGGCGCGCTGAAGAAGGTCACGGGCACGGGCGTAGTCGGGATCAAGTCCACCGCTGTCGGCGGCGAGAAGCTGGGCAAGAGCGATCATCGAAACCGAATCGCCAAGCTCCGCGGCGCGTTCGTAGGCGGCGGCCGCCTTGGTGGCGCTGCGATTGGGCGACTCGGCGTCGCGATAGAGGTTGCCGAGGTCGCGGGAACCAAACGTCTCGTCGCCTGCCGCGATTGCATCCTCGAGGAGCTGGCGGGCTCGGTCGAAACTCGCCTCAACACCGTCGCCGGTCGCATAAAGGTCCGCCAGAAGATGCATTGCGCTGACGCTGCCCGCCCGCACGGCCTCTTCGAGGATGACAGCGGCCTGCGAAGGGTTCCGATTTCCGGATTGCTCGTCGAGCAAACCCTTGGCTCGCTCGACAAGCAGATCGAGGTAGGATCCGCCAGCGTCCGACTGAGCCAGCTGGATGGGGCGTTCGGCCGACTGCGCCAGACCGTTCTGTACGGAAGCGGCCATGGATAACCCCGCGATCGCACCAAGCAATGCGGGCAGCGGCAGACGTCCTCGGGTCAGCATCTTCGGATCTCCCTTTTGGCCTCTTCGGTCCCGACGCATCAGCGGGCCTTGTTCCCGATATCGAGTTGCGCACACCGTACCGAGACGACAAGGCACTTTTCGTCAAAATTTCTATATGGGTTAATGTTGGCGGGGCGGTGACAGATTTTTGGCGGCCCCGTGGTGTGCGCGTCGACGGTGCGACGCGGGCCGACTCAGGCAGGCGCGACCGAGCCCAAGTTGCCCGACCTGCTGCGGACCGGAATTGCCGCGACCCAGATAAAACTGGCGATCGTGAAGGCGTAAAACATCTCCCTGGTTTCGTTGAGGCCGTGCGTCAGCGGGCCGCTTGTCAAGAAGATCAGCACGGAGCAGAGCAAAACCGGATACCAGATATAGACGAGGAGGCGGGCTCCCGGAAAAGGCAACTGCTGCTCTTGGGCGAAGCGGGCCAATGGACCTCGGCGGCAGAGCAGGGGATAGAACGCAAACGCCGCCAAGAAGAAATACTGGAACAGCCTGTCGGAGTTGAGAAGCGTTCTAGGGTTCAATATGTTCCCCAACTGCCCTCCCAATCGGTCAGACTGTTCTCCCTGCACGAAATTCAGGTTGTGCAGATTGAATTCCCCTTGGGAATTCTCCTCTGCGACGACTTCCGGTGTCTTGTATTGTAGGTATGACTGAAGCCAACTGGTTTCTTCGCCGAAGAATACGATGCAGCAGAAAGCCCATCCGAGAAAAAAAACGCGCACCAATCGTTTGCTGCGGATGGCGGCGAAGATCGCTGTAAAGGCTCCAACCACGTAAAAGACAGCCGTGAGGAGCTCTACCGGCGTAAGTTCTCCCAGCCACAAAGCGGCTGACGCGTCGGGACCAACAATGAAAATGTAGATCGGGAGGATAGACAACAGGAGGACGATGATCGTCGGCCTCCACGACCTAAGATCCACTTTCACGACTGTGCTCCTCGATCTGTCAGCGGTTGCCGACAGAGAAGACCGGAGTTGATTTAGAAGTGCTTACTGCTCGCTAGCTGGAACGTCTTCACCCACTTTGGCGATTTCGCTGCCGCTATAGGAAGCGAAGACGGCGGTAGGTCCCGAAGTCACGCAGGCGACGATCTTGGCGGAACTATCGGCATCGCCATCGCCGTAGTCACGGATCAGCATTGCGGCGTTGCGCCCCAAGACGGCCTGGTCAGCGGTCTCAAGATCCGACGCAGCCGACACGGCTTCACAGAGTTGGCTGGCACATTCCGGGGTCAGGACAGTGGCCGTCGGCGGGCAGGCCGACAATGCTTCGCCGTCGGCCGCACGAACCTCAATCGGGACACCGGTGACGCTCGCAAGGACGAGCGCGGTCGCTACGGCACCAACATATCTTCTCATTGCGCTACTCCGCGTAATCGTCACCCCGACCGTCGTTGGCGATATCTCTTTAATTATTTAGTGTCAAGGAGATACAATTCGATTGGTTACCGCTCGGGCACAACATTGAAGTCGACAATCTCGAACAGCTTGGTGTTTTGGGCGGTCGTGGTTTTGCTTGGAATCGCGCCATTGCCACTTGGCAGCAACCGGCCTTTCTTCTGGGCTGCCAATGGCCTGCTCGTCGCCGTTATCACCGTCGTTTACTTGATCACCCTGATGTCGGACGCGGGCCGACTGCGGGCTCCGCTTACGGCCCTGGGCGCGCCTATGACCCTGGTGGTTCTCGCGGTTGTCTGGATGGTGATCCAGATCATCCCGCTGCCGCTCGACCTCTTCTCCCTGCCGCCATCGGTGGTCACCGAGGTCGTTCCCCTTCAGGACGTCGCGCTTCCGGCCATCGCTCACACCGGGCAGATCAGCGTCGATCCGTCCGCGACGCTGGGGATGATCGTGCGTTACCTGACCTATGCGCTGCTCTGCTTCCTAGTTGTCCAGACGACGGTCAATCCGGCAAGGGCGCGGAGATTGGTGCAGGCGGTTTTCTGGATTGCCGTGCTCCACGGTGCGGCGGGCATTGTTCTTCTGCTCGAACTCGGCGACACGCTTCTGGTGGTTCCGAAGTGGGCTTACGAAGGATTCGCAACCGGCTTTTTCGTCAATAGGAATTCCTTTGCGACCTTCATGGCGTTCGGCATTTCAGCGGGGGCGATCCTTGCGATCGATGCGCATGCTCCCGGGACGGGCTCGAACTCCTCGCGGAAAAGGGGAAATCCCGAGGTGGCGCAATCTCTACTTGTCTACGCCGTCGGTCTAGCGATTCTCGGGACGGCCGTAGTGCTATCGGCATCCCGCATGGGAGCACTCGTTTCCGTTCTCGGCATCGCCGTAGCGTTCATGATCGGAGCTGTTCGATCAAAAGTCCGGGCCGGGGGCATTGCGATCGGACTGATTGCCGTCGCGGCACTCGCGGCTGCCGTCTTCCTGACGGCGGGTGGACAACTTTCGGATCGCCTCGGGTCTCTCGAGAGCAACCTCGACGACCGTCTTCTGCTCTACGAGCAGGTGGTGGGGATGATCAAGGCGCACCCTTGGACCGGCTATGGCGGCGGGGCATTTGCCGCAGCTTTCCCGTTGTTCCACGAACTGCCGTTGAGTGCCGACGTCACCTGGGACGCCGCGCACAACCTCTATCTCGAACTGTTTGCGGAGTTGGGCTTCGCTGCGGTCCTGCCGCTGCTGGCGGTAGTGATCCTGGTCGTGCGGTCCCTGCGGGCGCTGGCGCATCCGGGGGTGCACTGGGTCGCGCCGGCGACCGCGGTGTGCCTCACGGTCGTTGCGGCCGTTCACTCGCTTGTCGATTTCAGTCTTCAGATCGAGGCCAACGTGATGCTTTATATTGCCGTTCTGGCCGCGGGCGCCGCGCAATTCGAGCTTGTCCGGCGTCATGTGCCGACAGAGGCCGGCGAGCCCCCCGTTCCGGTGCGGGCGGGGCTGCCTCCGTTGGTGGAGCAGTTCGGCGGAGCGCCTGCGGGCCGCTGACTCCGGCGGAAAGTGACGACTGGGCGGGAGAAAGAGGCATGGGTTTCATTTCAAGCCTCTTTGGTGCAGGCGAAGGGTCCGCATCCAGGCCCGAGCGAGCCCGAGGCACCCTTACGCCGGACTGCGCCGTGGTCTACGCGATCGGAGACGTCCACGGGTGTCTCGATCTTCTGGTTGCCCTCGAAGACCGGATCGTCTCGGATTCCCAGCGGTATGCGTCCTCGAGGAAGGCGATCGTGCTCCTGGGCGACGTGATAGATCGTGGACCCGATTCTTCGGGCGTCATCGAACACCTCCTGGGAGAACCTCCTGAGGGGTTCGTGCGATTCGTCCTCGCCGGCAATCATGAGACCGCGATGCTGGATTTCCTCGACTCCCCGACAACCGACGACCTCTGGCTCCACATTGGTGGAGAGGAAACGCTGAGGTCCTATGGCGTTGGCCCGTTGGTCCGCTCACCCGGGCGGAGGGAGCGGCAGCGCATTGCCGACGCCGCCGTGGCCTCCATTCCGGAGGAGCACATCGCTTTCTTGCGAAGCCTCCCGGTCACGCTGCGGTGGCGAGACTACCTGTTCGTCCATGCGGGAATTCGCCCCAATATGCCCCTAGAGGAGCAGATCGAAGCCGATCTTCAGGGCATCCGGGATGAGTTCACAGCCAGTGAAGCCGATCACCGCGTCGTGGTTGTCCATGGTCACACTCCCACGCGGCAGCCTGTCCACCGGCCCAATCGTATTGCCGTCGATCTTGGAGCATTCGCTACCGGCCGCCTTGCGGCGGTTCGATTGGATGGTACCGACGTCGCGTTTCTTGTCGCGAATTGACCTTCGGCCTGCCTGCAATCCGCCGTGAATTACTGTTCCGTAACTGAGTTCAGAGCATGTTCTCGCGAAGCGAGCCCCCTTGCCCCAAAGTCCGGGTTTCAAGATCCCGGTTTCTCTGCGGACTTCTCTAAGGAAAACTGGTGCGTCATTTGAAGTGGAACCCTCAACCGGTCGCCGACGATACCGCCTTTCCCGGCGTGGAGATCGTGGCAGAGCAAGGCCGCGAACCCGGCGGCTTCGACATGCGCTGGTTCCTCGGACTTGTGCGTCGGCAGGCAAAGCTGATCCTTGCGACGGTCTTCATCGTCTGTTCGATCACGGCGCTCGTGCTTTTCCAATTGACGCCGATCTATTCCGGATCGGCGCTGATCATCGTCGACCCGCGGCAGCAGAGCATTCTCGACCCGGAGGCCCAGATGGCGCTCGCGCCCAGCGATCAGGGCCGGGTGGAAAGCGAAGTCGAGATTCTTCGAGCCCCGTCCGTCTTCCTCAAGGTCATTCGCGAACTCGAACTCTATAACGACCCGGAGTTTGGGCCGAGCCCCGGCTGGCGCGACAGGCTGATGGCCACCCTCGGGTTCCAGGCCGCCGAACCAACCCCTGACGAGGTGCTCAAACAGACGCTTGAGGCCTTGCAGAAGGCCACCTCCATCTCGCGCGTGGGCATAACGTACCTGATCGAAGTCACAGTCAGATCAAAAGACCCAGACAAGGCTGCGCACATCGCCAATGCCCTGGCTGCGGCCTATGTGGCTGAGCAGGTGAATTCCAAGACCGCCATGGTTCTTGGCATCCAGCAGGCACTGCTGAGCCGGCTCACGGAGGCGAGTGCTGCCTTGCGTGCATCGGAACAGAAGCTGGACCAGTTCATTGTCGATCACGTCGACAGCGTCGCCGACGATGCCAGCCGGGAAAATCTCTCCAGCCTCCGCAACATTATCGCTACGAGGACAGCTGAGACTTCGCGTCTCTCGAACGTGCTGGCAGCATCCCAGGCCAGCCTTGATCAGCGTGACTGGGACAGTCTGGTCGAGGAGATCAACTCGAACCAGCTTCGGACGCTCGTGGAGCAGCGGAACGAGATTGCCAGCGCGCTGACTCCGGGTCTCGACGAAGCAAAGGCCGTGGATCTCCGCGCGAGCCTCCAGGCCCTCGACGCGCAGCTCGAAACCGCCGCCAAGGATGCCATTTCGGGCGTGCGGACCACCCTCGATCAGTCGCAGAAGGAGGCGGACGATCTTCGCCAGCAGCTGCGCGATAGCGTCATCGGCAGCGAACTACCCAACGACGTTCTGGTGAAGCTCTACGAAATTCAGCAGGAAGCGGCGGTCGGCCGACAAGTATACCAGGACCTTCTCAACCGCTCGAAGGTCATCGAATCCCAGAAGAACGTCCAGGTCCCTGATAGCCGCATCGTCTCGGAGGCATATCCGCCGACGCAGCCCTCGTTCCCCAAGAAGCGCATCAGCCTGCTGATCGCGGGGGTGATGTCGCTGGGGTTGGGACTCGGCATCGCCTTCCTCCGGGAGAACTTCGTCGGCGGCTTCGTCACCGAAGTCCAGGCCGAGGAGGTTCTTGGTGTTCCGGTTGTGTCATCACTGCCGAGGCTGCCAGGCGGCGCGGGGCCGCTGGATGTGGTCGACCGTGCCAACGAACTGGTCGAACATCCTCTCTCTGCCTATAGCGAGGCGGTGCGGCGCACCCGGCTTGCTCTTGAGCTCGGTGGCCGGCGGCCCGGCCTCGATGCCGACCCCAAGACGATCATGGTCACCTCCACGATTCCCGGCGAGGGCAAGACGCAAACGACCGTATCGATCGCCAGATCGTTCGCGATCGCTGGCCGGAGAACACTCCTTATCGACTGCGATCTCCGTCGCCCGAGCGTGCACAAGGCGCTTGGCCTCGATCTGACACGCGGTGTGTCGGATTTTCTCGGGGGGGGCGACGATACCGTTCCCGAAAGCATCCTCGTGACGGACGAGGTCACCGGCCTTTCGGTGATCCTTGGCGCCCGGGGCGCCCGATCGACGACGGACTTCCTTTTCGAACAGCGCCGGTTTGGCGACCTCATCTCATGGGCGCGAGCGAACTTCGACTGCATCATCCTCGACAGTTCGCCCGTTCTTCCCGTCGTCGATCCCCGCATCCTGTTGCGATATGCCGATGCAGTCGTCGTCGTCATCAGGTGGGCGGCTACCCCGCAGCGCGAGGTCGGCGCCGCGATCAGCGACCTGAAACGGGTCAACGCGAGGAACGTCAAGATCTCCGCTGTCCTGAATGCGACAGTCGGGGGAGGGGGGTACGGTGGGTCAGGCTACTATGCGTACGGCAACTATCATGACGGCGCCGGCTGAGCGACCACCTCATATCCTTGCGCAATCCAACTCACTCGACGTCCCCAACTCATGACCACACGCACCCGACGGAGAGGCCGATCCCGATTCCCGGGCCGGCGGTTTGGACTTTGGGCGATTGGCCTGACGGCGGTCGCGCTGGCTGGATTGTGCGTGACGATGGCAGCCAAGGAGGCGAAGCCTTTTCTCCTTCGTGCTGACCCACTCGTCATCAGAATGGCGGCGATGAAGGCGGCAGCGGAAGAGAGTTCTCCGGTATCCATGCTGGAGAGCCGATTTGCCCGCGAGGCGGAGCTCGACCTTTGCCTCAAGACGCTTGAGGAAATGGTGTCCGCCGGCGGGCTCCCGGTCGAGAACGAGACTCAGGTCACTTCAGGGTGTCTCAGGATAGCCGAGTCAGCCGCGGCAACCTCTCCACTCGAATCGAATTTCTGGTTCCTTGCAGCAACGCTGGCGACGAGACTCGGCGATCTCGACAGTGCCGTCGTGTACCTCAAGGCGAGCTACGAGGCCGGGCCCAACGAACAGTGGATTGCCGAACGGCGAGCCTTGTTCGTTTATGCGCTGCACGCCCGTCTCGATAGCGAGATGGAGCGTTTGCTCGACCAGGACTTTGGATTGCTCCTGCGGACCGAGCGCGGGCTGGACGTGCTCGCCGCCCGGTACATCGTAGACGCGAGTCTACGAGAGCGGCTCGTAACGATCGCCGAGACCCTCGCCCCGGAATACCAGGAGCGCTTCCTGGACAGGATTGAAGACCAACTCAACCAACGCCAGACGTTCCGGTCGGTGCCTGAGCCGAATCGTGGAAAGCGCGACCATGGGGCATTGCTGAATTTCGCGGCCCTGACTTGGGCGACGGCTTGCAAGAATCAGTGTCCGGTGCGATATTGAAGCTGGCGACTAAGTCGTCTACGGATCGATACATTCGTGGGCGCCAAGTAGTGTTGTGCATATGCCGTCGAATCCGATCGATGAATTTAATGCCAGTGAGACCTCTCTGTATTGGGATTCTCCGGAGGCGGTTAAAGCTTACACGCTCGAGCCTTTTTTTTACCCTGGCGAGAAATACGCCTTCAATCTTCATTATCCAAATGGTTTGCACTCCCTAAAAATACTCGATATCGGCTGCGGAAGCGGTCGATCGACGCGCATGTTGCATGGGATGGGCGCGGACCTGGTCGGTGTAGATATCAGTCGCCACCTGATTGAGGTGGCCCGTGCACTTGCGCCGACGATCGAATACCACGTTGCTGATGCCCAATCCTTGCCGTTCCCGGACTCGGTCTTCGATGCCGTGCTGTTCTCATTCAATGGATTGGATTACGTCTACCCGAAAGCCAATCGCGATCGGGCCGTGACAGAAGTTCGGAGGGTACTCAAATCCGGTGGGCGGTTCATTGTATCCCATCATAATTCAGCAGCCTTGATCTTTGGACTTCGCGACATTTTGACTCCCGGACTCGTGGCCTTTAGGTTGAAGCAGATCGCCGTCGGTAACGCCTTTCGCGCGGAATGCTATGTTCATGATACCGGCCATCCGGAGGTGCTTACGTATTACTGTTGGCCGGGGAAAATGATTGCGGATATGAAAAGGTCTGGCTTTGATCTTAGGTCAATCCATCCAAATTCTCCGAAGGCCGCGGCAGTTGATCGGATTATTTCCAATCATTTCTTTTCCCGGCTGACGGAGCTTTGGCTGTATTACGTCTTCCAGAAGGCAGCGACGTTGTAGCGCCTTGTCCGCGTCGAGATGGTCTTCGGCGCTGATCGACCACGACCCCGTTCGCCGTCGACCTAGCGGGATGGCCGTCATCGTCCACGGCCCGCTCGGATAGCCGCGGGCGGTCGCCGACGGTACGAGGGATATCCGACGATTTCCTTGTCGGCGAGCCGCGCTAGCACTACTTCGGCGGTTTGATGTGTGTTGGTTGTCGCAATCGGATGCGGCAATGAGGACATCGCTCGGGTGGTTGGGTGGCGAGTATCGCGAGGACGGCGCTGCGCACGGGGGGAAGGGTTGGCTGTGGCGGTCCGCGGACGATTCTTTTTTCCTGGCCTGAGACCCTTTTCTCCTCCGGTATGAGGGAGAGTCCTGGGTTTGATTTTCTGGGCTCAGGCGGCCTGTCTTTTCAGCGTCGATTTGAGGGCGAACTCGGCCGGCGGCATGTTGCCGAGGGCCGAGTGTGGTCGTTGGTGGTTGTAGTCCTCCTTCCATGAGGTGATGGCGCTGCGGGCCTCGGGCAGCGTCGAGAAGAGCGTGTCGTTGAGGCACTCGTCCCTGAAGCGCCCGTTGAAGCTTTCCACGAAGGCGTTCTGCACGGGCTTGCCTGGCGCGATGTAGTGCCATTCGAGGCCGGTCACCTGGCACCATTGCAGGACCGCCATGGAGGTCAGTTCGGTGCCGTTGTCGGAGACGATCGTGGCAGGCCGACCGCGCCAGCGGATGATGGCGTCCAGTTCATGGACGACGCGCAGGCCCGACAGCGAGGTGTCGGCGACCAGCGCCAGGCACTCCCTCGTGTAGTCATCGACCACGGCCAGCACCCGGAAGCGACGGCCGTCGGTGAAGGTGTCGGAGACGAAGTCGAGGCTCCATCGGGCGTTGGCGCGATCCGGAACGAGCATGGGCCTGCGTGTGCCCAGCGCCCGCTTGCGGCCGCCACGCCGGCGCACCTACAGCTTCTCCTCCCGGTAGAGGCGCCGCAGCTTCTTCTGGTTCATCACAATGCCCTGCCGGTCCAGCATGACGTGGATCCGGCGGTAGCCGAAGCGACGGCGCTCCGCCGCCACGGCCTTCATTGCCTCGCGCAGCGGAGCGTCGTCCGGACGGCGGCTGGCATAGCGCACCGTCGAACGGTCGATCCTCAGTGCCTGGCACGCCCGACGCTGGCTCACCCCATGCACC
>JAGRKZ010000160.1 GCA_020442065.1 Bauldia sp.
GAGTCGATGGGCTTCAAGACCTTCGGTTTCGGCGGCGGTCGCGCCGACACGTGGGAACCGGAGCAGGACATTTACTGGGGGCCTGAGGGCACCTGGCTTGCCGACGAGCGCTACAGCGGCGAACGGGATCTCGAAAACCCCCTCGCCGCGGTTCAAATGGGCCTCATCTACGTCAATCCGGAGGGTCCCAACGGCAAGCCCGATCCGGTCGCTGCCGCGCGCGACATCCGCGACACCTTCGGTCGGATGGCGATGAACGACGAAGAGACTGTCGCCCTGATCGCCGGCGGGCACACCTTCGGCAAGACCCATGGTGCCGGCGATGCGACCCTGGTCGGACCCGAACCCGAAGCGGCCACGATGGAGGAGCAGGGCCTCGGCTGGAAGGGCGGCTTCGGCACCGGCATCGGCAACGACACCGTCACCAGCGGGCTCGAGGTCATCTGGACCACGACGCCGACCAAGTGGAGCAGCAATTTCTTCTGGAACCTGTTCGGCTACGAATGGGAGCTGACCAAGAGCCCGGCTGGCGCCCACCAGTGGACTCCGAAGGGCGGCATGGGCGCGGGTACGGTGCCCGACCCGCACGACCCGTCGAAGCGCCGCTCGCCGTCGATGCTGACGACCGACCTCGCCCTCAGGTTTGACCCCGAGTACGAGAAGATCTCCCGGCGCTTCTACGAAAATCCGGACCAGTTCGCGGACGCCTTCGCCCGGGCCTGGTACAAGCTCACCCATCGCGACATGGGGCCGATCGCGCGCTACCTCGGGCCGCTCGTTCCCGCCGAGGAGCTGATCTGGCAGGACCCGATCCCCGCCGTCGATCACGAGCTGATCGGCGACAAGGATATCGCGGACCTAAAGGCGAAGATCCTGGCGTCGGGCCTGACGGTTCCGCAACTCGTCTCGACCGCCTGGGCATCGGCCTCGACCTTCCGGGGCTCCGACAAGCGCGGCGGTGCGAACGGCGCGCGCGTCCGTCTCGCCCCGCAGAAGGACTGGGAGGTGAACCAGCCCGCCCAACTCGCCACCGTGCTCGGCAAGCTCGAAGCCATCCAGGCCGAGTTCGACGCCGCGCAGTCCGGCGGCAAGAAGGTCTCCCTCGCCGACCTGATCGTCCTCGGCGGCGCCGCCGGCATCGAAAAGGCGGCCAAGGACGCCGGCATGACCCTGACGGTTCCCTTCACGCCCGGCCGGATGGATGCCTCACAGGACCAGACGGACGTCGAGTCCTTTGCCCCGCTCGAGCCGAAGGTCGACGGCTTCCGCAACTACGCGGGCGGCAAGCAGTTCCTGTCGACCGAGGAGATGCTGATCGACCGCGCCCAGCTTCTCACCCTGACGGCTCCGGAAATGACCGCCCTCATCGGTGGCCTCCGGGTGCTCAACGTCGGCCAGCCGGCCCACGGCGTGTTCACCAGCCGTCCGGGTGCGCTTAGCAACGACTTCTTCGTGAACCTGCTGGACATGGGCACGAAGTGGGCTCCGTCGACCGGGTCCGGGGAGGTCTTCGAGGGCCGCGACCGCAAGACGGGCGACCTGAAGTGGACCGGCACCCGCGTCGATCTGCTCTTCGGTTCCCATTCCCAGCTTCGGGCGCTGGCCGAGGTCTATGCCTCGTCCGACGCGAAGGAGAAGTTCGCGAAGGACTTCGTCGCCGCCTGGAACAAGGTGATGAACGCCGACCGTTTCGATCTCGCCTGATCGGGCATTGATCGCCGACATCGGAGGGCGCGGCCTCCGCCGCGCCCTTCTTCTTGTCTCAAGACCTGTCCGGCTCACGGCCCATCGGCGACCCGTACGACTCCAGGGATCGTCCCCCGTCAGGCCTCGCGGTGTGGTCAAACGCCCCCTGCCGCGTCAGATTGCGTTCCCTGTGATACGGGTATATACCCACTCCATGTCCGACTGCCTTTGCGTGACCCTGCGGCGCGCGGCCCAGCGCGTGACCGCCCTATACGACGAGGCGCTTGCGCCGATCGGCGTCACCGTGGCCCAGTTCAGCCTCCTTCGTCATGTTCAGCGCATGGCGCCGGTGTCGCTTTCGGATCTCGCGACGTCGATGGGGCTCGATCGATCGACCGTCGGGCGGAATACCAAGCTCTTGGAGCGCACGAAGCTCCTCGCCACTATCCCCGGCGAGGATCTTCGCGAGTCGACGGTCGTCCTCACCAAGCGCGGCGCGCGCGCTCTTGCCGAGGGCGCTCCGCTCTGGGAACAGGCGCAGGCGAGGATCGGAGCAGTGCTCGGCGAAGATGGCAAGCGCTCGCTGAAGCGGCTCATGACGGCAGTCTGAGCGATGTTACGCGACTGACTGCGGGCATCCACCCGAATACCCGAGGATCAGTCCGACAATGTCCAGTCGCATGGTTGATTTCTTCGCAGCGCGCGGCATCCACTACGGCTGGATCGTCGCTGGCACGACCTTTCTGATCATGCTCGCGACCGCAGGAGCGATGGGCGCGGCCGGTGTTCTCATTGTGCCGCTCGAGCAGGAGTTTGGCTGGTCCAACGCGGCGATCTCGACGGCCTTTGCGATCCGCATCCTCCTCTTCGGCCTCCTGGGGCCATTCGCGGCCGCGTTCATGAACCGGTTCGGCATCCGGGCGGTGACCGTGACCGCCCTTACGCTCATCGCCGCCGGTGTCGGTGGATCGCTCGCCGTGACCGAGCACTGGCAGCTGGTTCTGCTCTGGGGGGTCGTGGTCGGGATCGGTACCGGCCTGACCGCCCTCGTCCTGGGTGCGACCGTCGCGGTTCGCTGGTTCGAGCAGCGCCGGGGCCTGGTGGTCGGACTGATGACAGCCAGCAACGCGACCGGACAACTGGTCTTCCTGCCGCTGCTCGCGGGGATCGCGGAGACGATCGGCTGGCGGTATGCGCTCGCCACCGTCGTCGCGGCGCTCTCGGTCGCCCTTGCGCTGGCGCTCGTCTTCCTGCGCGACCGGCCGGCCGACATCGGCCTCACGCCGTTCGGGGCCGGGACCAATCCGCCGGTACCGCCGCGCACCCGCCTCGGCCAGCTGCTCGCCACGCCGGTGCGCGTGCTGATCGAGTCGGCGCGGACGCCGGTCTTCTGGGCGTTGTTCCTCACCTTCGTCGTCTGCGGCTTCAGTACCAACGGCCTCATCCAGACCCATTGGATATCGATCTGCGGTGACTATGGCATCGCCGCCACCGGCGCGGCCGGGTTGCTCGCCGTGGTTGGCGCCTTCGATCTTGTCGGCACCATCGTCTCGGGCTGGCTCTCGGACCGCTACGACAACCGCTGGCTGCTCTTCTGGTTCTACGGCCTCCGCGGCCTCTCGCTGATCTTCCTTCCGCTCAGCGACTTTTCCTTCTATGCCCTGTCGATGTTCGCCGTCTTCTACGGCCTCGATTGGGTGGCGACCGTCCCCCCTACGGTGAAGCTGACAGCAGCCCGTTTCGGTCCCGAGCGAGCGCCGATCGTCTTTGGCTGGGTGTTCACCGGCCACCAGGTCGGTGCGGCATCGGCCGCGATCTTCGCCGGCGCGGCGCGGACCGCCTTCGAGACCTATCTGCCGGCGATGCTGACCGCCGGAGTGTTCTGCATCCTTGCCGCCCTCCTCATCCTGACGGTCGAGCGCGACAGGACCGCCTTCCCCGCGCCGCGGCCGGCCTGAGGGCGTGCTTGCAGCCCGCCGGACCCTGCGCTACCGCATCGCCCCAAACCCCGGCTGTGGCATCGGGGCCCAGGGACACGACGTCCCCTATCCGAACCGCGACAGGAGCAAAGGCTCGATGAAGCAGCACTTCGCAATGTTCGCCGGCTACAATCGCTGGGCCAACCGCCGGCTCTATGCCGCCGCGCAAGCCCTGCCCGACGCCGAGTACCGCAAGCCGCGTGGCGCCTTCTTCGGGTCCCTCCACGGCACGCTCAACCACCTGGTCGTGGCCGACCGCATCTGGCTCCACCGCTTCACCGGCGAAGGCCCGGCACAGAAGCGGCTCGACGAGATCCTGTTCGAGGATTTCGACGCACTCGCGGCCGCGCGCGACGTCGAGGATGAGCGCATCATCCGCTACGTGAAGGGTCTCGGCGAGTCCGACCTCGCCAGCACCTTCACCTACCGGACGATCACCAGCCCGCAGACGATCACTCAGCCGCTCGCCCCGGCGCTCGCCCACTTCTTCAATCACCAGACCCACCACCGTGGCCAGGCGCACTGCCTCGTCACCGGGATCGCCGGCAACGATGCCATGCCCGCCCTCGACCTGATCCTCTACCAGCGCGAGACCGGCGTCGGCCTGTCGTGACGCTCAGGGACAGTGGAGATCGAAGAGGTAGCGTGGCGCGACGCCCGGCTCGATCTCGATCGTGCCGGTGACGCCAGAGAACGTGCCCGTGCCGCCGGTGACGATGAGCGTCGCATTCCCTGCCTTCTGGCTGGTGTCACCGGCGTCGGCGAGCTGATAGACCGTCTCGGTCAGGATGGCGCCGTCGGTGAACCGGATGGCGTAGAGGCCCGTGAGGATGTCGCCGCCCGTGGCGCCGGGCTCGGTCAGGGTCGCGACGAACTGCACCGAGCCGACCTCCGTCCCGTTCTCGTCGTTGAGGCGCCGCCAGCCCGCCCGCACGTCGCCCGGGCTCTTTCCCGGCGGCGGGTTGTCGATGACCGCGATGTCCTTCTCGCCGCCGGTCAGGGCGAACGCACCGCAGGGCGGCGCCTCAGCGGATGCTGAGACCGGTGCAAATCCGATCATCACGGCGGCGCCCACAACGACGCCGGAACGCGCATGGCTCATCCTCGCCTCCATTTCGGTCAGTATGGATCGCTCGCCTCGATGATCTCCTGCCCCATCAGCACGCACGAGCCGGGGATCTGGGCATAGATGAAGCGCATCCGGTATTCCGCCTTGTAGATGTAGCCCCAGACTTCGAGCACGTCGAACTTGCCGGAGCCTTTGAGGGCCTTGAGGGCCGGCAACTGCTTGACCGACGGTTCGATGAACACCTCGACCTCGCTGTCCTCGAAGTGGAGGCGAAGGAGCGGCACGGCGCGGGTGCGCGCGTCGTCGTCGCATGGATGCGCGGTCGCGGGCGAGACGGCCGCGACGGCGGCGGCGATTGCAGCGGCAAGCGCGAGCTTCACGGCAGGAGTCTCCTCGTCGGCGATGTCGGCGGCCGCATCAATTGGCCGGCGGCTTGTGGATCGGATCGACCCACGCGACCTGCTCGGGTTTCTCGACCGGCTCGATGTCGAGATTGACCACCACCGCCTCGTTGTCGCTGCGCACCACGACGCATTCGAGCGGCTCGTCGGTCGAGGCGTTGATCTCCTGATGCGGCACGAAGGGCGGCACGAAGATGAAGTCGCCGGGGCCCGCCTCGGCAACGTATTCGAGCCGCTCGCCCCAGCGCATCCTCGCCCTGCCCTTCAAGACGTAGATGACGCTCTCGAGCTCGCCGTGATGGTGCGCGCCGGTCTTGGCGTTGGCGTCGATCCTGACGGTCCCCGCCCAGATCTTCTGGGCCCCGACCCGCGCAAAGTTGATCGCGGCCGCGCGTTCCATGCCGGGCGTCTGCGCCGTGTTGGGATCGAGCTGGTCGCCGGGGATGACCCGGACGCCATTCTCCTTCCAGTCGGTCACGATGGCCTCCGCTACTGCGTCGCCCGACGGCCCCTGTCCCGGACCGACACCGGCGTTGACTATAGGTCATTTCCTGGGGGAGCGAATTTGACATTTGATACCCGCCTGCATCGGACTCGCGGTCAAGTGTCGGAGTCGGAGCACTAGCGCTCCTCCCACCCGGATTTCCGGGCGTTCTTGATCTTCATCGACGACTTGACCATCCGCCCGAAGTCGCGCTCCCGCGCGCGGCGCTCGCGCAGCGAAGCGGCGTTCCGCGCGTCCTCGGCCGCGAGCTTGCGAAAGCGCCGCAGCCGTTCCGGGTCGAGCTCGCCCGCAGCGATCGCCGCGGCCACGGCGCACCCCGGCTCGCCGTCGTGGCGGCAGTCCGCAAAACGGCAGTCCGCCGCCAGGGCCGTCACGTCGGCGAAGACTTCGGCGAGACCGGACTCGACGTCGACGAGTTGCAGCTCGCGCATGCCGGGGGTGTCGATCAGCCAGCCACCGGAGACGAGCCGATGCATCGAGCGCCCCGTCGTCGTGTGTCGGCCGCGGGCGTCGTCCTCCCGGATGCCGCCGACGGCGAGGTCGCCGTCCCCGATCAGGGTGTTGACCAGCGTCGACTTGCCGACTCCGGAGGAGCCGACCAGCGCCACCGTCTGCCCCCTGCCGCACCAGGGCGCGAGCCGCGCCGTGGCCTCGGGATCGCGGGCGTCGAGCGTCTCCACGAACAGTCCCGGCATCAGGCGCGCGGCGTCCCGCACATAGTCGCCGGCATCCGCAACCAGATCGGCCTTGGTCAGGACGATGATCGGGGTCACCTCCGCCTCGCGCGCCAGCGCGAGATACCGCTCGAGCCGCGCGACGTTGAAGTCGCGGTTGCATGAGGTCACCACGAACAGGGTGTCGACGTTGGCGGCGATGAGCTGGACGCGACGGTCGACGCCGGCCGCCCGCCGCTTGAACAGGCTCTTCCGCTCGAGGAGACGTCGTGGCCGGACCGCGGCGGCATCGAGGAGGAGGAAGTCGCCGACGGTCGCCTGCGCCTCCTCGCCCTGATCCGCCAGGGCCTGGACCCGTCCGCTGAAGTCCGGGCCGATGACTTCGAGCCCGTTGCGATGAACGGCGGTCACCCGCACCGGGCAATGGTTGGCGAGGGTTTCGGGATCGACCTGTGCGGTAAAGTGCTTCGACCAGCCGAACTCGGCCAGCCGCTGGAGAAGATCTGCCATTGTTCTCAACCATCTGGGCGCCGCATCGGGCGGCGCGCGCGAAGACATCCGCCGGCGGGCGCCGGCGGCGGCGAACGCGTGGCTGGTCGAGAGGGATACGGCCCCGCTCAGGTCCGTCGTGCCGGGACACCCGGTCCCGGTACGCGGCTGAGGTTCAGGCGCGCACGGCCTCGCCAGCCGGATGGAGCACAATGGCGGTCACGAACTCTCTCCTCTGGCTGTGGCACGCACGGCGACGGCGCCGCCGTGTGGTTTGCCTATAGCACAGGTTCTGGCGGATGGGGTGGTGGCTTGGCTCATCCCTTAGGCACCCAGAACGTGAATTCGTAGCCACAGCGAAGAGGTGCAGGCTGACAGCTTAACCGCAATTCGGAGTCGACGCCAGGCAACCTGACCTTCCAAAAGAGGCCCATCGCCAAGGATCAGACCCGTGCGTCCTTATCTGTCTGGCGGCCCGTTCGCGAAGTCGATTTGGCCTAACAGTGCGTACGTGTTGCAGCATGAATTCCGGGACGAGCAGTTATTCAACCACGCATTGAATCTAGCAACCCGGCCGGCTACGCTAACGATTGATAGTCGGGCGTTGGAGGGGCGCGTGAAACGTCCGAACAAGGCGAGGAAAACGCCCAGGAAGCGTGAACTTCTTGTGATCACATCAGCGTCGGCGGAACGGCTGCGGGTCGCCGCGGAGACTGCTCGTTATGCTGGAAGTCCGTATCATCGTCTGCCGAGTTCGAAGATGGGAAAACCAAGCGGACGCAATTGGCCCACCGCCAGCAAATGCGATCCGGAGTGGACTTTCGAATCTGCCACCAACGCGCTTCGGACCGCTATTAGAGCCGGTACAGTTTCGGCCAAGTGGGAAGGCCAATATCCTTGCTTTGCTTGGCACCTAGTCGGTGACGTTCTATATGAGGCTCGTCTCTCCAACCGAGAAAAAGGAGAGTACCACGCCTATCCTCTTGAAAGTAAACTAGAATGGCCAAACGGGCTTCGGTAGAGATAAGCGAATTCTCAGTCACGGTTGGATGGCCAATCAAACCAGCCACTGGTGGCGAGGCTATTCTTGATGCTTCAATCGGACGCCTTGGCATCGTCGTCGCAGGGACGACTGTGACCGCCTATCGTAGTGACAAAGGAGATACCGGAGACGAAATCAGCCTTCCCCTATACGGCATCGCAGAGTGGCTGGCGTCAAACTGGTGGCCCCTGCAATTCGAGCCACGTAAGTCGGACGACGCAGAGGATGACCCCGATTTTCGGTCGCGTCATTGGCTCGGATTTGCAAGAGACGGATTCGCTCTTCCAGATCTTTGGTTTTTTCCTGCCGGAGACAAGTTGGAAATCTCGGCACGTGACAGCTACCTGCGTTTTGCGCGCGTCACCTTCCCTAACAAGATCGACGCTAGTGTCGCACTCGATGTTGCGACCGGGCAACTTGGGACATTTGTTGAGGAGGTATTGAGCCGGCTTTCATCTCTTGGGTTTTCCGATACCGAAGCCCACTCAGCCTGGGACATGGTCCGCCACACTACCCCAGACGAAGAACGCTACTGCCGTCTGGTTGGAGCGCTGGGCCTCTCTCCGTACGACGAGCATCGTGACGTAGACGAAATCCTGATCGGACTTGAGCGCACACTGAGCGATCAGGTGATATTTGACCTGTGCCAAGCGTCGACTCCGGAAGCATTTGGGCGAACCTCTCTCGCGGCGACGCAGCTCTACAGCGCCATATCTGATGCGCCACACATCGACTTACAGCAGTTGGCAGAAGCTGGATTACCCGTAGACCATTCAGCACAGGCTTATCGGTGGGGACTCGATGCCGCCGATCGTGCGAGAGAGCGGTTGGGAATATCGCATATCGATCCCGAGGGAGGCGCCAAGTTTCTGAGCGAACTTGGCGTCGATCCCGCCGGAGCAATTGCTGGTGAGGAAGACAGTGCGGCCGGACAGGTGACTGCTGGGGTTCGGCGAGAAGATTCGAAGGCTCAGTTTGCCGTGCTAAATGGACCCGAAGCTCAACGACGGTTCGCGGCCGCCCGCTCCGTGTTTGTGGGTTGGGCGGCGGGAAATCGCGCCACTCGATTGGTCACCACGGCCAAAACACGGGAACAGCAAGCAAGTCGGTCGTTTGCAGCAGAAATGTTGGCACCAATCGGTTACATTAAGCGCAAGGCTCCAGGCCTCATCTCGACGTTCGGAATTGACCGTCTTGCGGCCGAACTTGGAGTGTCATCAGCCGTGGTTCGGTATCAGGCGCAGAATAACGGGATTCACGTCGCGAACTACATGTCTTAGGTTCCGTTATAGAACATTCGTCGGTAGCGACACCTCAACAAAGATCAGCAACTAACTTGGCGGATGGGGTGGGATTCGAACCCACGGGACGGTTGCCCGCCCGGCGGTTTTCAAGACCGCTGCCTTCAACCACTCGGCCACCCATCCTGCGCTGCGCGCGGCGATGCAGAAATGCCCCCGGCCGGGACATAAAGCAAGCACCCCTCCCCGCGCTCGGGGACCGTCGCAGGGCGTCCCGCCCCCGGCCCGGCCCCGCGCCAGCGTCGCCTAAACGTCCCGGAACCGCGACACCGGCGCGCCGGCGACCGGGCTGTCGGCGACGATCGTGATGCCGGTGAGCGGATAGCGGTCGAGCAGCTCCGGGGGCCGCCCCACCCGAAGGCTGGTGACGAAGAGCTTGCCGAGGCCCGGCCCGCCAAAGCACGGCATGGTCGGCGCCGCCACCGGCACCGGATAGGAGTCGAGCAGTTCTCCGTCCGGCGAGAACCGGTTGAGCCGCGCCGCCGAGACACCGGCGCTCCAGTAGGCGCCGGTGGAATCGGTGGCGCCGCCGTCGGGCCGGCCGGTCTCGTCGTCGAGCATGGCGATGCGCTTCCGGCCCGAGATCGCGCCGCTGGCGGGGTCGAAATCCCAGCGGTCGATCCACCGCCCGCGCGAGTCCGAGTGGAACATGCTGCGGCCGTCGGGAGAGAAGGCGAGCCCGTTGGACACGATGAGCCCGTCGATCTTGCGCTCCACCTTGCCGGAAGCGTCGATCCGGTAGAGGGAGCCGAGCGGGTCCTTCCGCGACACGTCGCGGTCGTCCATCGTCCCCACCCAGAACGCGCCGTCCGGCCCCACCTTGCCGTCGTTGAGGCGGGTGTCGGGGTTGTCGGCTTCGATCTCGGCGATCCGCTCGAACACGCCGCTCTCGGGGTCGAACAGGCCCACTTCGCTCCGCAGCGCCACGACCAGGCGGCCCGACTCCGCGATGCCGAGTGAACCGACTTCGCTGCGGAAGCTCCAGTTCTGCGTGCTCTGGTCGTGGAAGAAATGGGCGTGGATGGTCTTCTGGGGGATGTCGCACCAGATCAGCGCGTCGCGCCGGTCGTCGTAGACCGGTCCCTCGCCGAGCGTGCAGCGGAGGTCGTTCAGCGGCTTGAAGTCGAGGTTCATCTGCTTGCGTCCCTTCGTGCGTCTCGGGATGGGGAGAAATGGTGCGCGCCGGACGGCCCTGCTGGCCAGTCTAACCGCTGGCCCGATGATCGCCTACCCGGCCCCCCGCGGTATGATCCGCCCCTCAGCCGGATGTGGCGATGATCGTCTCCACCAGGGCCACGACCGCAAGGCCCATGTCCTCGGGCGAGGCGTACTCAGCGGGATTGTGGCTGATCCCGCCGCGGCAGCGCACGAAGATCATCCCGATCGGCCCGAGATGACACATCGCTTGACCATCGTGCCCGGCGCCCGACATCATCCGGTGGGCCTCGCCCCCCGTCACCCGTCCGATCGCCGTGCCGATACGGCCGACCATCGCCGGCGCACAGGTCGCCACGGGCTTCTCGTGTACGGTCTCGACAACGGCGTCGACATTCCGCCGCGCGGCGATCTCGCCGATCCGCTGACGGATCTCGGCTTCGGCCCCCACCCGCACCGCATCCTCCGCCGCGCGCAGGTCGAGGCTGAAGCGCACCTCGCCCGGGATCACGTTGCCGGCGCCGGGCAGGACCTTCACCTCGCCGACGGTCGCCACGATCGCCGTCCTTGCCACCTCCTCGCCCGCGTGGCCGATGTCGAAGATCATGCCGATCGCCTCGATGGCGAGGATCATCTCCGCCGCCGCAGTCAGGGCGTCGCGGCGGATCGCCATTGGCACCGTGCCGGCATGCCCGGCCTCGCCCTTGACGATGATCCGGAAGCGCGCCTGGCCCGCGATCGACGTCACCACGCCGAGCGGCAGGCCGAGCCGCTCCAGCACCGGTCCCTGCTCGATGTGAGCCTCGACGTAGCCCAACGTGTCTTCCGGCCGGTAGGCCTCGGCGTCGAGGGCATCAGGATCGCCGCCGAAGGCCGCGAGCGCCGCGCGTATGGTGACGCCCTCGGCGTCCGTCAGGTCGAGCATGGGATCGCGGAGCGCGCCCGCCACCACCGACGATCCGATCAGGGTCTTGGGAAACCGGACGCCTTCCTCGTCGCCGAAGGCGAGCACCTCGAGGCCAAACGGCAAGGCCACACTTCGCCGCCTCAACTCCTCAACCGCGAGGATTCCGGCGACCACGCCGAACGTGCCGTCATACCGTCCGGCGTCGACCACGGTGTCGATGTGCGAGCCCACCAGCAGGCGCTTCCCGGCCAGCGGCCCATCGCCCGCCGCCGGCAGCAGTCCATGCACCGTGCCCGCCGCATCCATCCGCACCTTGAGGCCCGCGGAACGCATCCACTCCGCCACCAGCCGCGCCGCGCGGCGGTGCTCCTCGGTCAGGTAGAGCCGCGTCAGCCTGCCGGGATCGGCGCTGATCAGGGCGAGCGCATCGAGCATCGCCTCGGCGCGCTTGCCGATCGCCGTGACCGCCTCCGGCGTCATGCGACGATACGGTCCTCGATCCGGAAGGAGACGATCCGGCACACCTGCTCGAGGGCGGTGGCGAACTCGACGTCCTTCGCATTGTCGATCCTCTCCTCGAAGGCGGCGAGGATCTTGTGCTTGTCGGCGCCACGTACGGCCAGAATGAAAGGAATGCCGAAGCGCTCGCGGTAGGCCGTGTTGAGCGTCGTGAACCGGCCGAACTCCTCCGCCGTCAGCCGGTCAAGCCCGGCGCCGGCCTGCTCGCGCCGGGACTCCTCGGTGAGGTCGCCGGCAACCGCCGCGCGCCCCGCAAGGTCGGGATGGGCAAGGAGCAGCGCCTCCTGCGCCTCCGCGCTCGCCTCGCCGATGGCGTTCTGGAACGCCTCGATCATGGCGGCACGCGTGGCGAAGGGGCGTCGGGCGGCGGCAACCTCCGCCACCCAGGGCGAATGCTCGGCGACGCCGCCGAAGGCGGCGACGAAGTCGACCGTGCTCATCGCGTTGGCGACGGCGAGGGCGATGGAACTGGCGTCTGGCATCGGCGAAACCCGGGTTGGCCTGCCCTGTCTCTACCGGCTCTGGAGAAATGCGCCAAGCGCCGCGCGTTCCTGGTCGGTGATCGCGGTCTCGTTGCCGAGCGGCATGGCGTCGCCGTTGACCGCCTGGGCGAGCACCTGCTCCTTGTTGCGGACGACGTCGTCGATCGACACCAGCACCACGCCTTTCGGCGGCGCATCGAAGCCTTCGTGGCTGGGCCGGGCCGAGTGGCACATCACGCAGTGCTTGGCGACGATCGTCAGCACCTCGCCTTCGTTGACGGCGACGCCGGAGGTGTCCAGCGCGCGCGGCGCGGTCAGCCAGATCGCCGCCGCAAGGCCGACGGCCATCACCGGCAGCGTCCACCAGATCTTTGCCAGCGGGTCGCCGGCGTCGTGCCGGTTGAGGAAATGCCGGGCCGAGCCGCCGATGACGATGATCAGCGCCACCACCAGCCACGACTGCGGGTGGCTGAACAGCATCGGATAATGGCTGCTGACCATCATCACCAGTACCGGCAGCGTGAGATAGTTGTTGTGGACCGAGCGCTGCTTGCCCTGCGCCCCCAGTGCCGGATCGGGTGGGCGTCCGGCGAGGAGGGCCGCGGTGATCTTCCTCTGGTTGGGGATGATGATGCCGAAGACGTTCACGGCCATGATCGTGCCGACGAAGGCGCCGACATGGATGAAGGCGCCGCGCCCCGAGAACACATGGCTGTAGACGAAAGCGGCAAAGACGATGAGGGCGAAGACGAGAACTGCGAGCAGCGTCGTGTTCCGGCCGATCGGCGACTTGCAGATGCGGTCATAGATCAGCCACCCGGCCCCGAGACTGAGGATCGAGATCACCACCGCCTGGGCCGGCAGCAGCGGCTGCACCGACGGGTCGATCAGGTAGGCGCGGGCGTGGACGTAGTACTGGACGATCAGCAGCCCGAACCCGGTCACCCAGGTGAGATAGGCCTCCCACTTGAACCAGATCAGGTCGGGCGGCAGCGTGCTCGGCGCCACCAGGTACTTCTGGACGTGGTAGAAGCCGCCGCCGTGGACCTCCCACGCCGTACCGTAGACACCCTCCGGCATGGTCTCCCGCTTCCGCAGCGAGAGGTCGAGGGCGATGAAATAGAACGACGTCCCGATCCAGCCGATGCCCACCACCAGGTGGGACCAGCGGATGGCGAGATTCAGCCATTCGATCAGGAATGCGGACATGCGCGGCCGGTCTCTCGTGGAACGGGCGCGCTCCCGGTCAGGAAGCGCG
Source organism: Bauldia sp. (assembly GCA_020442065.1). Taxonomy (GTDB): domain Bacteria; phylum Pseudomonadota; class Alphaproteobacteria; order Rhizobiales; family Kaistiaceae; genus Bauldia. Next base: position 13,468 of record JAGRKZ010000160.1, read on the forward strand.
CCCGCTTGCTCTCGGCTGGGCGTCGAAGCCCTAGTTGGTGCCGGGCGTACCGTCCACGCCCTTGACGTAGTAGTCCATGGTCAGCAGCGAGACGTCGTCCATGACCACGCCGTCGGCGGCGACCTCGGTGCCATCCTGCTTGTAGATCGGCCCGGTGAAGGGATGGAACTCGCCGGAGGTGATCTTGGCCTGCATGTCCTTGGCCGCGGCGGCAACATCATCCGGCATGTTGGTGTAGTCGGACATCTTCACCGTGCCCTCGGCAAGGCCGTCCCAGCTCGCCTGCGACTTCCAGGTCCCGTCCATCGCCGCCTTGGTGCGGGCGATGTAATAGGGGCCCCAGTTGTCGACGATGGCGGTCAGCTGTGCCTTGGGCGCCGCATCATACATGTCGTGGGCCTGGCCGAAGCCGAGCTTGCCGCGCTCCTGGGCGATCTTGAGCGGCTCGGTCGAGTCGGTGTGCTGGGTGATGATGTCGACGCCCTGGTCGAACAGGGCCTTGGCGGCCTCGCCTTCCTTGGCCGGGTCCATCCACGAGTTGATCCAGACGATCTTGAGCTTGAAGTCCGGATTCACCGACTGCGCGCCGAGCATGAACGAGTTGATGCCCATCACCACTTCCGGGATCGGGAAGGAGACGATGTAGCCTGCCGTGCCGGTCTTCGACATCTTCGCGGCAATCTGCCCGATGATGTAGCGGCCCTGATAGAATCGGGCATTATAGGTCGTCACGTTCGGCGCCGTCTTGAACCCGGTGGCGTGCTCGAACATTACGTCCGGATACTTGGCGGCAACCTTCAGCGTCGGCTCCATGAAGCCAAACGAAGTGGTGAAGATCAGCTTGTTGCCCGCCTGAACCAGGCCTTCGATGGCGCGTTCGGCGTCCGGGCCTTCCGGCACACTCTCGAGGAAGGTGACCTCGATCTTGTCACCAAGCTCCTTCTCGAGCATCTGGACACCGGTCCAGTGGCCCTGCGTCCAGCCGCCATCGGTCTTGGGACCGACATTGACGAAGCCGACCTTGAACTTCTCCTGGGCCTGCGCCGCGCCGACCCCGAGCGCCAGGCTGAGGGCCGCAGTCGCGATCATTAGCCGTTTCAACATGCACTATCTCCCTGTGCTGCAAGCTGTTCTGGGGTCCTGCCCCTTGTCTCCATTCTATCAATGCAAGTGCCGGGCCGTCGAGCCGCCTCAACGGTCCGGAACAAACGACTGCCCGAGCATGGCGGGCGTATTGGAGCGCATCAGCATCCGGTTGCCCGAGATCAGCACCAGCACCACGATGGTGATCAGGTAAGGCAGCGCCGACAGGAATTGCGCGGGCACCCGGATCCCGAGCGCCTGGGCGTGGAACTGGAGGATGCCGACGGCGCCGAACAGCACGGCCCCGATCGCCAGCCGCCACGGTAGCCAGGTGGCGAAGACCACCAGCGCCAGCGCGATCCAGCCCCGCCCGGCGGTCATGTTGTCGAGCCACTGCGAGGTCGAGACCAGCGACAGATAGGCCCCGGCGAGCCCGGCGCAGGCGCCGCCGAACAGCACGGCCAGGAAGCGCACCCGCACCACCCCGTAGCCCAGCGCATGGGCCGAGACGTGGTTGTCGCCGACGGCGCGGAGGATCAGCCCGGCGCGCGTGCGGAACATGACGTAGGAGACGCCGATCACCAGCGCGATCGTCACGTAGACCAAGGGATCCTGGCCGAACACGATCGGCCCGATGAAGGGAATGTCGCTGAGCCCCGGTATGCGGATCTGGGCGAGCTTGATGCCGGGTTTGTTCGCGTAGGATTCCCCGATCAGGGCCGAGAAGCCGATGCCGAGCAGGGTCAGCGCAAGTCCGCTCGCCACCTGGTTGGCGACCAGCACCAGCGTCACGAAGGCAAAGAGCGAGGCCATCAGCATGCCGGCGAGGATGGCGGCGACAATGCCGACAACCGGCTGCCCAGTCTCGTAGGTGGCGATGAAGCCTGCCACGGCGCCCATGATCATCATGCCTTCGACGCCGAGATTGAGGACCCCCGAGCGCTCCGCCACGAGTTCGCCGAGCGCGGCAAGCAGCAGCGGCGTCGAGGCGACGATGATGGTGACGATGATGGCTTCGGCCATGCTCATTCGGCAGGCCTCGCTGCGACCGCGGCGTGGACCGGCTTCACCCAGCGCACGCGGTAGAGGATGAAGGTGTCACAGGCGAGCACGAAGAAGAGCAGGAGTCCCTGGAACACTCGGCCGGTCTGGCTCGACATGCCGAGCACGATCTGCGCCCGCTCACCGCCGATATAGGAAAGCGCAAGCACCAGACCGGCGACGACGATCGCCACGGGGTTCAGGCGGCCGAGGAAGGCGACGATGATCGCGGTGAAGCCGTAGCCGGGCGAAATCACCACATCGAGCTTGCCGACCGGGCCGGCCACCTCGGCTATCCCGGCGAGACCCGCCAGTCCCCCCGAGATCAGGAAGACGAGCAGCGTCATCCGCTTCTGGCTGAAGCCGGCGAAGGCTCCGGCCCGCGGCGCCTGGCCGAGTGTGCTGATCGCGAAGCCGGTGATGGTTCGGCGGAGGACGAACCAGGCCCCGGCGACCGCGACCAGCACCAGGATCAGCCCCAGATGGACGCGGGTGCCGGCAATCAGGGTCGGCATCACCTGGAAGTCGGTGAATGTACGGCTGCCGGGGAAGCCGTAGCCCTGGGGGTCGCGCAGCGGGCCGCGGACCAGCCAGTCGAGCAGATACGTCGCGACATAGACCAGCATCAGGCTGGTGAGGATTTCGTTGGTGCCGAAGCGGGTCTTGAGCAGAGCCGGAATCGAGGCATAGAGCGCGCCGCCGATAATGCCGAGGAGCAGCATCAAGGGCAGGGTCAGCACGTTCTGGAAGTCCGGAGCGAGGATCGGCAAGAGGGAGCCGACGATCGCCCCGACGGTCAGTTGCCCCTCGGCGCCGATGTTCCAGTTGTTGGAGAGGTAGCAAAGAGCGAGCCCGACCGCGACGATGATGATCGGGATCGCCTTCACCACGAGTTCGGACAGCGTGAAGGGCAACGTCAGCGGCTCGAGGAAGTAGACGTAGAGGCCCTGCAGCGGGTCGATGCCGCTCGCCGCGAAGATGAGCGCGCCCGCGACCAGCGTCAGCACCACGGCGATCACAGGCGAGAGCCACGCCATCGCCTTCGATCGCTCCGGTCGACGGATCAGCTCAATGCGCATGACCGTCCACTCCGTCGGACATGCCCATCCCGGTCATCATCAGGCCAATCGCCTCCCGCGGCAGGTCGGCCCGCGGTCGCGGCGCCGACAGACGGCCAAGCGCGATCACCGCGATCCGGTCGGATATCTCGATGATCTCATCGAGGTCCTGGCTGATCATCACGATCGCCGAGCCGGAACGGGCGAGATCGACCAACGCTTGCCGGATGGTGGTTGCGGCGCCGGCGTCCACGCCCCAGGTCGGCTGGCTGACCACCAGAACCGTCGGCTTCCGGTCGATCTCGCGGCCGACCACGAATTTCTGCAGGTTGCCACCCGACAAGGCGCTGGCTTCGGGGTCGGGCGAGCCTTTGCGCACGTCGAAGGCTTCCGAGACCCGGATGGCAATACGAGACGCCGTGCCGTGGTCGATCACCCCGCCGCGCGCCACACCATCGGCGGTGGCGTAGCGGGTCAGCACGACATTCGACGAAAGCCGCATCCGGGGGACCGCGCCGTGGCCAAGCCGCTCCTCGGGCACGAAGGCTGCGCCGAGCCGCCGGCGGGCGGTGATCCCTCTCCGGCCGCAGGCCTTGCCGTCGATCCGGATGTCATCCTCGCCCGGGGCGAGCCGCTCGCCGGAGAGGGCATCGAACAACTCGTCCTGGCCGTTGCCCGCTATTCCGGCGATGCCAATGATCTCGCCGGCCCGGACATCGAGGCTGACCTCCTTGAGGTCCACTGCGAAGGGGTGTGGCTTCGGCAGCGAAAGCCGGTTCACCGCGAGCCGCACCGCGGCGTCCTCGGGCGCCGGTTCCGGCGGCCGCACGGCGTGGACCTCGGCGCCGACCATCATGCTCGCCAGGCGCTTCGCCGTTTCCTTCTGCGGGTCGCATTCGCCCACTACCTTGCCGTGGCGAAGAATGGTGGCGTGATGGCAGATCGCCCTCACCTCCTCGAGACGATGGCTGATGTAGAGAACCGAGCAGCCTTCGCCGGCGAGCCGCTTCAGCGTCTCGAACAGGTCGTCCGCTTCCTGCGGCGTCAGCACGGACGTCGGTTCGTCCATGATGATCAGCCGCGGCTCCTGGAGCAGGCAGCGAACGATCTCGACGCGTTGCCGCTCACCCACCGAAAGATCGGCGACCACGGAGTCGGGGCGAAGCGGCAGTCCGTATTCGCGCGAGACCGTCTCGATCCTGCCGCGAAGCCCATCGAGCCGCGATTTGCCGGTCAGGGCGAGTGAGATGTTCTCGGCGACGGTCAGGGAGTCGAACAGCGAAAAGTGCTGGAACA
>JAGRKZ010000021.1 GCA_020442065.1 Bauldia sp.
GCATGTCCTCGGCCCGGTTCCTCCTCGTCTGCGCTCAGCTCGATGAATCGAAGTCGAAATCCGCCGCCGCGCCGGTGTCGACCTTGGCGAGCGTATGGACGTCGGTCGCACTCCAGCGCGCCACGGCGTGATCGCCGGGCACCACCTTGTCCTTGGCGTAGGCCCGGTCGCTGACATTGGCGACGAAATGGCCATTGGCGATGTCGAGCGTTACCTTGACGTAACTGCCCTGATACTCGATCGCCGACACCACGCCGGCGATCTCGTTCACGCCTTTGGCCGCGCCATCCTGGCCCTGCTTGGCGAGGCTGACATGGTCACGGCGAATTGCGACCGAGACCGGCTGGCCGACCGTGGCCGCGACACCGTCGGCGGCGACCTCGAACGTTGCACCATCCGCCGACCGTAGCCGGAGGAGATCGCCGGTCCGCCCTTCGACGACGCCGGTGAGCACGTTCTGCCCACCCATGAAGCGGGCGACATAGGGCGTCTTCGGGCGATCGAAGATCGTCTCGGCGGTGTCGGCCTGATCGATGCGGCCAGTGTCCATGACCACCACCATGTCGGCCAGGGCGATCGCCTCGGGCTGGGTGTGAGTGACGTGGACGAAGGTGATGCCGAGCTCGGTCTGCAGCTTGCGAAGCTCTCCGCGCATGCGCAGGCGCAGGAACTCGTCGAGCGCCGAGAGCGGCTCGTCGAGGAGAAGAACCTTGGGATTGGTGATCAGCGAGCGGGCGAGAGCGACGCGCTGCTGCTGGCCGCCGGAGAGCTGAGCTGGCATCCGGTTCCTGAACTGGTCGAGCTGGACCCGCGCCAGCATCTCCTCGACCCGCTCGCGCCGCTCGGCTTTGCCGACCCCCCGCATCTTCAGGTAGAAGCCGACATTGTCCGCGATGGTCAGATGCGGGAAGAGCGCATAGCTCTGGAACATCATCGCGGTGCCGCGCTCGACCGGCGACTTGCCGACCACCATCTCGTTGCCGATGTAGATCTGGCCCGAGGTCGGCGTCTCATGCCCCGCGATCATCCTGAGGATCGTGGTCTTGCCGCAGCCCGACGGCCCCAGCAGGCAACAGTAGGAGCCATGCGGGATTGTCAGGTTGATGTTCTGCACGGCATAGGCGTTGCCGAACTTCTTGGCGACATCGACCAGCCGGATTTCCCCACTCTTGTCTTGTCCGGCCGATGTCGTGGTTTGCGCCTGCATGCTGCTCATAATGGTTAGCGGGACCGCCTGCGTTGGATGATGAGGATGGAGGACAGCGAGAGCGCGATGACGATGAAGGACACCACTGTCGTCACCGTGCCCAGCGCGTAGAGCGCCGGCGAGGTGACGTTGGTGGTCATGGTCCAGATCTCGAGCGGCAGGGTGTTCTTGCTGCCGACCGTGAGCCAGCTTCGCGGGAACTCGTCATAGGACAGCGTGAAGCCGAAGAGAGCGACCGCGATGATGCCCGGGAACACGATCGGGATCACCACCGACTTCACGATCTGCCACCTGCTGGCGCCAAGGTCGTAGGCAGCCTCCTCGTAGGAGGGGTTCAGCCGTCCGAGCACCGCGAACATGACGAGGAGACCGAACGGCACTGCCCAGGACAGATGGGCGCCGAGCCCGGACGTGTACCAGCCGGCCGAGAGGCCGAGGTACCGGAAGGTGACCAGAATGCCGATCGACAGGACGAGGCCCGGGACGATCAGACTGGCGATCGAGGTGTAGAAGATCGTGCCCGACCCCGGGAAGCGGCGGCGGAAGGCGAAGCCGGCCGTAACCGAGACGAGGACGGTGAGGATCATCACGATCAGGGCGAGCGGCAGCGAGCGCGAGAAGGCGCCGACCACGTCGCCGACCCGGCGCGGATTGAACAACTCGTCGAACCACATCAGCGACGGATCGCGAAGCGGGAAGACCAGCGCCGCCGACGGACCCTGGAACGACAGGATCAGGACCGCGATCATCGGCCCGTAGAGGAAGATGACGAACAGAACGAACAGGGCGGCGAGGACATAGAACGTCCAGGGCCTCGGCCCGTATGAGTGGGACGACGACATCTACCTCACCAGCTCCTTTCGGACGTCGACCAGGCGGAAGATCGAGAAAGCAATCAGCATGACGACGACGAGGAGGATCACGGCATTGGCAGCCGCCCTCGGATAATTCAGGAACTGGAGATCGTTGAACATGCCCGAGGTGGCCGACCCCGAGAGGCCGCCGCTCATGACCGAGACCACGAAGAAGTCGCCCATGACCAGGGTGACCACAAACAGCGCACCCAGCGCTATGCCGGTCTTGGACAGCGGCAGAACCACGTTCCAGACGACGCCCCAGCGGGTGGCCCCGGCGTCGATGGCGGCCTCAAGCAGCGACTTGTCGATCCGGGCCATGGAATTGAAGATCGGCACGATCATGAACAGGGTGAAGAGGTGGACGTAGGCGACCACCACGGAAAAATCGGAATAGAGGAGCCAGTCGAGCGGCTCGGCGATGATGCCGGTGTCGATGAGGGCGGTGTTGATCAACCCCTCCCTCCCCAGCACCGGGCGCCAGGAGATCATGCGGATGATGTTCGACGTCCAGAACGGGACGGTGCAGACCAGAAACAGCCCGATTGCCGTCAACAGGTTGCGGACGTGGAAGACGAGGAAATAGGCGATCCAGAAGCCGAGCACGAAGGTGATGACGAGGACGATCACCGTGAACTTCAGCGTCGATCCGTAGAGCGACCAGGTGGTCGGGTTGGTGAGGAGATCGATGTAGTTCTTGAAGGTGAATTGCGGGACGATGCCGACCAGCATCTGGTAGCGGAAGAAACTGACGAGGACGACGAGCGCCACAGGCACGACGAAGAACAGGAGCATCACGACCGTGAGCGGCGTAACCTGAAGATAGGTCGAGAGCAGCGACTTCCTGTTCGCGTCCGTCCCGGCGTTCATTCCCAAGTTCCCTGCTTACGGCCGTGATGGGTGAAGAGCGGCGGAGGCCGCCGCTCTCCGGTATGAATGCCGCTAGGCGGCGTTGAACTCGTTCCACTTGGCGAAGAGGAACTCGGCCTCGTCCATCAGGTTGTTCCAGACGCCGACCTTGGAGAAGCGCTCCTCGTAGGAGCCACCATCGCGGATCTCGCCGGCGGAGTTGGTCTTCTCGCCGGTCGGGCTGGTGATGTCGGCAGTCGCCGCCTTGCCCTCGTAGAAGAAGCCCCACTCGTTCTCGTTAAGGAAGTTCTTCGCCATCTCGGGCACCGAGATGTAGTAGCCCTGCTTGGCGATGAAGCCGCCGACCCAGCCCGAGATGTACCAGTTGAGATACTCATAGGCGGCGTCGAGCTTGATGCCTTCGAGGTGGCTCATCAGGGCGAGGCCGTTGCCCCAGCCGCGGTAGCCTTCCTCGAGCGGCTGGTAGACGCAATTGATGCCCTGGGTGCGGACCGCCGTAACGGCCGGCGACCACATCGACTGAATCACCACCTCGCCGGCGGCCATCAGGTTCACCGACTCGTCGAAGGTGTTCCACAGGGCGCGCCAGTGGCCCGCCTTCTTGAGCTCGATGAGCTTGGCGATGGTCTGGCTGAGCTCATCCTGCGTCGGGTTGCCCTTGTCGCCGTACTTGACGAAGCCGGCCGACTCGCACGCCATGATCGCATCCATGATCCCGATCGTCGGGATGTTCTGGATCGCCGCCTTGCCCTTGAACTCGTCCGACAGCAGGTCGCCCCACTTGGTGATCGGCCGGTTGATCAGGTCGGGGCGGATGCCGAGCGTGTCGGCGTTGTAGACGCCGGGCAGGAACGTCGCCCACTCAGTGGGGCCATCATGGAACGAGGTGCCGTCGATGGCGTCGCGATACATGAACTCGAACGGCGAGTCGCCTTCGCGCGACACGGGCTTCCCGGCAAACGTGCCCTGCGTGTAGAGGGGGGTGATCTTGTCCCAGAGCGCGATCTTCTTGGGGTCGACCGCCTGGGTGACGCCGGCCGGCACGAACACCTTGGTCTGCCAGATTTCCGCGTCCGCGATGTCGATAGAGTTCGGGTCCTGGATCATGCGGTTGGTCAGGCCCGGGTGATCGACGACCGACATCTCGACCTTGAAGCCGAGGTCGAGCGTCGCCTGGCGCGCGATGTCGGCCAGCGTCGAGTAGGACATGCCGGTGTGATTGATGGTCACGTCCTTGAGGTTTTGCGCCCAGACCGTGGGGAATCCGGTGACCGCCGTCGCGCCGGCAATGGCCGCCCCGCCTTTGAGAACCGCACGCCGAGAAACCGACTTCTTCAGAAGCTTTTCTGCCTTCATTTCCGTGTTCCCTTCTCCCTGCGTTACCGAGCTTACTGTTCCTGATGTCGCATCTTGAGTCCCCGTCGCCGGGGCGCCGCGACCTATGAGGCCCTCATCGTAGCCCTCAGCGCGCTCGTCGCCTCCCTATCGAGCGCCCATCCGTAGCCGTCGTCAACCTCGCGCAGCGCGACGCCATACGCGCTCCGCGCGTGGTCGACGTCGATGAAGCCGTCGAGGACGTCGTCCAAAACCTTGCCAGGATCCCGCTCCAGCGGGTCCCCGTAGCCTCCGCCGGCCGGCGAATAGTAGGTGATGACGTCGCCGACCTCGGTCCTCAGCCCGGAGAACTTGGCCGGCTGATAGAGGATTTCGCCCGTGGCGGTCTTGTTGAGCTCGACCTTGCCGCAGTGCCCGGGCTGGCCGCCGAAGATGCCCCACGGCACGTCCTCGTTGCGATCGGATTCGTGGGTCATGTAGCCGGGCGTCAGGTAGCGCTGCGATTTCACCACGCCGGCGCCGCCGCGGAACTTGCCGGCGCCCGGAGGGACGTCATCGCGGACCTCGTAGCGGTCGCAGATCAGCGGCAGGTGCATGCCGAGATCTTCGAGCGGGTTGTTGCGCGTGTTGCGCATCAGCTCCTCGATCGTGTCGGGACCGTCGGAGAGCGGACGGCCGCCCATGGCCGCCTCATTCACCTCGAGAAACACCCAGTAGTCGCCGCTCGGCCGGACGCCCGAATAGGCGGCAAAGGACAGCACCGCGGCATTGCCCGCGGTGCACTTGTCGGGGAGCACCGGCGCAAGCGCCTTGATGATCAGGTCGACGACCCGCTGGATCTGGCTGAACCGCGCCTCGGCCGCGGCCGGGGCGATCGGGTTGAAGATGCAGCCTAGCGGTGCGGTCACCCTGACCGGGCGGAACGACCCCTCGTTCTGCGGGATGTATTCGGCATGGGTGTAGGTGTCGAGGAGAAGCGCCCGGAAGGCGAAATAGCACGCGACCTTGGTCGATCCCTCGAACGGCACGTTGAAGGCGGTCGGCACCTGCGGCGACGATCCGGTGAGATCGACCTCGACGCCGTCGCCACGCACGCGCACCGTGACCTTGATCGGCAGGTGGACACCCCGGTTCCGGCCATCGTCGTCGAGAAAGCCCTCGGCGACGTAATCGCCGTCGGGGATGCTCGCGATCTCGCGGCGGAGCATGCCCTCGGTGTAGTCCATGAGCTGCCGGGTCGCCTGGAGCACCGTGTCCTTGCCGTAGGTGGCCATCAGCTCCTGGAAGCGCTGCACGCCGAGTTCGGCCGAGGCGATCTGCGCTTCGAGGTCGCCCATCACCAGCCCCGGCACCCGCGTATTGTCGCGGACGTACTTCCACAGCCATTCGTTGCGGACGCCGGCCTCATAGAGCTTGAGGCCGTTGAGCAGCATCCCCTCGGCGTACATGTCCGGGATGTCGATGACGAGGCCGGGCGTCGCGGCGCCGATGTCGACGTGATGCGCGGTATTGGCCGAGAAGCCGACCAGTTCGCCCTCGAAGAACACCGGCATGACGATCGCGATGTCCGGCGAGTGGCTGGCGCCGAAATAGGGGTGGTTGTGGATGACGCAGTCGCCCGGCTTCCACCCATCGAGCGGCACGGTCTTCTCGATGCCGCGGAGATAGCCCGGCAGCGAGCCGAAGCCGATATGCATCGGCGTCGAATCCGATTCGCACAGCGTGTTGAAGTCGCGGTCGAACAGACCGGCGCCGAGGTCCTGGCTCTCGCGGATGATGGAGGAGTAGCTCATCCGGTAGAGCACGTTCCCCATCTGCTCGGCGATCGAATGCAGCGCGCCGCCGATGACCTGCAAGGAGATGGGGTCGACGTCCTCTGCCATCACCGCCCCCCTTCCTTGCTGATCAGCATGTCGCCGTAGGCCTTGACCGCCGCGACATAACCCGGCGGCACGATCGTCGTGGAATTGTGCTGGACGACCAGCGCCGGTCCCTCGATCGTATCGTCGGCGAGCAGCCTGGCGCGGAGATAGCGGGGCGTCTCGCGCGCCTCACCATCGTCGAAGACCGTCCGCCGCGTGTAGAGCCGCGCGTCGTCGGGATTGCGCCGTCCGCCGGTGGCGAGCTTCGGCAGCGCCATAGTCTCCACCATCGCGGTGGCGACCAGACGCAGCGTCACCAGTTCGCACGACTGGTCGCGGAAGGCGTGGCCGTAGACCTTCTTGTGGACGTTGAAGAAGTCGTCCATCACCGCGCTCGCGCTCGCCGCGTTGAGCGGGCCGGCGGGAATGTCGACGCGCAGCTCGAAGCCCTGGCCGAGATAGCGGCACTCGCCGACCTGGCGGAACCGGCGCTGGCTCTCCGGCACGCCGTCGGCTTCGAGCTGGCGATGGGCGCGGGCGATCAGGTCGTCGAGAATGGCGGTGACGCGCGCGAATTCCTCCTCGCTCGCCTTGTCGAGGACGATGAGCGTCGAGTGCGTGTATTCGTACTGGAGGTCGGTGACCAGCAGGCCGGTCGCGGCGGTGATGCCGGGGTGGACTGGCGAGATCACGTCACGGGCGAAGATCGCCTCGGCCAGCGACACCGCATGGAGCGGCCCGGCGCCGCCGAAGCCCATCAGCGTGAAGTTGCGCGGGTCGACGCCCTTGGCGACCGAGTTGGCGTTGATGGCCAGCGCCATGTTGTTGTTGACGATCCGGAGGATGCCGAGGGCGGCCTGGTCGAGCGTCAGCCCGAGCGGCGCGGCGATGTGCTCGCGGATCGCCTGCTCCGAGAGCGACGCATCGATCGCGAGGTCGCCGCCGAGGAAATGCTCGGGATCGAGCCGGCCGAGCACCACCTGGGCGTCGGTGACCGTCGGTTCGGTCCCGCCCTTGCCGTAGCAGGCGGGGCCCGGCTCGGCGCCGGCCGAGCGAGGCCCGACCCGGAAGGCGCCGCCGGGATCGATATAGGCGATGGAGCCGCCGCCGGCGCCGATGGCGTCGATGTCGATCATCGGCACCAGCACCGGGAGGCCGGCGACCTCGGTGTCGCGGGGGTTCTTGATGCGGAGCTCGCCGTCCTCGATCACCGAAATGTCGGCCGACGTGCCGCCGATGTCGATGGTGATGATCTTGTCCTTGCCGCAGTGCTCGCCGGTCCAGCGGCCGCCGATGACGCCGCCGGCGGGACCGGAGAGAAGAAGGCCGATCGGCAGATCGATGGCGCTCTCGACCGTCGAGATGCCGCCGTTCGACTGCATGACGCGGACCATGGCGCGGATGCCGCTGGCGGTGAGCCGGCCCTCAAGGTTCCTGAGGTAGTTCGCCGTCTTCGGACCGATATAGGCGTTCATCGCGGCGCTGGAGAAGCGCTCGTATTCGCGGATCGAATTGACCACGTCCGACGAGCAGCTGACGAAGGCGTCGGGCAGGGTCGCGGTGACGATCTCCTTCGCCCGCTGTTCGTGCTCGTTGTTGAGGAACGAGAACAGGAAGGCGACGATCACCGCATCGAGGCCGCGCTTGGCGAACAGCTCCGCGGCGCGCTTGACCTCGTCGATGTCGAGCGGCACCTCGACCCGGCCGTCGGGCGGCATGATGCGCTCGCTCACCACGATACGGTTGCGGCGCTTGACCAGCGGCTTCGACTGCCACGGCACATCGAACTGGAGGGAGAAATTGTGCGGCCGCTTGTGGCGGGCCATGTGGAGGATGTCGCGGAAGCCGCGGGTGGTGATCATGCCGACTTCGGCGCCGGCCCGCTCGATCACCATGTTGGTCGCGACCGTGGTGCCGTGAAAGACGGCATCGATGTCGCCCGGTGCGACGCCGGCAAGACCGCAGACCTTGAGGATGCCGTCGACCACCGCCTCGGACTGGTCATGCGGCGTGCTCGGCACCTTGGTGACCACGACCTGCCGCTGGCCGTCGCCGCGACGCTCGAGAACGATGTCGGTGAAGGTGCCGCCGACGTCGACGCCGACCCGGATCATGTCGTCGTCTCCGGACCGGCGGAGCGCTCCGCCGTCATTCTGGGCATGAAATCCAGCTCGCAACCACACCCCGTCGCGCGAGTCTGGGAAACAAGGACCAATCCATTAATCCGATAGTCGTCCAGCCTCAAACACGGCTTTTCTCCTGTTGATCCCGAGCCTAGACACTCGGCGCGCGAATGTGAAATAACCTTTCTGGAAGCAATTGATGTATTCTGTGTATCAATATGCGCCATAACCTGAAGCACCTGTCTGCGTTCGTGGCGGTGGCCGAAGAATTGAACTTCCACCGGGCGGCGGAACGGCTGCGGATGGCGCAACCGGCGGTCAGCCGGATCGTCCTCGAGCTCGAGGAGAGGCTCGAGGTCAAGCTGCTCGAGCGGACCACGCGCCGCGTTCGGCTCACGGAGTCCGGCCGCTACCTGCTCGAAGAGGCGATCGCCATCCTGGCGCGTGCCGAAGCGGCGGAGAACACGGTTCGACTGCTGGCCTCCGGAACGAAGGCGATCCTGCGCGTCGGCTACACCACCATCGCCGGCCACGCGCTCGTGCCCGACATCGCCCGCGAGTTCCGGCGATCCAACCCCGAAGTGCGGCTCGAGCTGACCTACCTCACCTCGCCGGTCCAGCGCGACCGCATCCTGCAGGACGAAATCGACCTCGGCTTCATCCAGGGCCATTTCCAGAGCTCCGAGATCGAATCCCGCCTTGTCGCCCGTGACCGGCTGATGGCGCTGATGCCGCCCGGGCATCCGCTCGCGGCGAAAGCCGAGATCACGGTGGACGAGCTCGCCGCAGAGAGCCTCGTCATGGGCACCAGCGCCGAGTGGCCGACCTTCCGGCGCATCGTTGTCGACTCCTTCCAAAGGGCCGGGCATGTGCTGTCCGTGGCGCAGGAAGCCTCCAGCCTCACCGGCGTCCTCGGCCTCGTCACCGCCGGCGTCGGCATCACCGTGTTCAGCGGCGTCCCACGCTTCTGCGGCAACGCAATCGCAGCGCGACCGATGGCCGTCGACACCGTGGTCGAGACCCACCTCGCCTGGCGGCGCAAGGGGCTCAGCGACGCGATGCGCCACTTCGTCGAGGCCAGCCAGCGCGTGAGCGAGCGCTACCTGACGGGCTCGTGATCGCGGTGGCAAGTCCGCCCTGCCGTCGTCACGCCGCCGGCGGCCGGTTGGCGACCCGGTCGAGATAGGCAACGCATTCGTCGACGCTGTGGACGTCGGCGAATTTCGCGTCGATGTCGAAGAGGTTCCAGGCCACTGCGCCCGGCACCCGGTCGCCCGTGCACTCGCGGACCGAGATGGTGCGGAAACCCTCGGCGAGCCCGTCACAGATCGTGGTCCGCACGCAGGCGGTCGCGGTCACCCCGGTGACCAGGATGGTGTCGACATTGGCCGCCCGGAGGATGCCGGCGAGCGGCGTGCCGTGGAAGGCGCTGGCCTTCTTCTTGAGCAGCGTGTGCTCACCGGGGACCGGCGCGATGCGCGAGTCGATCGCCCAGAGGTGCGTGTCCTTGAGGTTGACCGCCTCGACCGGGATCTTCTTGTGCCAGAGCCCCATGTCCGTATAGGGCGCATCGAGGTCGGTGATCTCGTAGGCGGTGGTGATGTGGATCACCGGATGGCCGTGGCGGCGGCACGCCGCCAGCAATTGCTGCATTCCGGGAATGATCTCGTTGTCCATCTTCTCCTGGTCGCAGGTGAAGGGGTTGCCGGGCCGGGTCCAGGCATTGGCGAGATCGACGCTGACCAGCGCCGGCCGGTTGCCGAAGCCGATACGACGCTGGAACCCGCGCTCCTGATAGATCGCGGTGGACGCATCGAACGCCGCCTGCAGCATGCGGTCGAGTTCGCGATTGTCGATCTCAGCCATTTCTGCCCTCGCCAATGGAACGATGACGTCAGCTTCGCGCCAGTGCGGCTTGATCGGAAGTGCGGAATCGCCAAATATTGATGATTGCTATGCATCAATAGCCCTTCTTGTCAGGAGCAGCGCATGGATGGCTCGGCGGGCCTGGACCTCACCCAGTCCTTCCTTGTCCTGGCGGAGGAACTGAACTTCCGCAGGACGGCCGAACGCCTTGCCATCGATCAGTCGGCGCTGTCCCGGCGCATCCAGCGGCTGGAGCGCCTCCTCGGCTTCGCCCTGTTCGAGCGGACGACGCGGGAGGTGTCGCTCACGCCCGCCGGCCGCTCGTTCTACGATGCCAATGCCGGACTCGTGCTCGGCTTCGCGGCGTCGGTGAATGCGGCCCGGCGCGTGGCGGAAGGCAAGACCGGCGTGCTGCGCATCGGCTACATGGCCTTTGCCGCCCTCGACCTCATGCCGGAGGCCGTCGTCCGGTTCCGGGCCGAGGCGCCGGACGTCGGCATCCGCCTCACCTACATGCGGACCCAGGGACAGAAGCTCGCCCTCGCCGAAGGCCAGATCGACCTTGGCTACATGATCGGGCCCTTCGAGCACGGCGAATTCCACAGCCTTGCGGTGGCGTCAGACCCGCTCTGCGTGGTCACGCCCGCCGGCCATCCGCTCGCCGCCCGCCAGCGCATCGAGGTCGCAGACCTCGCGAACGTCCCGCTTGTCCTCGGCGACATGGCGGAGTGGGAAGCCTACCGCTGGCGACTCGACGAGATGTTCGGCGCCGGCGGCATCCGGCCGGCGATCGCCCTGGAGGCCTCAAGCACGATGGCCCTGCTCGGGCTGGTCAAGGCCGGGCTCGGCGTCACCATCTATCCGAGCCGGATCGCCGCGCTGGTCGGTCCGGCACTCGCGGTTCGTCCGATCGCCGACCCGCGTTTCGCGATCGCGACGATCCTCGTCTGGAGGCGCAACAACCGCACCGAAAGCACCCGCGGATTCGTCGCCATCGCCCGCGGCCTCGCGCGGGGCGCGACGAAACCCGGTTGACGCCCTGCCCGCTTTGGGTCGTCATCAGGGACGATGACCGCAACCGACTCCGGGGCCGACACGCATGGAAAACTGGGCGAACCGCAAGACGCTGATCCTGGGACGCAGCGAGATGATCGGCCTGCTCAAGCCGTCCGAATACAACGACTGCGTCGAGCAGGCCTACCGCATGCACGGCGAGGGCCGCTACTACATGGACCCCAAGGGCCACATCGTCCTTGACCGATTCCCGGGCGAGTGGGAGGCGATGCCCTCCTACATCGAGGAGCCGCACGCGGCGGCCTGCAAGTGGGTGTCGATCCGCGAGCGCAATCGCGAGCGCTTCAACCTGCCGACCGTCTTCTCGATCCTGATCTACACCCATCCCGAGACCGGCTTCCCGCTCGCCATCGTCGATGGCAGCTACCACACCGTGATGCGCACCGGCTCCGCCGCAGCGGTCTCGACCAAGTGGATGGCGCGGAAGGATTCGCGGGTGCTCGCCCTCGTCGGCGCCGGCCACATGGCCGAGGGCGCCCTCGCCACCTGCAATGAGGTCTTCCCCTGGAACGAGGTCAGGGTGTGGAGCCGGAGCCAGGACACGCTCGACCACTTCGTCAAGGAACAGCAGCCGAAATACGAGAGCTTCGAGCTGAAGGCTTCGACCAACCTCGAGCAAACCGTGCGCGGCGCCGACGTGGTGGTGACGCTCACCCCCGCCCGCGGCCCCATCGTGATGGACGAATGGATCGCCCCCGGCACCCACATCGCCGCGATCGGCGCCGACAAGAAGGGCGACCAGGAGCTTGAGGGCAGCCTGCTCACCCGCGCCCGCATCTTCGTCGACGACATCCGCCAGTGCCGGACCGACGGCGAGATCAACGTCCCGCTGTCCGAAGGGCTCATCACCGAGGCCGACATCGCCGGCGAGATCGGCGAGGTCATCACCGGCAAGAAGCCGGGCCGCACCTCGGACGAGGAGATCACCCTGTTCGATTCGACCGGGATCGCCCTTCAGGATTCGGCGACGGTCCCCCTCGAATACGAGCGCGCCCTCGCCGCCGGCGTCGGCATCGAGAAGAAGATGATCTCGACCTGACCGGGGAGCAGCGGGACTGGTTGCAGCCGTCGCGGCGCTGCGACCCGTGTCGGTTGAGCTTCGAAGGCCGCTCCATCAGGATGCCGCGCGCTGACGGGCGCAGGTGTCGCCGCCGGCTTTCCTCGGCCGCGCAGCCACACGGTGCGATTCGAGCCGACCCGAAGGGCGTCGCCCTGCAAAGGGAACCCTTCGAGGGGCGTGATGATCACGGTGCGAGTCCGTTGATGCTCAGAACGCCCGCAATCACATCACCGTGCTTGCACCACTCTATCGGGTAAAAACCGGTAGATAAAACTGCGTAGCCATGATTGGCTGACCCGTTCCGGATGTTTCTTCTCGTCGAGCGGGAGCGGTCATGGCCATTCGATTTCTTGCGAACATCAATCAGCCTGCTCCCGGAAGTGAGCCTTATCTCACCGACCTGAGCAGCATCACGCTCCTCAAAGACCTTCTGCCCGGCTTCAACGTCAGTTCGAATCCCAGGGGCTTCACGCTGCTGCCGGACGGCCGCGTCGTGTTTGGCGCCTTCAACGGCAGCACCACCGAGCTGTGGATCACCAATGGCACCGAAGCGGGAACAGTTCGCGTCGCGGACCTCCTCATTACCGACCCGGTTGGCACCAACCCTCAGTTCCTCACCCGCGTTGGCGACAGCATCTACTACAGTGGCCTCGGTGACGATGGCCAGGAACTCTGGCGGGTCAGCGCTACTACAAGCGTAAGGGTCAAGGACATCAATCCGTCCGGCGACTCGAACCCCGAGGGTCTGACGGCTCTCCCGAACAATACCTTCCTGTTCAGCGCCAACGACGGATCCCACGGCGTCGAGCTTTGGGTCAGCGACGGCACATCCACGAACACCACACTCCTCAAGGACATCAACACCTCGGGCTCGTCGAATCCGCAGTCCTTTGCCGTCCTGTCGGATACCCAGACCCTGTTCAATGCCGATGACGGGACGAACGGATCGGAGCTGTGGATCACCGACGGGAGCGAGGATGGAACCACTCTCGTCAAGAACATCAATCCGAGCGGTAGCTCGAATCCCCAGGACCTGACGCTCCTGCCGAACGGTAAGATGCTGTTCAGTGCCACGGACGGGACGAACGGCGTCGAGCTCTGGGTGACCGACGGCACGTTCGACGGCACCATGATGCTCAAGGACATCTACGGCTCCGGGGATTCCACCCCCAGGGATTTCGTGGTCCTGCCCAACGGCACCGCGTTGTTCGTCGTGACCATCAACGGAGACATGCAGCTCTGGAAGAGCGACGGCACCAGCAACGGGACAATGCTGGTGAAGGACCTGCAGTTCGACAGCAGCGCCGGCTTCCTGACCCTGGCCGGCGACAAGGCCTACTACAAAAGCAGCGGCCAGTTGATCGAGAGCGACGGGACCACCGACGGAACCGTGGTCCTCACTGGAATCGATACGCCTTTCGAGATGATCGCGCTGCCGGAGTGGCTGGGCATCAATGCGAGCTACAATTACTTCGAGGGCCCAAAGGCAGAGAACTTCGTGGTCGCCAGTGTTGTCGGCTCGATGGCGGGCGGCTACGGCATCAAGGGTACCACCTTCGTCATCACCAGCGGCAACGATGAAGGTTATTTCGCCCTCCAGAATGCCGGAAACTTCTACAACATCGTACTGACCGCCGCCGGGGTCGCCGCCGGCGCCGCGACCATCGACTTCGAGACCGGCCCCAATGTCTTCGCGCTGACGATCGAGGCCCAGGGCCTGGTCAGCCAGACCAACGTCCAGACCATCACGATCACGGTCAAGAACGCCGACGAGGCACCGCCTGTGGTCACGCCGGGCCAGGCCTTCGCCTATGCCGAGGACCAGGCCGCCGGCTTCAAGGTCGGCAAGGTGATCGCCACCGACGACATCGGCGTGACCAGTTTCGCGATCATCGCCGGCAACGCCAACGGCTTCTATGCCATCGACAACAGCGGCAATATCACCCTCACCGCCGCGGGCGCCGCCGCGGCCGCCAACGACTTCGAGACGGGGCCGAACAAGTTCACCCTCACCGTCCGGGCCGGTGATGGCGTTGGCGTGACCGACACCGATACCGTGACGATCACGATCAACAACCTCGACGGTGTGACGCTCGCCGGCACCAAAAAGAAGGACGTGCTCGCCGGGACGTCCGAGCCGGACGTGCTCAACGGCAAGGCCAACAAGGACACGCTCACCGGCGGCGACGACGCCGACCGCTTTGTCTTCGACACCAAGCTGAAGAACAAGTGGGCGGACATCATTACCGACTTCCAGGTCGGCATCGATACCATCGGCCTCGACCGGGGCGTGTTCAAGAAGATCGGCAAGGCCGGAGTCCTCAAGGCGAAGTTCTTCGACATCGGCAAGAAGGCCGACTCCGGCAAGGACCGCATCCTTTACGACGACAAGAAGGGCTGGGCGCTCTACGACAAGGACGGCAAGGGCGGCGTCGACGCGATCAAGTTCGCCAAGCTCGACGCCGGCCTCAATCTCTCGGCCAACGACTTCCTGGTGATTTGAGGGGCGCCGCGGAGGTCCAACGCGATCGGGACCCCGTGTCGAGCGCGCGCAGGCCACGGCCGAAATCAGAAGGTTGGCTGCCGTTCCTGAACGCTTATAGAACCATGTGTCATGCACCAGGCGCTGATTTCCGCCGCGTTCTTGAGGAGGTTCGCGAGCTCCGACCTGCCGCCTGAACCGGCACGCCACCAACGGTTTTAGAAGGGACCCATCGCTTTAGCCCGCATTCGCCGGATGACACCGTATTTAGCTGCGCTTTGACGGAGATTCAGATATAAGAGTCAATAGCTTAATCTGGATCGCACGAGGCCATTTTGGAGACCCAGCGGGTGAATTGGTCGATGGCCCTCTCCGGCTCGATTTCGACCGGCGCATGGAGCTGGAGTTCCATGGCTCCCGGATCACCTCCGCTGCCGGATTGCTGGCCTATCGCGAACTCGATGACGCCCTCGGTCTGAGCGCAATGGCCGCGAACGTACTTGCCGATGCGCGGACCGGCGGGAACGGCCGCCATGCGCTGGTCGGGCTGCTGCGGCAAAGGGGCGTCCGAGGTAACCTTGGTCGTCAACGACATCGCCGCGCAGGCGAAGCGGCCCGACCAGTTCCGGCGTGGTGGCCTTGTCGGATGCATGGCCCAGGGTAAGCACGAAGCGGAACGGCAGGCCGCGTCGGTCGACAACAGAATGGATCTTGGTGGTCAATCCTCCAAAGGATCCGCCGCTAGGGTTATCCGGACCCCTCTTTTCCGCCCGCCGCATGCTGGTGGGCGCGAACGATCGAACTATCGATCAGGTGCAGGATATTTTTAGAGATTCGCTCAGCCGTTCAAAGATGCGCAGTCCCACGCCCGGCTTGGCGCGTCGATTGTAGCGATTGTAGACTGTCGTCGGCGGACGCTCCCTACCAATGCGTGATGGTGCCGTTCTCGACGTCCATGAAATATCTTACGTCGGGACTCCCACTCCGCTTTTCACCCAAGATGTTGTTCTGGATTACGCCATCATCAAGCTTGTCGGCTCGAACCGCCTCATAGGTAGATTGAGGCACGCGCACGCCCCAAATTGAAACTTTTTCAGTCCGACCGGTCTCCTCGTTGACTATTGGGAGCAAAATTGCTTCGCCGCCTTCGTCGAGCGCCTCGACAACAATGTAGTAATTGCGAACGTCCCCCTTCTCTGACGACACCACGAAGACACCAGAGGCCTCGCCTTCGTGGGACACAATGGTGAGTTTGTAGGATTGCGCTAGGCCATTCGCCGCCGGCCTCCAATGCCGCGCCAAGCGCCGAGCTTCGCTGAGCTCATCGGGCGTCATGTAAGCGGCGAGATCATCCCGCTTCGTCGCGGCCGACGCACCCAGTTCGGCCGCCGAGAGGTCGAACAGCATGTGAGCCAACACGACGTCTCTAGGCACGCCCAGCCCTTGAGAATACAGAAGCCCCAGGTTGAACTGCGCTTCGGCATTGCCCAGCTCGGCCAGCGGCTGCCAGAGCATTAACGGCAGCGCGTAGTCATTCGAAACCAAAGCCATGTCGTAGGCGACCAAACCAATAATTACCATGCTGGTCTGCACCTCGGCATCGATCTGTCCCAACTGACTCACATCAATGCGATATCCCTGCTCGGCGAGCGGTTCCCATGCGTCGCTGGCCGCCGAGATCTCATCAGACGGCACCATGCCCGTTGAGGTGCGGTCACGCTGCAATGCCTCCAGACCCTTCTCAAACAGCCTATCCGCCACCTCGCTCTTCACACCGTCCAACCGAGGCTGAGGGCGCTCCCCCGGCTTCCAGTCGCCCGCCAAGCGTCGGGCTTCGGCGATTTGGGCCAACGTCATTTTCTCGGCTAGCGATTCATGAAGCCGATCAGCTTCCATGCGGGCCTCTGCCTCGAAAGGTGTCCATCGCTGCGCAGCTATGCTCAACCACATGAGAGCCAATACATCGTCGTGCGGCAAAGCTTCACCGGAAGTATGGGCAAGAGCGAGGTAATACTGCGCCTTCGCGTAGCCCTGATCAGCCGCTCGCAACCACCATTTCTCAGCTTCTGCATAGTCCACCGGTATGCCTATCCCAAGATAATATGCTTCCCCGACGCTTGCTTGGGCGACGGCGAAACCCTGCTCCGCGGCCCTTCGGAACCATTTGAGCGACTCGACATCGTCCTGCTCCACACCTCGGCCTATGGAATAGAGGGTACCGAGGCTCGATTGCGCCCATACGTGACCCTGCTCGGCTGCTTTCCGATACCAGTTCACTGCTTCGGCCGGGCTCTGTGCGTCGGACAAACCCGATTCAGCGATGACGGCTAGGTGGAACTGAGCTTCTGGATCACCCTGCTCGGCGGCCGTCGTGAAACTATCCATCTCGCGAGTGTAGATATCGGCGAGTGGGCCCTGAGCCTCCATGTTGCCTTGATAGAACGATCTGAGGAGCCAATTGGCAGCTTCAATGTCGTCCTGTGGAACGCCTCGGCCAAGCGCGTACATCACGCCGAGGCTCGCCTGGGCGTCGGCGTGCCCCTGATCCGCCGCACGGCGAAACCATTTCACCGCCTCAACAGAGTCTCTTTGAATTCCTTCCCTGCCGTTATCGTAGATTGAGCCAAGGAAAAATTCGGCGTTTGCATCGCCCCCCTCAGCCAACGGAAGAAGAAGTTCTACAGCTGCGGGGCCGTCGCCGCGCTTGTAGGCGGCATTGGCGTCTTCCAGCGGCCCAGCCTCCGCGATTCCGACAACCGCCCCAAACCAGATCGTTGCGGCAATCGTCGTCAGGGCAAGAAGAAATCCGCGTTGATCGGACATTCGCCTCTCCTGCTCAGGAAGACCACACCCAATCAACGAATCTAGCTAGGCTCGCTGTCATTGACGTGTGTCAAGCAGAAGCAATGTGTCGGTCCGTCCCGCATTGAGAATCCTGGCTGGACGAGCATCTTCACGACGCGACGAGTCGACGAGTGAGGGATAGCCACAGCTTGTCGCAAAGCAGGAACCGCGCGAAAAACGCCGCTTGCTGAACTTTCTATTATCGAACTGCTCTTGGGAGGATGGCGAAGTGGTCGCCACTTTCCGCCAACCTTTTGACATGCTTGCGGAAACGGTAACTGCCGCCGCTCGCACTGAGGCAGACGAGAGGGCCAAATCGGCTAAGACTGAGATTTGGCTGGGGAACTAGGATTCGAACCTAGACTGGCGGAGTCAGAGTCCGCTGTCCTACCATTAGACGATTCCCCAACAGGGCCGATCGGCATTGCTGCGGCGGCACCGAAAGCGGAACCCGCCGGAAACCGTGGCAAATCGGCTGTTGCGAGCGCCCTTATAGTGCTCCGGGCCGCCTCGGTCTACCCCACACCGTCGCCGCCCTGCATCGAACCGGCGGGACCACGGGCGCCGGAAAGGCGGGCGGGCTTCGAACGGCATTGCGGACCATAGTGTTATGTTATAACATATCGTACTCAATGACGAGGTCCTCGATGAAGCTTCGAATCCTTCTGCTGGCGGCGGCATCGGTCGCCCTCCCGACCGCCGCGCCTGCGACTGCAGCGGAAACCCCGATCGCCATCGTTGCGGCCGAGAGCTTCTATGGCGAAGTGGCGGCGGCGATCGGCGGCGATCGTGTCGTCGTCGACAACGTCGCCGTGAGTCCCGATACCGATCCGCATGATTTCGCCCCGCCGCCCTCGGTGGCGCGGTCCGTCGCCGATGCCCGGGTGGTGATCATGAACGGGCTCGACTACGACCACTGGATGGAGCAGTTGATCGAGGCCTCGCCGGGCGGCGACCGCACCGTACTCGACGTGGCCACCCTGATCGGGGCCGCGGAGGGCGGCAATCCCCACCTCTGGTATGACCCGCAGGCGGTGCCGGCCCTTGCGTCGGCTCTCGCCGCAACCCTGTCGGAGGTCGACCCCGTGGGCGCCGCGGGCTATGCGAGTCGCCTCAAGGACTACGCCGCATCTCTTGATGTATTGAATCAGAAGATCACGTCGGTCCGCGACCGCTATGCCGGTACGGAAGTCGCGGCCAGCGAGCCGGTATTCGGCCCGATGGCCGAGGCCCTCGGCCTCAAGATGGTCGGCGAGGACTTCCAACACGCGGTGATGAACGAGACCGAGCCTTCGGCGCGGGCGATCGCCGAAGTCGAGGACGACATCAAATCCGGTCGCGTCAAGGTGTTCTTCTACAACAGCCAGGTGGTCGACCCGATGACCGAGCGCCTGCTCACGGTCGCCGAGAACGCGGGGGTACCGGTCGTCGCGGTGACCGAGTCGATGCCGGCAGGGAAGACCTATACGGGCTGGATGCTCGATCAGCTCGAGGCTACGGCGCGGGCGCTCTCGGCCCCGGCGTCTTGAGCGCAATCCGCCTCGATCATGTCACCCTGTCGCTCGGCGGGGTACGCATCCTCGACGATGTCGGTTTCGAGATCGGCGCGGGCGAGTTCGTCGGCGTGCTCGGGCCGAACGGTTCCGGCAAGACGACGCTCATGCGCGCCATCCTCGGCCTCGTGCCGGTTCAGTCCGGGCGGATCGAGGTGTTCGACGCGCCGGCGCGCCGCGGTACGCCCGGCATCGCCTACCTGCCGCAGACGCGGACCGCGCCGACCCTTGCGGCCGTCTCGGGCCGGGATTTCATCGCCTCGGCGGTGAACGGGGAGCGCTGGGGCTTGCCCTTCCTGTCAATGGCCGAGCGCAAGGCGGTGGACGAGGCGCTTGCCATGGTCGGCGGCGCCGAGCTCGCCCGGCGGCCGCTCGCCGCGATGTCGGGCGGCCAGCGCCAGCGCCTCCTCATCGCCGGTGCGCTGGTCGGGCACCCTCGCCTGCTTCTGCTCGACGAACCGCTGATCAGCCTCGACCAGCACCAGCAGCACGTCATCGTCGACCTCGTCCGCCGCCTGTCGCGCCAGCTTGGCCTCACCGTGCTGTTCAGCGCCCACGAGCTCAACCAGCTCCTCGGCGCGGTCGACCGCATCCTCTATCTCGGCCACGGCCATGCCGCCCTCGGCACGGTCGACGAGGTGGTGAATCCGGCGACCCTCAGCCGGCTCTACGGGGCGCCGATCGACGTCGTCCGCTCGGGCGGACGCATCTTCGTGATGTCGGACGGCACGCATGTCGAGCGCGAGCACCATCACGACCATGCTTAGCTACGACTTCGTGCTGCGCGCCTTCGCCGCCAGCGGCATCGTCGCCCTGGTCGCCGGCGCCGTCGGCTGGTTTCTGGTGGTGCGCGGACAGACTTTCGCCGGCCATGCGCTCTCCCATGTCGGCTTCGCCGGGGCCACGGGCGCGGCCCTGGTCGGCGCCCCGCCGCTTGCCGGTATGCTCGTCTTCACGCTGCTTGCCGGCGCCGCAATGGGCCTCCTCGCCGAGCGAATCAGCGGCCGCGACGTCGCGATCGGCATCGTCCTTGCGCTCGCCCTCGGCTTTGGCCTGCTCTTCATCAGCCTCAACCGGTCGACCACCCTCCAGGCGACCTCGATCCTGTTCGGCAATGTGCTGGCGGTCTCGCCGGAAATGCTGGTCATTCTCGCCATTCTCGGCGTCGCTGCCCTCGCCGCCCTCGCTTTCCTTTCCCGCCCGCTCCTGTTCGCGACGCTTCAGCCCGAGCTTGCGGAAGCGCGCGGCGTTTCACCTCGGCTTGTCGGCGTGCTGTTCCTGGTCGTGGCGGCCCTCGCCGTGGCGCAGTCGGTGCAGATCGTCGGCGTTCTCCTGGTCTTTGCCCTGATGGTCGGGCCGCCGGCTACGGCCCAGCTCCTCACCGCCCGGGCGCTCCCCGGAATCGCGCTTTCCAGCGGGCTTGCCGTCGCCGCCGCCTGGCTCGGGATCGTGCTCGCCTGGCACACCGACTGGCCAACCGGGTTCGCCATCGTGGCGGTGTCGTCGCTCGTCTACTTCGCCGCGCTGGCGATCCGGCGCCGCTAGTGCCGATGTCGTCCGGAATTTGACACAGTCGCCGGCCACACCTAAACCACGCGCGCTGGGACGGGCGCAGGGCGGCGTAGACGAGTCCTCAGAGGTCGGTGCCAAATGTTCTTTGATGCAGACAAGCCGGTAGACAACACGGATCTGTCGGAGCTCGAGATCCTGGTCAACAAGAATGCGACGGTGACCAGGAAGAAGGGCATTCTCTACTACACCAAGGGTGACACCACGCTTGAGGTCTCCGCCCTCCTCAAGGAGAAGTCCGATAACACGATCACCGGCAAGGTCATTGCCATCGCTGTGAAGGACGAGAACGACGATCCGATATGGGACATATCGGGCTTCAAGTACGACGCCAAGAAGCTCGAGAATCAGCTCATTGACGGCAAGCTCGACAAGGTGGTGGCAACCCTTTTCAAGGGCAAGGACACCGTCTGGGGGTCGCACTTCGATGACGAGCTTCACGGATTCAAGGGCAACGACACCATCGACGGCTGGCGCGGCAATGACCGCATCAACGGCGGCAGGGGCAAGGATTCCCTGCAGGGCCGCCAGGGCGACGATACCTTCATTTTCGACCAGAAGCTGACCAAGAGCAACGCCGACAAGATCGTCAAGTTCAACGTCAGCGAGGACTCCCTGGAGCTCAAGCAGGACATCTTCACTGGCCTGGAGAAGGGGAAGCTTCACGACGATTACTTCACCGTCGGCAAGCACGCCGTCGGCGACACCCCCCAGCTCATCTACCAGAAGGGCAAGGGGATCCTGTCGTACGATCCCGACGGCGAGGGGTCCGAGAAGGCCAAGAAATTCGTGACGCTCGACAAGAACAAGGACCTCACCCACGACCATATCATCGTGGTGTGAATCCGGATTAGCGCTCGCCACGCCGCCGGGGACTCGGCTAGACCCCGGCGATGCAGTGGTCTCCCGAACAGCAAAGGGCACTCGCCGAGGTCGGATCGTGGCTCCAGGCCGGCGACCGGCCGCTATTCCGCCTGTTCGGCTATGCCGGAACGGGCAAGACCACCCTCGCCCGCCATGTTGCTGAAAGCGCCGACGGCGGCGTGGTCTACGCCGCCTTCACCGGCAAGGCGGCGCATGTCATGCGCGGCAAGGGGTGCACGAACGCCGGCACAATCCACAGCCTGATCTATCGGATGCGCGGCGAGGACGAGACCGGACCGAGCTTCGTCCTCAACCGCGACAGCCCTGCCGCCAAGGCCGCGATGATCGTCATCGACGAGTGTTCGATGGTCGACGAGGCGATCGGCAAGGACCTGCTGTCCTTCGGCAAGCCGATCCTCGTCCTCGGTGACCCCGCACAGCTGCCCCCGGTGGCGGGCGGGGGGTTCTTCACCGACGACAAGCCGGACGTCATGCTCACCGAGGTCCACCGCCAGGCGGCGGACGACCCGATCATCCGGCTGTCGATGATCGTGCGCGAGGGCGGCAGCATCGAGGAGGGCGTCTACGGCGAAAGCAGCGTCGTCTCGCGCCGCGCCATCGAGCCGGACTCGGTGCTGAAAGCCGACACGGTGCTGGTCGGCCGCAACAACACGCGCCGCGCCTACAACGCTCGCATCCGCGAGCTGCTCGGCCGGGGCGAGCCGACGCCCGTAGCTGGCGATACGCTCGTCTGCCTCAGGAACGACCGCAAGCGCGGCCTGCTCAACGGCAGCCTCTGGCACGTCGACCGGGTGCGGGCGCCGCGGAAGGGCCTGCTCCGCTACACCCTCTCCCCGGACGAGGGCGAGCACGGCAAGGGGCGCACGGTCGTCACGATCAACCCCGCCTATTTCGACGGCACGGCGGAAGCCCTGACGCCGGCCGAGCGGCGACGGTCCGACGCCTTCGATTTCGGCTACGTCCTCACCGTCCACAAGTCGCAGGGCTCGCAGTGGGACGATGTCGTGCTGTTCGACGAGAGCTTCGCCTTTCGCGAGCATGCCCGGCGCTGGCTCTATACCGGCATCACGCGCGCCGCGCGCCGCATCACCATCGTCCGGTGACCCGACCGGGGGCTCAGCGAACGCCCCGACGTGATGCTACTGGGCTGGCGGCGCGTAGGCGACCGTGTTCGCCGCGCCGTCGGCGGGGATCGGCGTCGCCACCGGCGGCGCGGTGATCTGCTCGAGCGGCGTGTAGCCAGGCCCCTGCAGCACGATCACTTTGGTGCCGATGTCGACGCGGTCGTAAAGGTCGATCACGTCCTGGTTCCACATCCGAATGCAGCCGGACGACACGGCCTTGCCGATCGACGTCCAGTCATTGGTGGCGTGGATGCGAAAGAGCGTGTCCTTGTTGTCCGCCCAGAGATACAGCGCCCGCGAGCCGAGCGGATTCTTGGGGCTGCCGTCCATGCCGTTCGGATACTTGGCGGCGAAGTCCGGATAGAGCTTCTGGAACGCCTCGCGCTGCTGCATTTCCGCCGGCGGGAACCACTTCGGCCAATGCTGCTTGTCGTGGATCTCGGCGGACCCCGCCCAGGCAAACCCGGCCTTGCCGACGCCGATGCCGTAACGCAGCGAGTGGCCGTCGGACTGAACCAGGTAGAGGAACTTGTTGGCAGGGTCGACCACCACGGTCCCCGCCTTCTCGTTGGCGATATTGGCGGGCGTCGGCACGGTCTGGCGAAGGTACTGCGGATCGACCTTGGCCACAGGGATCGCAGGGATGTTGAACGGCTCGCCGGAGACCGGCCCGTAGGTCTGGAGCACCAGCGGGTCGATGCCGCTGGTGTCCATTGCGGTCGTGCAACCCGCAACGCCCAGCAGCGCCGCGCCGATCAGTGCCGCGCGGCGGGTCATCACGATGATTTTGAAGTCGCCCCGGACACCCACGATATGCCGTCGATCCCTACTGTCGCCCCCGGCCGGTCGCGGCACTTTGAGCGTCCCCACGAGTCTCACTGCCTCGTCCCTATCCCGAAGACACTGCAAAAGTGGCAAAGGTCGGGCCGCAGGAACAATCACATTATGCGGCGAAACCTTTCGAATTTGGTTCAAGTCGTCGCGAGCGCTCAATCCGTCTGCCGCCGCCGGAGGTACGGCAGCCCACCGGTGGGCCGACCAGCCTGCCCGCGCCGCCATCCGGCCGCCCCACAGATGGCGGCATCGACCTGCCCTCAGCAGCGGTACGGGAGACGCCTGAGGCGCCGGTGAATCTTGGCGAATCGTGCGGTTGGCCCGCAGGGCACCGCTCCGGTCGCAGAGAACTAGCGGCCGTCCGGCGTCCGCAAACCGCCCCACCGGTCCTTGACGGCGTCCAGATGTTCGGCCGGATCGTAAATGTCGACGGCGAGCTTCAGCGTGCGCGCATCGAGCTTGCCGTAGGCGGAGAGCACCGTGTAGGCGCCAACCACGCGCCGGTACTGGGCGTTCACCAGGGCGACCCGGGCCTGCAGCAGGTCCTGCTGCGCATTGAGGACGTCGAGCGTCGTCCGCTGGCCGACTCGCCTCTCCTCGATGACGCCATCGAGTGCGAGTTGTTGGGCAGACACCTGGGTCTCGGCCGCCTTGACCTGCGCTCGCGCCGCCTCAAGCTCGCCCCAGGAAGAGACGAAGGACTGGCGCACCTGAGCCCGGGCCGAATCGAGATCGATCCGCCTCTGGCCGAGGGTCTCCTTGAACTGGCGAACGTTCGCTGCGACTTCGCCGCCCTGGTAGAGCGGCACGGTCAGGCGGCCTCCGATCGAGGCCGTCTCGCTCCAGGTGTCGTGGGTCCCCTGATCCTCCCTCCGGGCGAGCGACCCCTGCAACCCGATGGTCGGCAACGTCGCGCCCTCGGCGATCCGGACGTTGTAGGCAGCGATATCGATATTGTAGAGCGCGGCGACGATCGAAGGGTGGTTGCTGAGCGCATAGTCCACGCCGGCATCGAGCGTGCGCGGCAGCAGCGCCTCGATGCCGTTGTAGCCGCCGAGCCGGTCGGGTCGATGACCGATGACCTGGATGTAGGTCGCGATCGCACGGTTGAGGTCGGCAACCGCCTGGGCATAGTCCGAAATGCCCGACTGCAGTCGGGCGTTGGTCTGCGCGACGTCCGTCCGCGTGCCCTCGCCGACGGCCAGCCGGTCTTCGGCGGCCCGAAGCTGCTCGCGCAGGAACTCGATGTTCTGGGCCGTGAGATTGACCACCACCTGCGCACGGATCACGTCCATGAAGGCCGTGACCGAATCCAGCAGCACGCTCGCCTCGACGACCTTCAGCTGCTCACGCGCGGCCTTGACCGAGCTCTGGGCGAGCTTGACGCCGTTCGCGGTCCGGAATCCCAGGAAGATCGGTTGCTCGACCGAGAGGACATAGGCCCGCGGGGTAAGGCCCCTCGACCAATCCGAACTCGGCAATCCCGGCAGCTTGTTCCGCGACGTCTGGGTGCTGACGTCAACCGTGCCGGTGATCGTGGGCCGATAGCCGGCGAGGGCCTTTGGCACACCCTCGTCGATCGCACGGAGCTGCGCCCGTGCCGAATTGAGGTCGGGGTTGTTTATGTAAGCAGAACCGAGCGCCGCATTCATCGACTCGGCGGATGCGGGGAGCGAGCCCAGCGCGAGCACAACCGCGCCAAGCACCGCGCCTACTCTACAAATATTCGCCACGACGGGTCCCCTCGCCGCTCACCGGCGGCGCCCACCGGCCCACGCGCCGCACCACCCCGATTCACGACATTTAGTGTACCGACCGGACGGGTCACGTCAAACTATTCCGCCGGGCAGCAGACGACATTAGTCGCCGCGTGCGACGGCCATGCAACAGTTTGAAAGCCTTCAATATTCTCAAAACGCCGGTGACCTCCCCCTCACCGGGTCCTCCCCGCCCGGCTAGAAAACAAAGACCTTCGGCTTGGCAAAGCCGGGAAGCGGCGGCGCGAAGGCATCGAAGACCGGGCGGCTGCCAATATCGTCGCCGGTCTTGGTGAACACCATCGCGGGAGCGGCCCGGCCGCGGCCAATGACCGCAACCAGCCGCCCCTCCTCCTTGAGTTGCGCGAACAACCCGTCAGGCACCACGTCGACCGAACCGTCGAGGAGGATGACGTCATAGGGGCCTTCCGAGGCATAGCCCGCTTCGAGCGGTCCGGTGACTCCCGCGACATTGCCGATGCCGAGATCCATCAGCGTCGAGGACGCCATGGCGGCGAGCTCCTCATCGGATTCAAGCGCGATCACCGAGGTCGCGAGCCCCGCAACCACCGCCGCCGAATATCCGGAGCCGACCCCGACGACGAGGACATAGTCGCCGGGCCGGATCTCGGCCGCCTGGATCAGGCGCGCCAGGGTCGCCGGCCGCATCATGCAGCGGCGATGGCCGTCCTCCTTCACCACGATGTCGGCGTCGGTATAGGCGAAGGGCTTGGCCGCGGCTGGCACGAACCGCTCCCTCGGGACCTCGCCCATGGCGCGGATCACGTTGTAGTCGGTGACCGACTCCGTCCGGATCTGGGTGTCGACCATCGTGGTCCGCGCGTCGGCATAGTCCATCATTGGGGCTCGGTCCGGGAGTGGTTGTCGCAATGCTCGTTCCTAGCCCCCTCCGCGGAGCGAGACAAGGCGATCGGGCCGGGATCGCACCGACCCCGTCCCGGGTCAGAACCCGACGGCCTGGCCGTCCTTCCGCCCGTCGGAGCCACCGACGTAGCCTGCGGCCGACCGCATCACGATCTGCGCGCCGCCAAAGGCGAACACCGAGTCCGGCGGATCGACGACGATGTCATGGCCCATCGCGCCGAGCGCTTTGACCAGACCCGGATCGAAATCGGCCTCGACCGCCACCGTCCGCCCGGTCACCACCCGCCAGCGCGGCGCGTCGATCGCGACCTGCGGATCCTGGCCATAGAGCAGCGTGCGGATGGCGAGTTGGAGGTGTCCCTGGGGCTGCATCGGACCGCCCATGACGCCGAAGGCCATCAGCGGTGCACCGGTCGCGTCCATGGCGAAGCCCGGGATGATGGTGTGGAGCGGCCGCTTGCCGGGCCCGACGGTATTGGCCCGGCCGGGGGTCAGCGTGAAGCCGACGCCGCGGTTCTGGAGGCTGATCCCCGTGCCCGGCACCACCACGCCCGAGCCGAATCCCATGTAGTTCGACTGGATCAGGGAGACCATCATCCCCGCCGCGTCCGCCGCCGCGAGATAGACCGTCCCGCCCGGCCGCGGGGTGCCGTGGCCGGGGTCGCCGGCCCGGGTCCGGTCGATCAGCCCGGCCCGCCCGGCGAGGTACGCGGGGTCGAGGAGATCGGCCGGGTCGAGACGGAGATGGCGCGGGTCCGCCACATACTCGGCGGCGTCGGCCATCGCGAGCTTGGTCGACTCGATCGCAACGTGCACGGTCTCGACGGCATCGACGCCGTATCGGCCGATGCCGGCCCGTTCCGCAATGCCGAGCGCGATCAGGGCCGAGATGCCCTGCCCGTTCGGCGGGATCTCGTGGATCGCGGCGCCGGCGAAGTCGACCGAGAGGGTCTCGACCCAGTCCGGCGTCTCCGCCGCAAAATCGGCTTCGGTGATGGCGCCGCCATGGGCCCGGGCATGGGCAACCATCCGTTCCGCCAGCGCACCACGATAGAACGCCTCGCCTTCGCTTGCGGCGATGGCGGCGAGCGACTCGGCAAGGGCCGGCAACCGGAACAGCTCGCCCGGCCGCGGCGCCCGGCCCTCGATCAGGAAGGCGTCGAAGCCCGGCTGCCCGGCGAGGATGCCGGCCTCATGCTGCCAGCGGAAGGCGATGCTAGGCGAGACCGGGTAGCCGTCGCGGGCATAGCCGATCGCCGGCCCGGCGATCGTCGTCAGCGGGAGCGAGCCGAACCGCCGCCACAGCGCGATCCAGCCGCCGATCGCGCCTGGCACGGTGACGCTGTCCCAGCCGCGCTCGGGCATGCGCTCGAGGCCGGCGAAGCGGTCCGGCGTCCAGGCCGCGGGCGCTCGCCCCGAGGCATTGAGCCCATGGAGGCGGGTGCCGTCCCAGACGATGGCGAAGGCGTCGCTACCGAGGCCGCAGCCGGTCGGCTCGACCACGGTGAGCGCCATCGCCGTCGCCAGCGCGGCGTCGACGGCATTGCCGCCGGCGGCAAGCATCGCAAGGCCCGCCTGCGCCGCCAGCGGCTGCGACGTCGCCACCATGTTGCGGGCGTAGACTGGGGCGCGGGACGGGACCGGCTCGGCGTCTACCGGAGATGAATCGCCCGTCATGCGGCCGTCTCGCCGAACGAGCGATCCGGAACGTCGCGGAACAGCGACATATGCGTGTGGTTGGCGACAAAGGGATCGCCGACCCGGGCCCGGTCGAAGCTCACGGTGGCGCGGCCGGGACGGTCGAAGGGCGTGCCGTCCTCGGCGTAGCCGGTCGAATCGAAGATCGCGAGGCCGACCGCAAAGAGCCGGTCGGGCGAAACCATGACGCGGATATCGTCGCGGAAGCGGAAGCCGCTGATGGTCGGCCAGACGTTCCGCCACTGTTTCTGTTCGGCCTGCTCGCGACCCACGAGGAAGTCGCTGAACGTCCCGAACGCGAGGAAATCGTCATGCACCATCGGACGGAAGCTGGGGAAGTCCCGCGCCCGGACGAGGGCGGCCAACGTCTCGAACCACCCGCGGATGGCCGCGATGTCGTCGGGATGGGCGCGAAGGCCGGGCTCGGTCGGCATTGAGAAGATTACCCTGCGGGAACCGCACTGACCGGAGCCGCAAGGCATAGCGGCTTCGCCGCTGGGCGCAACGTCAAACTCGACCTAATGCCGCCGTCGTCACATCCGTATGCGTCTTGCAGCGACGCGTCGGGGTCCCGATCAACCAGCCGAGCATGTCTTGATACCCGCGCGAAGTGCGCGATGAGCTAGCGCGTAGACGCAGGCCTTCTTCGTCTCTGTACGACGATGAAGAGCCCTAAAAAGAACGATAGCAGCAGGAAGCTACCCAACCAGAATATGACCAATGCCATTCTGGATGCGGTAATCGAAAGGGACGTCCAAAGAAGGCTCGGCGTCCATTCTGCAAGTTTCAACTCACTCTCCGTGAGCCACGGACACCGGTCGGGATAGATCTGCTGAGCATAAGGCGTACAGACGAAGCCGGTCACTACCCTCGACCCGTCGCTAATCTTTGCTGAAAACTGTGACAACATACCCAAGTACGTTGCACTAAAAATGAATAGAACAACAATCGTGATCACCACAATTACCGATACCGATCTGTTCTTCATCGTTCGAGCGAAATGATAAGCGAGTACAACCGCAACAATAGCGATTATCGAGGTCAGGACAGTAATCGCTGGCGGCCATGGCGGTGTGATTTCTATCAAACTTGCGAGGAACGGCAAGCTCGCTGCGGCTACGATCCAAGCCCAAAACCTCTCCAACTCTCTGACCGTTTCCCAAAATTCCGTCATGGCTTCTCTCCCGCAACTTACATCTCAAATGACAAGACCTCATCATATCTATCTGTATCGATCTCATCGAGGGGGGCCACGGTGTTGCCCTCTACTAGGATGAATTCGTACACGCCCCCGAGTTCGATCTTTTCGCCGTTGCGGACCGGTGGTAGCCAGTGATCACAGTGTTCTCTGTCGAGCGGATCTATCCCGGTAATCTTGCAATATTTGTAGAAAATCTTTGGTATCATATACACTTTTGCTTCGCGAGGAATTATATTTATTGTCAATATGTTAGGCCCTCCACCGCACTCGGCGGGCCCCAGAATGGGTAATTTTCTTCCATCTTTTTTTGCAATTATGTTCATGGTCCTGACAAAATACTCCTCAAATAGAAGACTATGTAATTCGTTGTCGCCTCTCTGGACTACTATCATTGAGATTTCTTCAGAAATTTCTAGTATATCTTCCCACAACTCCTCGGGGTAATTGATTTTTCTTAATACGTGTTCGGCATAGTAGACCTCCGTCGCAATGTCGATCATAGCCGGTCGTAGCCGACCGGACGTGACAATTAGTTGACTGCCGGCAGCGCACGGCCCGATCACCTGATAGTCGCCGCCGAAGCCCCCGTCGACTTCGACCTCGTAGCGATCGAGCTCCTCGGCGACAAGCGACTTGATCAAACGATAGCTTGTCCAGACGTCGTCCTGCATTTGAGCGGTCGACTTCAGAGGCTGCTCTTCAGCTGCTTCATTCGAAACTTGAGACTGCGCCAAAATCGGAACATTGAAGAGGGTCATGAGCACTAGAGCTAAGCCAAAGTTGCGCACATAACCCTCCCAAAAAGTTGATTAGCACAACCTCATTTTGCCTGAGGTTGCTCTGGGAAGCCAGTTCAGTTGCGCCATGAAAATGAAGGGCACAGTCTTGTAGATTCGGCCTTGATCTCGCCCACTGCGCTAGGCTTGGTCGGCGGGACCGACGAAGCGGACCGGGCGTCCCTGGGATTGCGTCGGGCCGGGAAGCCGATCATCTCGCGACCGGCAATGACCATGACGTTTGGATCACCGGCACGCATTGCTGTCACCGCCCTGGTCTCCGTATGGTGGCGGCAAAAGTGGCTCGGGGCCGCGCGTTTCGTCGACGGCACCCGGCCGGTCTCTCGCGATCCGAGCCGAAGAACCGGGATCGAACGCTCATGACGACTGACCGCCATATTGTGTTCGATCCGGTCGCTGTCTCGGACGGCCGCATCGCCGCCATCGCGACCGAGCGGCCGGCCGACGACAGCGAACAGCGTACGATCAGCATTTCGTTCGAACTCAGCGAGCCGTTGCGACCGCACAATGATCTGGTCGCGCTCGCCCTCTCGACGCTCTGCGGCCGGCGGTACAAGTCGATCCATTTCGGCCTGCCCGTCAGCGACCGCGTAGTGGACGGGATCGGACGCTTCTCGCTCGCTGCCGTCACCGCCGCGGGGAACCTATCGCCCGTCAGCATCGAGGAACGCTCGGGCTTGACGCTCAACTTCAGCGGCGGCTTCGATTCTCTCGCTGCGCGGTGCCTGTTGCCCGAGGGCACAAATCTCGTCTCGATGGACTTCGGCGGACGCTTCGCCCGGGAAAACAAGTTCTTCCGACGCTTTGAACCATTCACCGTCACGACAAATCTCGTCGAGACGCCGCTCCGGACCAATTCCTGGTCGTTCATGGGCATCGCATCGATTCTCACGGCCAGCCATTTCGCCACGCGGTACCAGTGCTTCGGCAGCATCCTCGAGGCCGGGCCCGAGAACTTCGCCGCGACCGCCGCAACCGTCGGATCGAGAACGGAAGTGCAGCCGTTCTCCTCTTGCGGGATCGACACGCTCCCGATCGTCCGTGGGCTGACCGAGGTCGGCACACTGCTCGTTCTCGCGCGCTACCTGCCCGATCTCATCGGCCCGTCCCTGCTGTCGCTCGCCTCCCCCGGCGAAGAGAAGCTCTATAGAAAGTACCTTCTGGCGAGATCAATCGAAGACCGCCGCGGCATCGACCTCGGCCTGCCGGTGGTTGATCCGCCGGGCCGCCCGCCGTTTCGATTCGGCCAGAGCCTCGCGGCCGATTTCCTGTCTGTCTATCTCGCCAGGTTTGCGGGCCAGGAAGCGGTCGAGCGGACCATCGCCCATCTCCCGCAAGAGGTGATCGACCTGTCCAGGACGCTCGAGCTCCGCTTCTACGACCGGTTCAATCCGAGCTTCATCAGCGCGGTTCCCGCGTCAATTCTCGGCCGGGTCGTGGAACGCCTCGCCGATGCAGGCATCGTTCCCTACGATGAAAGCGACTGGCGGGAGTTCGCCCTTGTGCGCGACATGCTCGCGCGCCACCACGCCGCGCTTGTCGCCTGATCGGCACCGACCCTCCCTCCGTCACGGAAGCGACGGCGCCTGCAAGCCTCAGTCAGCGTGGCAGTTCCTCGCGAACAAAACCAACGGCCGGAATCGCTAGGCCGCCGACGAGGTGGTCCTCATTGTCGTAGTTGAACCAGAAGCGCTCCGTCCCGGTATCTCGCCTGCGAACGCCATCCGGCAGATCGAGCGTTTCCAGGCCGCTCGCGCGGCAGAGCTCGCCGAGCACGCGCCGGAGTGCAGGTTGATCGAGCCATGCCCCGAGATAGTGCAGCTTCCCCTCGGCAACGAGGACCGGTGCTCCGGTGTGGGTCGTCTCCAGCACCGTCGCACCGCCTTCGAGACGCTCCAGCCAGCCCGTGGCCGCCCCGCCCCCGGCCAGTGGCACAGGCATGTCCGGACGCAGGCTTTCGACGCTGGCCACCGTCACATCCATCCCGGGGAGATCGGGAGGAAGGGGAACGGGAATGCGCATGGAGGCATCCCGGCACGCCGCGCGTGGACCGATGACCACCGTGCTGCCGCTGTTTGCGAGAGCGGATTTCAGACTGTCCGGCATGTGCACCAGACCCGGCGCGAGCACCATGCGATAGTCCCTGAAGTCAATGCTGTCGGGCGGCAGGATATCGATGGACAGGCCCATCGAGCGCAGAGCTCTGTAGGTGTCGAAGACGAGCCAGAAGTAGTCGAGACCGCGACCATGCGGCTGGGTGGTCCAGGAGAAGTCGGCATCGTAGTCGAACAGAATCGCAACCGGCGCCCTGCCCGACGCCACGTCTGGCGCCTCTTCAATTTCCCGCGCGACCTGCATCGCTTCGGCCATGCCCGGCGCATCGGCGCTGTCGGGTCTCAGCAGGCCCGCATGCATCTGCTCCTGCGCCATCGGGGCCTGCCGCCAGCGGAAATAGAGCACCGCTTCCGCTCCGTGGGCGAAGGCTTCCCAGGTCCACAGCCGCACCATGCCTTCGAGCGGCGCGGGGTTGAACGGGGCCCAGTTCACCGGGCCGGGCTGCTGTTCCATCACCCAGAGCCTGCCATGGCCGACCGCACGGTAGAGGTCGTGGTGGAAGGCCTGGAAATCGGCATCGCCTTGTCGCGCGAACCGGCGCCTGTAGGCGGGGTCCACGTCGAGCTTCTGGTCCAGGAATCCGAGCGGGTAGCTGTCCCAGCTTGCAATATCGAGGTCCGCGCCGACGGCAAAATGATCGAAGCGGGTTTCCTTGCCCATGAAGTTGTGGGCAATCGGTGCGTCGGAATGAGCGCGAATGATCTCGGTCTGGCGCCGGTTGAACGCGGCGACCTGGTCGGAAGAATAGCGCCGGAAATCCGTCACATGCGATGGATTGGGCTCGGTGACCGTCAGGTTCGGCGGCTCGATCTCGTCGAAGTCGCTGTACTCCATCGACCAGAACACATTGCCCCAGGCCGTGTTCAGCGCGTCGATGTCGCCGTCGTTCCCGGCACTCGGGTAGCGCGCCCGCAGCCATCGGCGAAACCCCTCCCGGGCGGCCGGGCTGTAGGAGAGCACGGTGTCATGGCAGCCGTACTCATTGTCGGTCTGCCAGGCGCCGACATATGGATTGCGGCCGTAGCGTTCGGCGAGCAAGGTCACGATCCGGGTACACTCCCGGAGATAGCCTTCATGCGAGAAATCGTAGTGCCGGCGCGAGCCGAAGCCACGCGTTCGGCCCTCGCGATCGACGGCAAACATGTCGGGGTGGCGCTTTGCCATCCAGCGCGGCGGCGTGGCGGTGGGGGTGCCCAGAACCACCTTCAGACCGGCGGCCCCCAGAGTCTCAATGGCCTCGTCGAGCCACTCGAACCGATACTCGCCGGGTGCAGGTTCCAGCCGCGACCAGGCGAACTCGCCAACCCTCACCCATGTCAGGCCCACCTCGGCCATGCGCGCCGCATCCCTCGCCCACATCTCGCGCGGCCAATGCTCGGGGTAGTAGCAGGTCCCGATGGTGCGGCGCATGCCTGTCTCTCCTTGCTCTCGGTTGCTGCGCTGAGTGCAGTGGGATGGTGTTCGGCCGAAGGTCAAGCCGGTCACGCGCGATCGGCAGGGCAGAGTTGTTCGGGTGCCCTCCGTCCCCGGTGCCGGATCATGTGCCCGCGCCGGACTGGACCAATCTTGGGTAAATCCCGGCTGGCGGCTTCCAGTCCTTGGACAAAAGCGGGCAAAGGATCAGCCATCTCTAACGCATTGGCCATGGGCATTGCGCGTCAGCCGCGCATGACGCGCAGCGGATCGAATTTGGGAAGGTTCATGGGGAGGGCGTCCGCAGGGTTGCCTAAGTGACTGCGACCCTTTACATGTCCGCGCCCAGGCGGCCTCGTGGCGGAGTGGTGACGCAGCGGACTGCAAATCCGTGCACGCCGGTTCGATTCCGGCCGAGGCCTCCACCCCTGTTATCCGCACATGTCTCCCCCCGAAGCTTGGGGGATGGCGCGACTCGGACGCCTGGCGAATCTTGGCCTGAGAGCGCCGGGGGCCAACCCCAATCTCCCACCCCGTGGCGACCGGGCGGGCCGCCTTGGATCCCCTGTCCATTGCGGCCCGCTTTCGCCAGGGTTTGCGCGCCTTCCGGCGCCGCTATCCCCATTCGGGCTCCCCGCGCCTTTTGATCGACACCCTCACTCTGGGTTAAACAACGACCAAGCTGCTTCGGCGGCTGCAAGGTGCTCGTGGGGACCGGGAGGACAACATGGCGCGGCACGGTGTGCTCGGCGTGAGCTTCGATCACATGCACATGGGCGACCTGCTCCGCCTCGTCGTCGACCACCCGGACGCCGAGATCGCGGGGATCTACGACCCCGATCCAGCGCGGATGCAGTCGGCGATCGAGACCTTCGCGATTCCGCCCGAGCGCGTGTTCACCGATCTCGAGGCGTGTCTCGCCACTCCCGGCGCCAACCTTGCCCTGGTCTGCTCGAAGACCGCAGAGCATGCCGCCACCGTCGAGAAGATCGCGCCGTACGGCCTCAACGTCATGATCGAGAAGCCGTTCGCGGCGAGCGTCATCGATGCCCGGCGCTGCATCACGGCGATGGAGGCGAGCGGCAAGCGGCTTGCCGTCAACTGGCCCCTCGCCTGGTACCCTTCGCACAACACCGCCAAACGGCTGATCGAAGAGGGCGCGATCGGCGAGGTCATCGAAGTCCATTTCTACGACGGCAATCGCGGCCCCCTCTTCCATCTCGCCGACAAGGTCGAGGTGACGCCCGAGGAGGTCGAGCGGCAGAAGCCGGAGTCGTGGTGGTACAAGAAGGTCTCCGGCGGCGGCAGCCTGCTCGACTATCTCGGCTACGGGGCGACGCTCGGCACCTGGTTCATGGGCGGCGAGGCGCCACTCGAGGTGACCGCAACCGTCGACGAGACGCCTGGGATCGAGGTCGACCAGCATTCGATCACGGTCTGCCGCTATGCCCGCGGCCTGTCGAAGCTCGAGACGCGGTGGGGCACGCTCACCGACCCCTGGGTGCAGCAGCCCCTGCCGAAGTGCGGCTTCGTGCTGGTGGGGACGGATGGTTCGATCGCCAGCTACGACTACGACGACCATGTGACGCTGCAGACGCGGGCCAATCCGGTGCATACGGCGGTACCGGTCGATACCTTGCCCGTCGGCCGGCGCAACCCGATCGAGTATGTCCTCGCCCGGCTCGACGACGGCGCACCGATCGCCGGGCCGCTCGATCCCGCCCTCTGCCTGACCGGCCAGCGCATCATCGACTCGGCCGTCCTCTCCTCCCAGATGAAGTGCACGGTGGGTCTGGTCGACTGAGCGCCATCTCCCACCTCTGGATGCTCGCGGCGGCCCTCGCGCTCGACGCTCTGGCCGGCGATCCCGAAACCCTGTGGCGTCGTGTGCCGCATCCGGTCGCCGTCCTTGGCGGCCTCGTCGGCCTGCTTGACCGGGGCCTCAATCGGCCGCGCCTCTCCCCCCACCTCCGCACCGCTGGGGGGATCCTCGCGATTGTCATCGTCACCGTCATGGCGGCCGCTGTCGGCGCCCTGCTCGAATTTCTCTGCTCGCTGGTCCCCTATGGCTTCATCGCGACCATCGTCGTCGCCGCCGTCATGATCGCCGGACGCAGCCTTTACGATCACGTCCGCGCCGTCCGCGCCGCCTTCGCGACCGGCGGCCTCGATGCGGCACGCACCGCCGTCGCCCGCATCGTCGGCCGCGATCCGGCGAGCCTCGACGAGCCGGCGGTGTGCCGGGCGGCGATCGAGTCCGCGGCGGAGAACTTCGCCGACGGCGTGGTCGCGCCGGCCTTCTGGTTCGCGCTCCTCGGCCTGCCCGGCCTCCTCGCCTACAAGGCGATCAACACCGCCGATTCGATGATCGGCCACCGCACGCCGCGCTACGAGCGGTTCGGCTGGGCCTCGGCGCGGCTCGACGATCTCGTCAACCTGCCGGCCAGTCGCCTCGCCGGCGCGCTGATCGCGCTGGCGGCCCCGGTGGCGGGCGGCTCCATCGCGGAGGCTTTCCGCGTCATGCGGCGCGATGCGCCGACCCATCACTCCCCCAATGCCGGCTGGCCCGAGGCGGCGATGGCCGCCGCCCTCGGTCTCGCCCTCCTCGGCCCGCGCCGCTATCGCGGCGTGCTCACCGCCGCGCCGTACCTCAACGCCGCCGGCCGCCGCCGGGCGACCCCGGACGACATCGGCCGCGCCCTCCGCGTCTATGCCGTGGCCTGGGGCCTTCTGTTTCTGCTCGCCGCGACGAGCGGCGGCCTCGTCATCGCGCTGTCGTGACGCCGGCGATCGCGAGCAGCCGGTCGATGTCGACATGGCGCTCGAGGTGGGCGGCGAGCGCATCGAGCGCGGCGTCGACGCCGGCCTCGTAGCGGAGGTCCGAACCAGCGCCGCCCAGCCCGTCCAGGAAGGCCCGGCGGAACCCGTCGGCGGCGAACAGCCCGTGCACGTATGTCCCCGCGACCCGGCCATCGCCCGACTGCGCCCCGTCCAGCCGCCCGCCGAGATCGAGGACCGGCCGCGCACAGTCCGGTCCCTCGGTCCGGCCGAGGTGGATCTCGTAGCCCGCCACCGTCGCACCGGTCGCAAGGTGCCGTCCGGTCACCGGCGCCGTCACCTTGTCGCCGCCCATCGCCGTCGCGACGTCGAGCAGCCCGAGGCCGTCGACGGCCCCGCCGCCCTCGACGCCGCCGGGATCGCTGATCCGCCGTCCGAGCATCTGGTATCCGCCGCAGAGCCCAAGCACGGCGCCGCCGCGCCGACGGTGCGCGGCGATGTCGATGTCCCACCCCTCTCCGCGGAGGAACGCGAGGTCGGCCATCGTCGCCTTGGAGCCGGGGATCAGCACCAGATCCGCGACCGGCATGGGCTGGCCCGGCCGCACCATCACCACCGCCACCTTCGGCTCGGCGCGAAGCGGGTCGAGATCATCGAAATTGGCGATCCGCGGCAGCATCGGCACGGCGACGACGATCCGGTCGGCCGCGTGCTTCGTTCCTCCCGAAGACCGACGGCCGGGAGCGAGTCCGTCGGCGTCGACCAGCCCGAGCGAATCCTCCGCCGGCAGCCGTGCCGTCTCGGCCAGCCACGGCACCACGCCGAGCGACGGCCAGCCGGTGCGCTCCTCGATCAGCGCCAGTCCGTTGGCGAACAGCCCGGCGTCGCCGCGGAACTTGTTGATGACGAAGCCGCGGATGCGGTCCCGGTCCCCGGCATCGAGCACCGCATGGGTGCCGACCAGGCTCGCGATCACGCCGCCGCGGTCGATGTCGCCGACCAGCACCACCGGCACGGCCGCCGCGGCGGCGAACCCCATGTTGGCGATGTCACCGGCGCGGAGATTGACCTCGGCCGGGCTCCCCGCCCCTTCCACCACGACGAGGTCGCGCCCCGCGCCGATCCGGGCGAAGCTTTCCAGCACTCGCGGCATCAGCTCGGCCTTCCGACGCCCGTATTCGCGGGCGGGCATCGTCCCGACGCGCCGGCCTTGGACCACCACCTGCGCTCCGGTCTCGCCCTCGGGCTTGAGCAGCACCGGGTTCATGTCGACGACGGGGGCGAGTCCCGCCGCCCGCGCCTGCAGCGCCTGGGCGCGTCCAATCTCGCCGCCGTCGGCGGTCGCCGCGGCGTTGTTCGACATGTTCTGGGGCTTGAACGGCGCGACGGCGAGACCGCGTCGCCACAGCGCCCGGCACAGCCCGGCCAC
Organism: Bauldia sp.; assembly: GCA_020442065.1. Lineage (GTDB taxonomy): Bacteria > Pseudomonadota > Alphaproteobacteria > Rhizobiales > Kaistiaceae > Bauldia. Next base: position 37,616 of record JAGRKZ010000021.1, read on the forward strand.
CATCGCCGACTTGCCGACGTGGCTGCCGGTGCCCTGGATCATCAGGGCGGGGGTCGCGGTCATGCAGCTGCGTCGAGGACCATCTCGGCGGTGATGCGGGACCAGGGCACCGACACCTTGCCGTCTTCGCCCTTCACGACCAGACCCGCTTCGACGAGGACGACGACGTCTGCGTGAACGCCGCGATAGTCACGCGCGAGGCTCTTGGCCAGCGCCCGGATCGACGACGGCCCCTCGGATCGAAGCCGGCGCAGCAACGTCCATCGCCCCGGTGTCAGAACCCTGAGCAGACCCTCCATCGTCTCGAAGGAGAGCCGCGCCCGCTGCGCCCGGTGCTCGCCCCGGTCAAGTCGGTGCGCCATGGCGAGCGTGCGCTTCGCGAAGGCGTCGATTGTCTCGACTTCGATCCTAATCTCGTTCATTCGCAATCTCCCTCCGAACATCAGCCCAAAAGTCTGCGAGCAGATCCTCGAACGATGTGAATCCATAGACCTCCTCGCGATCGCCGTAATGGCGATGATCGCCCTTGCCGCGTTCGTTGTCGTAACCGACGATCCGTCGGCCCGGCCGACCATAGAAGAGCGAGTACTTCAGCCCATGCGGGCGTTCACGAGTGGGCCTGTCCAGCCGCCAGACTTTGATCTGGACGATCGCACCGTCATCCATCAGGAGCTTCATGTCCTCAATGAGTACGGTCGCCATGATCCTATGCTGTTTTTAGCATATGCATTATTCTACATCATAACCGTCAGAACTCAATCCCCTCCTGCGCCTTTACGCCCGAACGGAACGGATGCTTGATCATGGTCATGTCGGTGACGAGGTCGGCGATCTCGATCAGCTCGTCCTTGGCGTTGCGGCCGGTGACGATGACGTGGACGTCGCTCGGCTTCTCGTCGCGGAGGAAGGCCACCACCTCCTCGATCGGCAGGTAGTCGTAGCGGAGCACGATGTTCAACTCGTCGAGGAGCACCAGCCTGTGCGCCCCGGCCCTGATCAGCGCCTTGGCCTGCTCCCAGGCGGCCCGGGCCGCCGCGAGGTCGCGCTGGCGGTCCTGGGTCTCCCAGGTGAAGCCCTCGCCCA
>JAGRKZ010000161.1 GCA_020442065.1 Bauldia sp.
TTCAAATCCTATCCCCGCAACCAAATTCGCCCGCCAAGTCAAAGACTTGGCGGGCGTTTTGATTCTGCGCTTATGTTTCCGGTGCGTCCGTGGAAGCACTGTGGAAGCAAGGGGAAGCGAAGTTGCAAGTACATCAGCGAGTTAGGGACATGGGACGATTTTGATCGCCCGCTCCCGCTAGCCCAACTCTCGGTTTTGTAGGCTTCGGAGAGCCAGCAACCACCGTGCCCGCCAGATGCGCGAGCTGCGCTTTGGCCTGATGCGGATGGAGTTACGGTCAGAGCAATCCGAAGTCCTCCACCCATCTCGACTTCTTGTTCCGAGCCCTAGCTAGCTAGACACCTGGGTGAACGTCGACATCCCCTCGGTCTTCTCTGGCCTGTTCGCGGAAGATCCATCGCCACTCGACGCGGACGACACGAGCAAGGTCGTGCTGTTCGGCCCGGTCGACCTCTTCTCAGCGTGTTGCTAGAGCTACGGAAAGACGCGCGGCCGCAATCGCGTGTTCAGCTGGCCGCACACGATCTTCCTCTATGCAGTTCTCCTTCACCGCATCTACCAAACGGAGGACTGCGCACGTCGCTTGCGCGTTCTTCGGAACCTCGTTGAAGCCTCAAGCAATGAGCTCCGCTTAGAGAAGATGCCCGCGCTCCTGGCCGACGTGCGGCGCATCGTCGTGGAGGGAGTGCTCGAAGGCGTATCCTCCTTCAACCAGGCGCAGGTCGCGGACGAGCGACTGAAGGCGGAGCTGCTGGCGAGAAGCCCTAGTCTGGAACGATCTCTGTTCCGCCTCGAGGACCATCCGGTACTTCGCGGGTGCCTCGCTGCTTTCGAGCTCGACGAGACGGGGCATTCGAGCGGCGGGCAGGGCGTTCGACCAGCTGTTTGCCGACTTCGCGTGCTTGCCCTCTCTCACGGGTGCGCTGCTCGCGACCGGCGACTATTCGCGCCGGCTGAACCAACGTATGTCCCAGCTCGGTTCTGGCTCGGACTTCGCTCCGTGGCGTGAACTACTGGTCGGTGCACGGAGCGGAACGAGATCAACGTCGCGCCTGTGGTCGTCAGCCGCAGCGTCGGCGCCATCGCCCGGGACATCCGGTATCCATCCCGTCCGCGACTATCTCGCCGGGATCGTCTGGGACCACACACCACGAATTGAAGTCTGGACGATTCGCTATCTCGGCGCCGAGGACACGCCACTCAACCGCGCCGTCGGCTTGCGATGGATGATCTCGGGCGTTGCTCGCATCATGCAGCCGGCGTCAAGGTCGATCACATGCTGATTCTCGAAGGTCCGCAGGGCGGTAAGAAGTCGAGTGCGATCAAGGTGCTCGCCTGCGCAGACTGGTTCACCGATGAGCTCGCCGAGATCGGCAGCAAGGACGCCGCCCAGCAGATGCGCGGCATTTGGATCATCGAGATTGCCGAGCTCGATGCTATCGGTCGCGCCGAGGTCTCGCGCATCAAGGCGTTCCTGACCCGCACCGTCGATCGCTATCTTCCGCCCTACGAGCAGTATGTGATCGATGTGCCTCGCCAATGCGTGTTCGCCGGCAGCGTCAATCCCGACACGTATCTCCGTGATGAGACCGGCAACCGACGTTTCTGGCCGATCCGCTGCGGGACAATCGACGTCGATGCGCTTGCGCGCGACCGCGATCAGCTGTGGGCCGAAGTCGTCATGCGCTATCGCGAATGCGCAATCTGGTGGATCGAAGAACCGGAACTCATTGAGCTCGTCAAAGCCCAACAAGACCAGTGCTATCACACGCCGACGCCTGGAATGCCCGCATCGATCGGTGGCTCCTCTATGGGCGGCGGCGGGTCAAATTCACGGCTACGGAAACTACGACGACTGGCGGGACGAAGAGTTCGAGCGTGCGAGCCCGCTTACCGATGTCTCCGTCGGCGAAGTCCTCGAAGGGGCGCTCGGCATCGAACCGGCGCACTGGACTAAGACTGACCAGATGCGTGTGGGCGCGTATCTCAAGACGAGGCAGGGGGAGAGATACCAAGCGCGCAGGGGCAATTTTCGGGGTGGCGGTATAGAAGACGGTTGAGGAGTGAACACGTCGGCGGCCTTGTGAGGTAGATCATTCTTCCGAGGCCCGCCGGCATTCTCGCGCTCTTCTGCGAACCAAATTTCCGTCCATCGCACACGGCGGTGAGGATGGCTTCGTTGGTGCGTGAGCGCTCACCGGCTGTTCAGCGGCGGAGTGCTGACTTAAGATTGATCTACGTCAAAGCGGAAGTCTCCTAATTCGGCATCAATAAAATAAGGGACATTCACCATGTCACAATTCATCAGCGGTCTTAATCATATAGCGCTTCCTGTGCACGACCTTGGTGTGGCCCGGAAGTGGTTCGTCGAGTTCCTGGGTTTCTCCGTCTGTGGAAAGCGAGACGGCGAATTGTTTGTTCGGGTGGGTTCCGATGTCATCGCGTTGCGTCAAGAAGCTGAGGTTCCTTACTCCTTCGACCACTATGGGTTTTCTTGTCATTCTCCAAGAAAACTGCAGGAACTACACGCACAGCTTAGAGAGCGTAACACAGAATTTATCAAAGATCTTCATGCTCGGGCGGGCGGAAACAGCATGTTATTTCGCGACCCCTTCGGGCATATATGCGAATGCCAATCTTTCGAGGAGACAGAATACGAGCGATCCGCGAAAGATCTTGCCGGGTTTCAAGACCCGTCGGCTGATTTAGTACATGGAGATCAAAAATGGCTGACCTAGCTGCGTTCGCGAACATCGAGACAGTTCGAAGCTACTTTCAATCAGTGGAGAGGCTTGACGGAGTTGCTTTGCAATCGCTCACAGCAGAGGCTAAGCCTTCGGTAGACAATTTCATGGCCCTTTGGGAATCTGATGGGGGACAGCTGACCATCTCCGGTCCAGGCCCCATTGGGGTGAAAACGTACAAAGGCCACGAGGAAATAGAAGGCTTTTATTCAAAGAAAGCTGAAGGTTTTGGGGGCCTCATTACAGCTACTGCTAAGGCTGTATCGGGTGTAAACGTTCCAGCAGATAATCAGGCCGTAGTGACCGGCACTCGAACTGTTGTAACCCCCGAAGGGGAAGGGATGGAGATTTCATTTACTCATAGCTTCCATTTTAATGAAGATCGCAAAATCCGTGCCCTGCACATCCACATTGGCGATCCACGCAATTCACCCACAGTGCCGGCGGGAAAGCTAAAGATCGAAGACATGGGAAAACTCGCATCGGTTGCCTGGATGGTCGCCTGAACATTTGCCCTTATGCTCGGCGGCGTTCCGCCATTTGCATGTCGTAGAGCGAGTCTAATACTAAGGAATCGTTCCTATGAAGATTGGATTTCCTCTATACGTGGTTTGGGAGACGACCCTCGACTGCAATGCGCGATGTATCCATTGCTATTCGAACGCTTTGTTCGGTCGGGGGCCGCTATTTTGGTCACTAGAAGAGTCGTTAAATTTGATAGACGAAATTGCGGACGCCGGTGTTCTGATCTTGGCATTGTCGGGAGGCGAAGTCCTCATGCGCCCGGACTGGGAAGAGATCGTCGCGCATGCTGTCGGACGTGGTCTCCGGGTCACCTTCGCGACAAATGGAATACTTGTGACCAAGGTCATCGCCCGGCGGATTGCCGAGCTAGGCGTCTTCAACGTCAGCGTTAGTCTGGATGGTGCGACTGCTGAAACTCACGATTGTATTCGCGGCGTACCGCGCATTTTTGAGAAAGCTTGCAATGCGGTGAGGAATCTTGTCGAGGCGGATGTTAGGGTGACCGTCAATTATACGCCAATGCGGCCGAACCTCGCTGAAGCCCCTCGTATGATCACGCTTGCCCATCGCCTGGGCGCAAAGAAAATTAATCTAACGGAATATGTTTACACAACCCGCGGCGGAATCGAGCTCATGCTTAAGCCGGACGAGCTCGGTAAGCTCATGAGCTACTGGACGACGGCTGGTGAGGAGTGGAAAGGCCGTATTGAGGTTGATTGGCATGATTGCCGTGTCGGCCTGATCCTTCCCGAGGAGGAGGCTGATCCCTACAAAGGATGCGGCGCTGGTTACACCCACTGCCGTATTACGATCAACCATGACGTGACACCGTGCGTCGTCCTGCCCGTGCCGGTGGGCAATCTGAGACAGCAGACCTTTGCAGAAATCTGGCGAAACGCGCCTGAGCTAGAAAAGATACGCTCACGCGATAGCATAACGAGCGGCAATTGCTCTGTGTGCGAGCACAAGCAGCGCTGCGGCGGCTGCCGCGCCGCAAGCTTCGCGTGTTACGGCGATGCCTATGCGGGCGATCCGACTTGCTGGATTAAACCAGAAACAGCTGCACTCCCGAAATACAATAACAGCGCCCAACAGGTGACCACATGACAATGTTCTGTTCTACTGTTAAGCAGTCCGACGGCGTCAGCTGTCGACCTGAAGACGCTGGTACTTTCCTGCTCTACAGCCGCCGAACGGATGAACTACACATAATCGATAGGGCGGGCAAAGCTATTTTCGATATGTGTATTGGCAGCTCGATTGACGATGTCGTTGAAAGTGGCAGCGAGATAATAGCCGAACAAAACGGAACCAACGCTGAGGTATCGCGTCGTCAGGTTCTGTCGTTTTTGCGTGAGTTGCGGAAGCGCTCATTGGTAGAATTTCGATAGAGAATGTGTGACCAACCCATCATATTCGTACAGCCGCCTGCGTCTTTTGATAATAGCTCGCCGTGCCTAGATGATAAACAGTTTGGATTGGGCATTCTGGCTAATGCAGCATGGCTTGAGAGTCACGGGTACACCGTTTCGGGTGTACATATTCCTCTTTCCCTGCACTACGGTTTCACTGCTGACGATACGTTGAACATGATAGTCGGATCCGATCCCCTTCTTGTGGCAATCGGTCTGAACTGGGTACATTTTAGCGACGGAGCAATTCAGACGGCACAGCGGATCAAAGCAAAGCGGCCCGCGTGTCCCATCATTATCGGTGGTCAACATGCTGGACTGTTTGCTCAAGAAATTGCGACGCAGAATGCCCACTGCATTGATGGCGTTATTTTGGGAGAAGCAGAAGTTCCTCTCATGTTGATTTGCCAGTCGCTTCGCGAAACAGGAAAATTGCCTGAGAAACTCCCTGGACTTGTTCGCGGAGCGGAAGACATAACGCCAGCAGAGGTGGTAGAACCGATGGACGGATTGCCCGTTTATCGGTACTCGACACTCAGGCCACACCCACTGCAGGCCAACGTTGGGGCGATTTCTACGACACGCGGAGCCTGTCCATTCAACTGCTCGTGGTGTATAGAGCCGGTTATTGGTCGGCTGCAGGGCCGCCGCAAACTTCAGTTTCACTCGGCCGATCGGATCACCGATCAGATCGATTCGCTAATGCAATATGGTATTAGCCGGTTCACAATTCAGGACAATTTTTTCGTGGGTGGTGACAAGAAACTCGTCGATCTCGCGAATGCATTGATAAAACGTAGGCTACGCCCGGCACATATCAATATATTCGCGCACCCCGAAAGCTACACATTACAAGGACTAGAAGCATTCTCAGGCTGTTGCGACAAAGCAAGTGTAGATTATGGCGTCGAGACAGGGTCGCGACGGGTAGCGACTCTGAACAATCGGCGTCTTAACCCCGACGAGGTAGTTGAGCGCATCGCCAATGCCGTGTCTGCTTTGGTCGAGCCTTTCACTTGGTGGATGGTCGGTTTACCAGGCGAGGATGATCAAGCCCTTGAAGAGACCGAAGACCTAATCTTGCGTACTATGTGCGTTGGGGGGATACCCCGGTGGGTCAGCCCTTTGATTCTTTTACCCGAAACTCCGATATACCGGGATCCAGCTCGATTTGGTGTCCGACTTCGCTTCGAAGGATTTTCCGAGTATGCGACGTTTTCCAGGGCAACATTGGCGGAGGCGGTAATGTTCTCCCACACGATGACCCACGAAACCAGAGAAGCCACTTGCGACGGCATTTCCGCCGCTTCCAGACGGCTGCGCAAATTCATTACCGATAATCTGCATGTTGCCGAGTCCTTTTACGCAAGCCAGCGGCTCCAGCCGGACTTGGCCTCGGTCAGGGGCCGAGTGCAGCAGTCCTTTTTTTAGGACCGGAGTTATGTTTCAGCCTAAGTTTCCTCTGCATATGGTTTTCATTCTCGGAAACTACTGCAACTTGTCCTGTATCCACTGCTCATCGAACGCTAACCGGGGCGGGTCGATGGGCTATACGACTGACCAGGCAAAAAACATCATCGACCAGATGGCGGACGTCGGCGTGCTGGACGTCGCATTGTCGGGCGGCGAACCTTTGTTGCGTCGCGACTTACCCAACTTAGTGGCCTATGCTTGTGCACGCGGCATTACTGTCGGTACGAGCACAAATGGGTATCCATTGACGGATAAAGCGGCCGTCAAGTTGAAGGAAGCAGGACTCGCTCGCCTCCAGATCAGTATTGATGGCACAGAGAAGACACATGACATCGTGCGTGGTCGGGGGTCTTTCGCCAAGGCAGTACAGGCGGTAAAGCGCAGCGTCGCGCACGGCTTAAGAACCCATATTTGCTTCACTGCCATGAGGATGAATGCCCGTCTCCTACCTGATGTGCTGAAATTGGCGCGGGAGTTGGGAGTGGATGGATTCAACCTGTCGCAATTCGTCCCAACTGGACGCGGCGCGCAGGACCAGGGCCTCGGCCCGGAGGCGGCTAGGTGGATTCTGGAAAACTGGCTTGAAGCCAAGAACCAGTACCCAGAAATTCATTTTACAGCGCACTCCTCCGGACTGGCAGCGCTCCGTCCCGGTGCTGGGGATTGTCGGGGTGGTTGTCAGGCCGGCATCAGCATCGGTTCTATTACCGCAGATGGCGACGTCACTCCTTGTGTTATGTTCCCCTTGTCCCTAGGCAATCTTAATCGAATGACATTGCGCGAAATCTGGGCTAGCTCCAAGCTGGTTGATGTGCTCCACCGGCGTAACGTCTCAGGCGCTTGTGGAAAATGCGACTTTAAGTGGCAATGCGGTGGATGCCGTGCGGCGGCGTGGGCCGTTCACGGCGATATATTGGCGGAAGATCCTTATTGTTGGTTGATTGATGCTAATCTTGCCCTCACCAATAAGGAGGCAGACCAGCCATGCCGCACATCATCGTCTATTGCCCGCGACTAACGCGGGAGAAAAAGGCCGCATGTGTTTCCGCCCTTACCGAAGCCTTTGAGCGCTCGACTGGTTTGGGAGGTGACATTCTGACGATCCATATTGAGGAACATTCCTATAATAATATTGCCGTCGGGGGCCGTTTGCTTACCGAAACCTACCCGGAACTTGCGGAAAAAGAGAGATTGTTCGAGCGCGACAATCCCTAAAGCATCGCGTTTATTCGATGATCCGTGATCCGGAGCGCGGGGCGTCCCCATCCGGTATTAGTGCAGATCGGCCGCGGCGCCGAGACGAAGACCGTGGCGGCGGTGATCCACGCCCCTGAAGGCGTCGCCGTGATCGGCCCGACGGGAGCGGTCCGGGTGATGGTGGCGACCCGGCCGGTGGACTTCCGCAAGGGCGCCGAGGGTTTGGCCGCCCTCGTGCGCGAGGAGATGCGGTCCGATCCGTTCTCGGGGACGATCTATGTGTTCCGCGCCAGGCGCGCACAGTGACCGTCATTCCGCATACCGATTACGGTTCGTGCGGATCGAATATCCTTGGCATCCGCTCCATGGGTGACGCCTTCGTGTCGCACATGAGTTCCCGACCGATCAGGCAGGAGGCGTCCATGAACCCGAAGATCACACCTGACCACCTCGGCCGCGCGGCCGTCGTCTCCAGGAGTCTGCACAATCGCCGCTTAGTGGCTTCGGGCCCACTTCGGCTCCCGCCAGCCGGCCTTGATTACCTGGGCTTCGTCGCAAAACCACCGCTCGCCCTTGGCGGTGTCGACGGACGTGCGATCGTACCAAGGCGACCACGGCGCGTGATAGATGCGTTCGCCGTCCCGGCTGATGTTGCCTTTGATAGGGCACCCCTGCGGCGCCTTCGCGGCAGCGATCTCCCACCGCTTCGCCCGATATTCCCAAGCCGGTTGCGCAGTGCCATTCCAGATGCCGAGGCGGCGAGCCCGAGCAATGGCCTCAAGGTCGACGTAAGCCCTACTGTATTTGACGAAGGCCCAGGCGAGTCCCTCACCGATGAGCAACGCGTTCACCTCCACCCCACCAACCGAGCAGCGGGCCAGGAGACGGTGGTAGTCGTCGAACTCCTCGCCAGCGCATCCCACTTCTTTGCCGTCGACGAGATCCGCCAGTCGGTTTCGTGCTTCGATCCCGCATTTCCACTCGCGGCCGTCAGGCCGCTTGCAGCGCTGTCCGATTTCCGGAGCGTCGATGCCGACGAGACGGACGCGGGAACCGCCATCTAGGTCGAGCGTGTCGGCATCGATCGCCGTGGCGATCCCCTCTGCTTCGAACGCGGCGGTAGTCGTCGGGAAAGAGAAGGTGGTACAGGCGGCCAAAGCAGCCGCCACAGCGAGCGTCGACGCGCGGCGCCCGAACCGCGAGCCATGCTCCGGCCGCGAGTACCTCAACACTGAAGTGGCAGCCGTGCTCACAGTCGTCGCGATGTCCAGATGATACGTCCGATGATCTGAACCTCGTCGGCACCGACCTCATAGGCTTGGTATTCCGGGTTCACCGACTTGATCATCACCTTTGACGGCTCCGAGTTCGGCTCGTGCTCGATGCGTTTGGCGACGAGCCCCATTCCATCCCAGATTACGAAGATCCCTGGCGGTGCCGGGATGCGCTGACTGGTGTCGATGAGGATGCGGTCGCCGCTCGCCAGCAGTGGCTCCATCGAGTCGCCGTCGATCGTGATCATGCGAAGATCGTCCGTCCTTGCCCTCAGCTCATGGCGGATGACGTTCTCGGGGAAGAACCAGACGTGCTTCACCTCTTCGAGGCCTTCGTGGATCGCACCCGGACCTGCCGATGCCCGAACGTCGATCTCGGCGACCTTGGAATAGCCTTCGGGAACACCGCCTTCGGAGACTGCGCGAACTCGCTCATCCGCTGATGGCGACTTGCTCCGCGGCTTCCGCGGCGGCACGCGCTGGTGCCGGAGCTCCTCCGCCTGGCAGCCGAGTTCCTTGGCCAGCGCCTCGCGCACTTCCTGGGTCAGAACCTTGGGCGTGCCGCGATACACGAACTGATGCAGGTAGGCGGCGTTCCGGCCGATCGCGACCGATGCGTTCTTCAAGTCAGTCCCGCGCTCCTTCATGAGCTTCAGGATCTTCAGGCGGACCGGATCGAGATTCATGGGCACAACTCCTGTGTTCGTCCGCATGATAGGAAATTAACAATCTTTTCCAATTGACGCAATAGGACATCGCTGATTTCATTCCTAGCCATGGCAACCATGAGCAGACACTTCCGCGAGCAGGTCGAGGCCTTCCTGGAAGCCTCGGGTTTCAAGCCGACGGAGTTCGGCCGGCAGGCGATCGGCGACCCTTCGTTCGTGCTGAACCTGCGCCGGGGACGGTCACCAACACTGGCCACCGCGGACAAGGTCCTGACCTTCATCGCCGAGCTCGAACCGACCCTGGCTCGCGCCGGCGTCAATAGGAAGTCCCCATGACGACCAATCATCCCATCAAGCATCTGAGCCAGCGCGAACTGTCCGTTCGCTGGACCGTCAGCCCGCGCACCTTGGAGCGCTGGCGGTGGCTGGGCGAGGGCCCGCGCTACCTCAAAATCGGGGGCCGCGTCGCCTACCGCCTGGAGGACATCGAAGCCTACGAATCGGAGCACATGCGGGCGAGCACGGCGGCCGCGGTTCCGACACCGAGGGTGGCGTGATGAACGCGTTCGATCTGCCGCTGTCACGCTTGCGGCGGGCTGGCCGCCCCTGCGCCCGCGTGCTCGCGTTCCCGATTCCGACTCTCCCGGCGGTGGACGAGCTCCTGTTTTCCGCCTGGGTTGCTGAAGCGGCGCCCGGCGACGTCATCGAATATCACCGAGGTTTTCTCGGTCTGGATCGGACTGGCCACGGCCCTCCGATGAGCATCGAGGACCGTTCGGCGCTCAGCCGAATGAGCCATCGCGCGCTTTGTCTTGCCGAGGATGGTCTCATCCATCTCGTTCAGCGGCGACTTGGCCCGGATACCTTCAGCTATCTCGCGGTCGCCCGTTCTCGTCGCAGGAACGCACCGGTTTCGTTGGCAACCATCGTCCCGGCGGAGGCTGCCTGATGTCAAACCGGCCGAACCACCCTTCGCTCGATGACATCCGCACGATGCCGATCGGCGATATCGCCGCGCTCCCCGCCGACCAGCTGGCCCTCCTGCAGGATGAGGCCGAGGTCGCACTTCAGGCGGCAAAAGCCGCTGTCGACTGGCTCACCGGCGCTTTCACGCTCCGTTTTGCCGAGCGGGCACAATCGCTCCGCCTCGAAGCCGGCAAGGATGCCGGGACCGTTCGGTTCGAGGACGGTCCGGTGACGGTCACCGCCGATCTGCCAAAGAAGGTTGATTGGGACCAGGCCATCCTGGCGGGTCTGATCGAACGCATCCGCGCCGCGGGAGACGATCCCGCCGACTATGTCGACGTCTCCTACAAGGTCCCGGAGCGCAAGTTCGCCGCCTGGCCGGTGCCGATACGTAAACGCTTCGTTGCAGCGCGCACGGTCAGGACCGGCAAGCCGACATTCACGCTGACGCTCAACCAGAACCGCTGAGACAACGGCGGGGCAGCCCGTTTCCCGCGAGGGCGGGCAGGGCAATCCTTCGGCGCCTGGTCAACGCCCCGCCGTCCCCGACCAGAACCGACGGTCATTCGAGAGAGACGAGGGAGACAACAATGCCGGTTCGTATCGTCACCGCCGACGAACGGTTGTCGGCGGCCCACAACAAGACCTCGGTCGCGATCTTCGGTCCGCCCGGCGTCGGCAAGACGACGCTCCTGAAGACGCTGCCGGCCGAGCAGACCGTCTGCCTCGACCTCGAGGCCGGCATGAAGTCGGTGCAGGACTGGCCGGGCGCCAGCATCCCGGTCCGCAGCTTTGCCGACTTTCGCGACCTCGCCGTGCTGATCGGCGGGCCTGATCCGGCCGCTGATCCCAACGCCTGGTACAGCGCGCAGCATCATCAGCATACCAGGGGCGTCTATGCCGGCAGCGGCGTAGAAGAGTTCCTCGCCGGCAAGTCGATCGTCTTCGTCGACTCGATCACCGATCTCACGCGTCAGGTGATGGCCTACGCCAAGCAGCAGCCTGAGGCATTCTCCGAGCGAACCGGCAAGCCCGACATCCGCGGCGCCTACGGCCTTCTCGGCCGCGAGGTCATACAGGCGCTGAAGCACCTCCAACATGCGCCGGGCAGGACCGTGATCTTCGTCGGGGTGCTGGAGAAGGTCACCGACGAGTTCAACGTCACAACCTGGCAGCCGCAGATGGAGGGCTCCAAGGCCGGCCGGGAGCTGCCCGGCATCGTCGACCAGGTGATCTCGATGCACCTGTTCTCACGCGATGCCGAGGGCGGCTACGTGCTCGACGAGAAGGCCGTCGAACGGCGGCTCGTCTGCCGCGCTGGCAATCCCTGGGGCCTGCCGGCCAAGGACCGCTCGGGCCACCTCGACATGACCGAGCCACCCGACCTCGGTGCGCTTCTCGCCAAGGTCAATCGGATTTCCGTCGCGGCCTCGCTCGCAACCCCCATAGCTCCGGGCGCCTTCGCTGCCGCCGCCTGATCCCTGCACAAGGAGAGCAACCATGTACGACCTGAATGATGCCCAGCCGCAAATGGCGCCGGTCGGCGAACTGATTCCTGACGGCACCTTCGCCAAGGTGCGCATGACGGTGCGTCCCGGCGGTGTGAACGGCTCGACCCCTACGGACGCGGGTCTTCTCAAAGCCTCGCAATCGAGCGACGCGAAGATGCTCGACTGCGAATTCACCGTGGTCGAGGGACCGTTCGTCCGAAGAAAGTTCTGGCAGAATTTTACCGTCGCCGGCGGCAAGCTCGACGAGAAGGGTCAGTCCAAGGGCTGGAACATCTCGAAGAGCGCCTTCCGGGCCATGGTCGACAGCGCCCTCGGGCTCGACCCGCGCGACGAGAGCGCAGGCGCAAAGCAGAAGCGCGTCATCCAAGGCTTGAAGCAGCTCGACGGCATCGTGTTTGCCGCACGCCTCATGATCGAGCCCGCGGCGAGCGCGCAATACAAGGACGCCAACAAGCTCGCCAACGTGGTCCTGCCCGGCGAGCCGCAATATGCCGCGATCATGCGCGGTGAGTCCGTTGCACCCGAGCCGGTCAACGCCAAGCCGCGCAAGGCGGCTGAGACTCCCACCCACCAGGCTCCCGCCTGGGGCGCCCAGTCGGCGCCGGCGCCCGGCACCGTGCCCTGGGCTGGCCAGGCCGCGCCAAAGCCGACCGATTCCGCGCCTCCGGCGAAGCCGGCCGCGACGGGCCCCGCCTGGCTCAACGGCTGAACGGTATGACCGATGACGAGTGGCAGGCGCATGTCACGCGCGAGGCGGCGAAAGCGATCGGACGATGGCTCGAAGGACGCGGAGGCCTCCATCACCCGCTCCGCTCCTTGACCACGCCCGACCTCGAGGCCATGGCCGCCAAGGCGAACGACCGCTTCGTCATGTTGGCAGCGGAGCGGATCAAGGACAAGCCACAGGAGGCTGCCAGTCTCCGGTGGCTATTGGCTGGCTAGCCCCCTGTGCGGTTTGCGGTCGGCAGAGCCGAGGCTTCCTCTATTGCCACTTGCTCCGCCGGGACCGTTTCCCCGACTACAGCTTCTGCTCGCGGACCTGCCTCGAACGCGGAATGGCAAGCGCCAAGGAGAACAACGGCGTGATCGACAAGACCGCACGCGAGATGCAAGCGCTCAAGGACGCACGCCGCCCATTTGCCGAGGCGCTGACCGAACTCGGCCTGATGGACGCCTTCTTCAATCGGACGGCGTCCGAAGTCGATCGCCTCATTGAGGCAGTGGTCACCGGCTACATCGAGAGCATGCAGAGCCAAACCGAGGAAAGCCGCGCCGGAGTCCCCTTCGACGACCCGATTCCCTTCTGAGGCACCGGCGGATCGCGGCCGATGATCGACCTCAATCACCATTCCGGCAGCCAGTACGAGGCGCCACTCCGTGCGCCCGGCGTTGCCACTGCGATCGGCATGGCGATCGACGCCGCGCTCCTTGCGCGCCACCGAGCCCGGCCGCCACGGTACTATGTCAGCAGCTCCGGGCTTGGGCGTGAGTGCCTCCGCCAGATCCAGTATGACTATCTCGCGGTGCCGAAGGACCCGGGCGGGGAGTTCGACCCCGCCACGCTCCGGATATTCGAGGCCGGCCATCGCGGCGAAGACGTGGTGGCGGGCTGGCTGCGGGCCGGGGGCTTCGATATCCGAACCGGGCACGCCGACGGCCGGCAGTTCGGCTTCTCGGTGCTCGGCGGTCGATTCCGGGGGCATATCGACGGCTGCCTGATCGGCGGCCCGGCGCCGATGACCTTCCCGGCTTTATGGGAGAACAAGGCGGTCGGCGCTGCGCCCTGGAAGGAGATCGTCAAGCATGGCGTGGTGCTCGCGCGGCCGGTCTACGCCGCGCAGATCGCCCTTTACCAGGCTTACCTCGACCTGCCGAACCCGGCCCTCTTCACCGCGCTCAATCGTGACACCTGGGAACTCCACGCGGAGCTGGTGCCGTTCGACGCGGCGCTCGCGCAAACAATGAGCGACCGAGCCCTGCAGGTGGTGCGGGCAAGCGAGGCGGAGGAGCTTCTGCCTCGTGCCGCCATCGACCGGAGTTCGGCGATTTGTAAAGGCGGCAAGACCGCCGGTGATTTGCATGGTCCATGCCCATGGCAGGACCGGTGCTGGAGGGCCCGGCCATGACCGATATTGCCCCGTCCGATGCGCAGGCTCGGGCCATCGCCGCCATCAAGGAATGGTTCAAGAGTCGCACGACCGAGCAGCAGGTGTTTCGGCTGTTCGGCTACGCCGGCACCGGCAAGAGCACGGTTCTGAAGTTCGCCCTGGAGGAACTTGGCCTCGACCCGCATGTCAGTGACCGCGACGGCGGCACCTGCGTGCCAGGCGTGGTCACGGCTACCTTCACCGGGAAGGCTGCGCTGGTTCTGAAGCGCAAGGGCACGCCGGCGCGCACCATCCACAGCCTGATCTACAGCGTCATCGAGGCGACCGAGGAAGAGGTCCAGGCGGCGGCCAAGAGGATCGAAGAGGCAGAAGGTCAGGCGCGCACTCTGACCGGATTCGATCGTACCGCCGCCGAGGCCGCGATCGAGGCGATGCGCCAGACCCTTTCGGAGATGAAGAAGCCACGCTTCGCGCTCAACCCCCAGAGCGACGCGGCTCATGCAAAGCTCATTGTTCTCGACGAGGTCTCGATGGTCGGCGAGGAGATGGCTCGCGACCTGATGAGCTTCGGCAAGCCCATCCTGGTGCTCGGCGATCCGGGCCAGTTGCCTCCGATCAAGGGTGAGGGCGCTTTCACCAGGGATGCGCCCGACGTCATGCTCACCGAAATCCATCGGCAGGCTGAGACCAGCGCCATCATTCGCCTCGCGACCATGGCTCGGGAAGGCCAGCCCATCGGCTTCGGCCAATACGACACCTTCGTTTGGAAGATGCGGAAGCAGGACGTCACGCCCGAACAGGCGCTTCGCGGCGGCCAGGTCATCTGCGGCATGAACGCCACGCGACTCCAGCTCAACAATGCCATGCGCCGGGCGGCTGGCTTCGGCGACGGTACGATGCCGTCAGGACCGGGTGAGAAGATCGTCTGTCTCAAGAACCAGAACGATCTCGGCCTGATCAATGGCATGTTCGTCACCTTCGATGATGTCGTCGACGAGGGGAGCCTCTATTTCTCGGCCGCGGTGACCGACGAGGGCGGCAACCGGATCGGGCCGCCCGGTGCCGACGGCGCCCGCGGCCGGCTCCGCATCTACAAAGGGCATTTCGAGGATCACGTCGCTTTCGATCGTTACCGCCACGATCGCGACTGGAAGGAGAAGCGCAACCTCACCGAAGCCACTTTTGGCTGGGCGATTACCGGTCACAAGGCTCAGGGCTCGCAATGGGAAAACGTCATCGTCTGGGATGACGGTCTGGGCCGCACCGAAGCGGACCGCCGCCGATGGCTCTATACGGTCATCACCCGCGCCGAGCGAGGACTGGTCATCCTTGCATGATCGATCTCAACGACGTCTGGCAGCCGCCGGTCCGGTTCGATCTCGATGCCGTGCGCGAGCGGCTCGCAGCGACGGCAGCCGACTGGCTGCCGCTGCTGTTTCCACAAGGCCGTTTGTCGGCCGATAGGAAGACGCTCCGCTGCGCCGATCTGTCGGGCCGGCCGCCGCGCAAGGAAGGCTCCTGCGTCATCCACCTCAGCGGTGACCGCGCCGGTTGGGCCCACGATCACGCTACCGGCGAATCCGCTGGCCCCATCGACTTGATCCACCACGCGACCGGGCTCTCGAACGCCGCGCTCTTCGAGGAGGCGGCGCGACTTGCCCATCTCGATCGGCCGGTGCCGACGCGGCCGGCAACGGTACCAAAGCCCGACCACGCTTTCGAGGTGGCTCGCATCCTAGCCGGCTGCGGGCCGATCGCCGGGACGGTCGGTGAAACCTATCTCGCGACACGAGGCTTGACCGCGCCGGACTGCCCCGATCTCCTCTTCAACCCCGATCTCACCGACTACGAAGGTAGGCGGGGATGGCCGGGTCTGGTCGGCCTCCTGCGGGACCCAGCCGGCGAGCCGAGTGGAGGCATCCACCGAACATTCCTGCTCGACGACGGCACAGGCAAGGCCCCGCCGGGCAGGAAGATGCTCGGTCCGATTTCCAACGGCGTCGTCCGTCTCCATCCGATTCCAGTCGACGGTCATCTCGGCATTGCCGAAGGCATCGAGACGGCCCTCTCGGCGCACGCAATCTTCAATGTTCCGACGTGGGCGGCTCTCTCCGCCGATGGTCTACGTCGCTGGCAGTGGCCCAACGGCGTCACCCGAGTATCGATCTTCGCCGATGCGGGCGAAGCGGGATCCCAGGCCGCCGGCGTGCTCGGCGATCGGCTCAGTGCTGCAGGCATGCCAAACGCAATCGTGTTGCCTTTGCATGGCGACGACTTCAACGACGATCTCCGCCGCGGCGTGAAGGCGGCTGAGTATCATGTCCGCGAGCCACCCGCGTCTCTTGCGTCACCCGTAGCTTCTGCCCAGGCTGACGCGCCGACGGCACACATGCTGACGGCGGATTTCGAGACTGCTGTCCGATCCCTCACTAAGCCGCCCGATCTCAATGTCCTCGGGTCCCTGCTGGGTCAGATCGTCCAGGCCCGACTGGAACCGTTGCCGGAGCGTCAGGTGCTCGCGGCCATCAAATCGGCCACCGGCGTTTCCGTTGCGATTCTTGAAAAGCAGATTGGCGAGCTGCGCCGGCGGCTGAATGCGACCGGCGATGTTCATCACCGGCCAACACGCCCGCGCTGGGCGGGTCAGTTGCGGCTCGACCTCGCCGGAACACCGGAGCGTAACGAGGCCAATGTCATCACCGCGCTCAGCAACGACGAAGCCTTCGCGGGGGCACTGGTATTCGACGAGTTCAGACAGGAGATCGTAGTCAATCGGTCCCTGCCTTGGGACGAAGTCGGCGCGATTGTCCCGCGGCCTTGGGGCGATGCCGACGACGTGCGCTGTGCCGAGTGGCTGCAGCGGAACGAAATCAACGTCGCGCCCGTGGTCGTCAGCCGCAGCGTCGGAGCGGTCGCCCGGGACATACGTGTTCATCCTGTCCGCGACTATCTGACCGGCCTCGCCTGGGACGGAACGCCGCGATTGGAGACCTGGACGCTCCGCTATCTAGGCGCCGACGACACGCCGCTCAACCGGGCATTCGGGTCGCTGTGGATGATCTCGGCCGTGGCGCGCATCATGCGACCAGGCGCCAAGGTCGACCACATGTTGATCCTCGAAGGCCCGCAGGGTGCGAAAAAATCGACCGCGTTGAAAGTGCTTGCCGGCGACGCATGGTTCACCGATGAGCTCGCCGAGATCGGCAGCAAGGACGCTGCCCAGCAGATGCGCGGCATCTGGATCATCGAGATCGCGGAACTCGATGCCATCGGTCGCGCCGAGGTCTCGCGGATCAAGGCATTCCTGACCCGCACCGTTGATCGCTATCGTCCGCCCTACGAGCGGTACGTGATCGATGTGCCTCGCCAATGCGTGTTCGCCGGCAGCGTCAATCCCGACACCTATCTCCGTGATGAGACCGGCAACCGGCGTTTCTGGCCGGTCCGCTGCGGCCAGATCGATCTCGATGGGCTCCGCCTCGATCGTGATCAACTGTGGGCCGAGGCCGTCGCCCTGTTCCGCGCGGGTGCCGTCTGGTGGCTCGACGATCCGAAGGTTGTCGCCCTGGCTGAAGCTGAGCAGGAAGCGCGCCACCAGTCCGATGCCTGGGATGCATTGACCGAACGCTGGCTCGCCTTCGAGACGCGGCGCGTCAACAATGGCTATGCCAACTACGACGACTGGCGTTACGAGGAGGTCGAACGAGCGACACCGCTCGCCGATGTTTCCGTAGGCGAGATCCTGCAGCATGCGATCGGCCTCGAACCGGGCCGTTGGACTCGTGGCGATCAGATGCGCGTCGCTGCATACCTGAAGCGTCAGAATTGGAAGCGTTACCGTGCCCGGTCAGGGAAGGCACTCGAATGGCGGTATCGGAGGTAGGCATCAACTGGCACGGTCCCCACCAAAAAGGGTGGCGTCATGTCCGCAATGCCGCAATGCGCCGTAAGCGGCCCCACAAACACCTCCCCTCATAAAGAAAGACACCGTAGCGGCGTCTCAGTGCTCTCTGCGGTCGCTTCCCTCGCTAGAGACCAGCAGTAATTTCTGCGAGTTCGTCGTGGCTTTCTCACATGCCGGCGTATCGAGATTGCCCGGCAAGATTGTTAATCGCGTCGATGAGATCCTCGAGCGTCCGGGCCGATGTCACGCCGGCACGCACCATTGCGTCCAGCGCAACGCGCAGGTCAGCTTGTTGGCCATCATTCAGCGTAAGACCGCCAGCCGTGAGCGTTTTGGTGAACCAGGCGCATGCTCGCGCACCAATATCGTTGTTGCTCCAAAAGCTCGTGTCATCACCGTACGTTTTCACCCAAGCCAGAACCGCTTCGAGAACAAAGGGCGACAACTCAGCGCTTGGCGACAGCTCAACCAAGTCCAAGAACAGCACTGCGGCATAGCCCGACGTCGGGGCGCCGGTGATGAGCGCAGTAAGGGTCGGCATGGCGGGAGCGAAATTTGATGGCGGCCGCGGTGGTGGCGGTGGTCCTAACGAGAAACCCCGGTGCGCCTGGTAGAACATCGCACATAGCGCATCGCCCAAGTGCATCTCGCAACTGAACGATTTCCTCCATGCCAGCCGCTTGTATCCATCGGCTTGCTGCAGGCGGGGGCCAATAACGCGCCGCAACGCAAACAGGTCGCTCGGTTTTGTCGCGTCGGTAGAATTTACCGCGCGGTCAAACCCGCGAACGAGCATCGCCATCGTGTCGACGAAGGCCTCGTCGGGTAGGCTCGACAGCGGTTCAATGAGCAGCGTTACTGCTTTGTCTTGCGGAAGCGCGGCAAAGAGGATGCCGACGTAGTCGAAGAAGGACGCGTTGAACGTGAACGGCCTTCCATCGGCATCGCGATCGTCCTCGTCCGGCCCATTGGCTTCAATGGCCCATTTCAGCAAATGCTGGGTCAGCCCAACTAGCCACTCGGGCCGCTCGCCAACCGCTAGACCCACGAGGTGCGAACTGACCATGCCCAGCCGCGTTTCGTCGGCATACACGTCGGGCGGCTGCCTCGGTTTGCGAGGCCGCTCGTGGTCGAGACCTGGCCCCGGAATTCGAACGCCACGCTTCGAACGGATTTGCCACGGCGCAATCTCAGGCCAGTCCGGTTCTTTTCCACCTTTTTCGAGCCAAGCGAGTTCGGCATCGATCGCATGCTTGACTACGGCTGCACGGGCGGCCCGACGCTTGCCGCTGTCGTCACCGTGCCGGTCGCGGACGTAGTTCGCGGTCAAGATAAAGATGCGAAGGATCGAGCGCAGAAAGGGCTGATCGCTGGCCCGGAGACTTGGAAATCCCGTCGCGATGGCGTTGGCGACGGACGCGTGCGGGCTTGTTGCCAGCTCAAGAATTTCGCGCCGCAGTGCAGTTTCAGAGCCCTGTCCGTATAAGCCCATCAATCCCGCGACGGCGATTGCCTTCGCGTCGTACTCGATATGAGGGGCGCGGTAGTAGGGATCATCGTCCGGCTCCTTAATTGTTGCGCTGAACACCTTTCTGGCCCACGCAATCGCTTCTGACCTTTTCTCGCCAGCAGAATGGCGGACCGCCAGCACTGCGGCCATGAGTACCGCACGCTTAGCCTGAGCGAATTCGAACTTTTCCTCATCATCGACTTTGCTGAGCTCGGAAGGCTCTGCTTGTGCCCATGCGATTGCCTCGGCAACCACCTCGGGCGTCGCGCGGTTGGCGTCCGAAAAGGCCAAGTGGATCGATGCCATTGTTCCGGCTCGGCGGCTTGATGCGTTGACTCCGATCGACCGAGCCTCAAACAACTGCTGCTCGGCTTCCTCAGGAACGTACTGAAGGAGTGGGACTTCAGTACCGTCTTCGCGATGGCCCACGACATCCTGCCAGTTCGCGGGATCGGCCATGCGGGCCGTCCGCTGGGCCACGGCATAAAGGCCGGTTAGCGGGTCTGCCCCTTCATCCGGTTGTGGAGGGGAAATCGACTGGCTGGCCTTTTCGAGCGCGGCCTTCAATTTCGGACCAAGGTCGTCGCGCCGGTTGAGGACGTAGTGCGGCAGCGCCTCCATCAGTCGAACGCGCCGTGACGCGCGAGCTTTGAGATTGGCGCGGGATGGCCCGGTGTCCGTATCGTTATCGGGAAACAGGCTAAAGTTGTCGATACCAACGACGTCGCGGGTGTAGCGGTCCTCGTCCAACTTTATGACTTGGGGCGTGGCTACGAACGGCCACGCGATCTCGATGAACTTCGGCCAGTGCGAAAGCACGACGTCCACTGCCACCGCAACGAAAGCGACACTACTTCCATCGGGCCCCAGAATATCACGCAGCACGGCCTCCGGATCGTCCCCAGCCTCGAGCCGTTGATGAGACCATGCTTCAAGTGCCATCAACGCCGAGGTCGTGATGGAGCTTGGCACGCTCGAACGCGCGAACCGATAGACCTGCTCGTCACCCTCAAGCGACTCCTCGCCCCACGTCAGCGGAACTGAAAATCGCGGGAAGGACGCGTCGGATCGGCGGTAGCGCTTACGCTGCCAGTCGGTGGCGTGCTCCACAATGCGCCGCACGAGCGCGAGGCCCTCGGTCGGCGTGCTCTGAAGCATTTCTAGCATTGGTCCCTGCGTAGGGCCGGGCGTCAGGAAGATGTGTTCGTGATACCCGAATGGGCCGTAATCACGCCGTCCGGAATATGGGTCGTCCTCATCATCAGGGTCGACCATGCCGGCCATGAAGTAATCTGCGAACTCGGATGGCGCAGCCTTCGCCAGGGCTCCTCGGCCTTTGACGATCGGCTCGAATTCCTGATAGCGGACGTCGGTCTGATTGAGCTTCGCTGTATAGCGGCGCGCGGCCTCGGTGTTAACTTGGGCGAAAGAGAAGGCGGCCATTCGCACGTGCTCGTGCGTGTCTTTGTGGTGGGGGATGTTGAGCAGTTTGGGCAAGTCCTCGACGCGCTTAAAGCTACGCGGCCGCGATTCTTCATCCAAGACCTCGAGCCATTCGAATAGGACGCCAACGATCTCACCATTCACCGGCAAGTTGATGCCAAAGCCGCTGGTCAGCATGAGCCACGCCATGAAGGCTTTGGTGACGTCGAGCATGACCGGTGGCGGCAGCTCACGGAGGTGGGCTGCCAGCCACATAATGGTGGGCGGCCAGGACGCGCCCTTCGGGTAGACAAAATCGGTCGCACCAGCCGGTATCTTAAGGCCGGGCTTGACCCGCGTGAGCACATCCACGATCGGCATCGAATCCACGACCACAAGCAGGCGGACGAGCTCACCGAGAAGCGCGCCATCGTCAGCGAAAAGGACGGACTTAAGGGCGTCGAAGTGTTCCCGTGCCTTTTCGGCCCGCGGCAGCGCCAGCAAAATTGGACGCCGCCAGCTGCCGTGAACATCCGGCCCAGCCGTGTCCTCCAAAAGACCGCGCCATAGTGCTCCGGTAGCATCTGCATCCAGCGCGAGCCGCGCAGCCAATTCCAGTCCGCGCACAATTGCGGCAGCCACCGGCTGCTGTTTCGGGAGGCCTTTCAAAATCTCGGGATTGTCGGCGATCATTAGACCAACGGTCCAGTCACGCAGCACGTCGTGCCGGAAGGCAACTTCAGCGCCGGGAACCTCTTCGCGGATCACGTCGAGCCGCAGCAGCTCGCCAACTACTCCAGATTCAAGATCGTCGGTCTTTGTCGCCGGACGGCCGGGATGTGCCAAGGCCTCTGCGCCCATCTTGCGCATCGCCTTGAGACGCGCAAAGCGACCAGCATCTGCGCTGCGCCCGCCTGCGTAGGCCCACCACAGGCGCGCCAAGTCCATTTCTGTTGAAACATTGCTCGCGTTGGTGCTTCCCGCGCTGACCAGCCGGGCGAGGTAAAACAGGTTTCGAGCAATGCCTTTCGCCGGATGATCGGGCCGCAGCAGATTGGCGATAGTGTTGTTCTGCTCCGAAAGAACGGCCGCTTCGGCGTCCGAGATCGGGGGCACCGCGAGAACTGCAATCTGGCCGCGGAGGGTTTGCGGCAGAAGAGTTGTCCAATCGCTGCCATCGCTGTTGGTAGTAACGACCACACGCCAACCAGAATAGCTCGCGCCAACGTCGAGGAGGTCGGCAATGGTTTGCCGTTCCCGTGGGTCGTCTACCTGATCGATGTTGTCCACGAAAAGCGTGGCGCCACCAGCGGAGGCGAGGTCGGTGAAGAAATCTCGCGCTGAGGAACTCGTGCCCAACGCGTGCGCGAGGTGCAGCCAGCCGCCGCCAACAATGCGACCGCCGCGTAACACGATCACGCGCCCCTCGGTTTCGCTCAGCGCGACGAAGCGCTTGAGCACCATCGTCTTGCCTGAACCCGGCGTGCCGGTAACGTTCAAGATCCGCGCGGTGACCAGCGCCTGGTTGCCCTTCTCAACCAGTTCAGCTCGAGACAGGCGAGCGCCGCCAATCTGGTCATCGACGTCTTTCAGTGCGAGCTGCGCCTCTTCTGCTAGCCGCTCGAAGCTCGCTTGATGCGTGCGCGCCGGAGCGAAACGATAGCCGTCTTCAGCGGCAAGATTCTCGACGATCTCTTGGCGCGACCTTGATCCCGCTGCCCGAGCGACCGATCCTGCTTCGACGATCAAGCGGGCCCATAGATCGCCGGCACGCTCGGCTTGATCGACCGCCAACACCAACCGGCAGCGCTCCCGCGCATAATGCTCGTAGCTGGAACCTTCAGCTTCAAAATCGAACACCAGCACTTGGAAGCGTCGCAACAACCGCCAGACGGTTTCGTCGTCGTCGGGAGCACCGCACTTCTTGAGATTTTCGCGAAAAACCTTCACGAAATCGCGCATCCGCTCCGACGCAAACCCCGTACGCTGAATGTCGGCGTGGAAGCTCGCCGCGTCCCCGTGCACCCGCGCCCAATGCAGTACGTCTTGCACCGCTTCTTCGATACGCGTGGTCGTGCGCGAAATGGCCGCCGCTAACTCATAGCGGGACGATCCGAAGTCTGGCTTTTGCGATGCAGCCCAAATCTGAGAGACAACATCGGCGAACTCGGCGTCCGATGCCACAAAGGTCATCGACCGCTTCGCTTGAATTTCCAACGTCGTCCGGCTGCCGCTGGCGTCGACCGCATGAACCACGACATCGTCGAGCGGATGCCTGGTCATTCGCTGCTGAAGGGCAACCGACTTGATCGAGGTGCCGGGCAGCCCCCGCGGCTCACCCCCGGCGATCATCGTAAGGTAATAGTACGCCCCCACCCGCGCTTCAAAATGAGGGCCGGCATTTCCCGCGGCGGCGGGCGAGACTGGCTTTGGGGCTGGCGGTTTTTTGGTCACTCTGCATTGTGTTCTTGCTCTGTTCGGCGCGCAAGCGGTGATTCGAAGGCAGTCGATGTCTGCTTTGGGTTCAAACCCGGCGTTCGAGCTGGCGCTGGCGCTATTGTTTCCAACCCGTGCCAACCTTCCCCACGATGTTGGGAACAGATTTCCCGCAACGAAATCCGAAACTTGCAACCATTGTTCCCAACCTGACCAACGTTCCCAACGGGTCAGAGACTTATGCAGGAGAGAGGGTGTTGCGATTGGACCGACGGGGGAATTCATATCCCCTTATGTAAAGAGTGTTCGATCCCGTTGGGCGCTGCTCAGGTTGGGAGCAATCAACCGAAGTGATTGAATTCACTTGAGGAAACGCGTTCCCAACATCTCTGCAGGACGGCGACGCGTTCTCGACCCTAGACCTCGATGAGGAAAAACCTCCTCGCCGCCGATTTTTGTTGGCGACGGATTCTGCTCGTCATAGATTCCGCATTGACCAAAGCCGAAGGCCCACTCTCGTGAGCCTTCGCAATGAACATCTCCCCAACCTTGCCGGCGGTGCCGGCGCCCGTGCCCGCCGGGCTGTCTCTCGATCCAGGCGGGACGGCCATTCTTGCACTTGATCTCGGCACCACCACCGGCTGGGCACTCCGCAAACTCAGCGGTCGCATCCTCAGCGGCACCGCTGACTTCAAGCCGCACCGTTTCGAGGGTGGCGGCATGCGCTACCTCCGCTTCGAGCGTTGGCTAGACGAGACGCTCCGCCTGGCCGGTGATGTCGAGGCTGTCTACTTCGAAGAGGTGCGGCGACACATCGGCGTCGACGCAGCACACGCCTATGGAGGCTTTCTCGCCGGCGTCACTGCCTGGTGCGAGGAACACGCGATCGCCTACCAAGGCGTCCCGGTCGGCACCATCAAGCGGTTCATCACTGGCAAGGGCAACGCCGACAAGGAAGCGGTGGTGGCCGCCGTTCGCGCGCGTGGGTTTATGCCCGACGATGACAACGAGGCGGACGCCATCGCCATCCTCCTCTGGGCGATCGAGACGAAAGGAGGCGTCCGGTGAGGTGGCTCCCTAAAGGCTATGGAGGCGAACGACGCTCGCCCGATGAGATCAAGCGCGACGGCTGGCGCGAGCAGGGCCTGTTGGCGGTGTCGATCGGAGACACACGCCTGACGTGGCCCGAGCGCGAGCTCGTCCGTCAGCTTGGGGAGAAGCTCTACGGCCGGAGTGCTGCATCGGAGGTACGCCGTGCTTGAGTGGACGCCGAGCCTGGTCGAAGCACGACTCGCCGAAGCCGCCGACGTGCTGAAGCGGCTCCCCGACCAGCGCATCCGTGGGTACTTCAACACTTGGCCGCAGATCGTCGCCGAGTTCAGCGATCTCGTCGGCCAGGAGCCACCGCGCCTCGGTCGGCCGCCACCACAGCCTGATGCGATCAGCCGTATGGAGGAGACGCTGAGCTGGACGCACGGGCTCGATCCGACCGACGCGAAGATCGTCTGGCTGCGCGCCGGCGGCGAACGCTGGAAGACGATCTGCTGGAAGGTCGGCATGGTCCGATCCGCCGCCAATGAGCACTGGCTCTACGCACTGTGCGTCATCGCGTGGCGACTCAATGGCCGTCGGGTTCCGGGTAAGCGGTCGCGCCAGCACGTGATCGCGACGGTCCGTTCGGCGTGCGCTTGAGAACAGGAGAGAAGAGTGTCCGCCGGACACTTTTCGCAGGGACAGAAACGGCGTTTCAAGCGTAAGTTTCGGGTAGACTCAGGCGAGGCGCGTCGGTCATCGCCGACCCGCCGAAGTCGCGGGTCCTCCCTGGCCGAATCCCTATGCTGGCGGCAATGGCGCGACGCATCGCTAGCGACAGGGCGATTTTCGTGGGAGTCCACCTTGCGGGAATCCACTCCGGTTTCCCGCTGAAGAAATCCAATAGTTCAAACCCTTAGGCTGGACCACACGGTGGCTTCCGGGCGGCTTCCGGGAGTCCACCCGAGAATCCCCGCCGGAATCCAGCGGCCGAATCTCCAGACAGCGACAGACATCGAGATGAACTTGCGCTTCACGCCCGATCAGGTCGTGTCCTGGCCGATCGAGCGGCTGGTGCCCTACGCCCGCAACGCCAAGATGCACGAACCGGAACAGGTGGCCGGGATCGCCGCCAGCATGGCGGAGTTCGGCTGGACCGTCCCGGTCCTCGTCGCCGCCGACGGCGAGGTCGTCGCCGGTCACGGCCGGGTGCTGGCGGCGGAGCTGCTCGGCCTCGACCGGGTCCCGGTGATCGTGCTCGATCACTTGAGCGGGGCGCAGCGCCGGGCCTATCGCATCGCCGACAACAAGCTGACGGAACTCGGCGGATGGAACGAGAGCCTGCTCGCCGAGGAACTCCACGCCCTCAACGGCGAGGGCTTCGACGTCGCGCTGACCGGCTTCGACGAGACCGAGCTTGCGCGCCTGATGGCGCCGCTCGACGACGCGGAAAGTGACGTTCCGCCCGCGGAAGCCGGCGATGCCGCGGACGATGCTCCGGAGCCTCCGCCGGCGCCGGTCGCGCGCCTTGGCGACCTCTGGAACCTCGGAGCGCACCGCCTGATCTGCGGCGACTGCACGGATGCGGACACGGTCGCGCGGCTGATGGCGGGAGAACGCGCGGTGCTCCTGTTCACCAGTCCGCCATATGGCAACCAGCGGGACTACACGACCGGTGGGATCGCCAACTGGGATGACCTGATGCGGCGGGCCTTCAGTTGCGTGCGCGACGTGATGACCGACGACGCCCAGGTCCTCGTCAATCTGGGCATGGTTCACCGGGACAACGAATGGCTACCCTATTGGCAGGCCTGGCTCGACTGGATGCGCGGCGCCGGCTGGCGCCGTTTTGGTCTTTATATCTGGGATCAGGGACCGGGGCTGCCCGGCGACTGGAACGGCCGCCTGGCGCCGGCCTTCGAGTTCCTTTTCCACTTCAATCGCGCTGCTCGGAAGCCGAACAAGATCGTGCCCTGCAAATGGACCGGCCACGTTAACGACTCGCATGGCGGCATGCGCAATCGCGACGGCCATGTCGGCGAGTGGACCCATGCCGGGCAAGGCGTCCAGGAGCATCGTATCCCCGATAACGTCATCAGGATCACGCGTCACAAGGCGCGCGGCATCGAGACGGAGCATCCGGCTGTGTTCCCGGTGAAGCTGCCGGCGTTCGTGATGGAGGCTTATAGCCATCCGGGCGATCTGATCTACGAGCCCTTCTCAGGGTCCGGCTCGACCATCGTTGCCGGCGAGCAGTCTGGCCGGAGCGTCCGCGCCATCGAGCTTGCGCCGGAATATGTCGACGTCGCCATCCTGCGCTGGCAGCAGCTGTTCCCCGATAGACCGGTGACGCTGGAAGGCGGCCGGCCCTACGCGGACGTCGCGGCCGAACGCGGTGTAGACATCCGCGATGCTGCCTGACGGCTTGCAGATCGAGCGGTGGCCGCTCGACAAGCTGCTTCCCTACGCCGCCAACGCTCGCACGCACGGTGAGGACCAGGTGGCGCAGATCGCCGCCTCGATCGCCGAGTTCGGCTTCAACG
Organism: Bauldia sp.; assembly: GCA_020442065.1. Lineage (GTDB taxonomy): Bacteria > Pseudomonadota > Alphaproteobacteria > Rhizobiales > Kaistiaceae > Bauldia. The sequence continues at coordinate 26,726 of JAGRKZ010000161.1, forward strand.
TGCCGGCGCTCGTAGATGAGCGAGGCGTGTTGATCGCCGGCCATGGCCGCCTGCTCGCGGCACGAAAGCTCGGTCTCGCCGAGGTACCGGTCATCCGGCTCGATCACCTGACGGATGCGCAGGCCCGCGCCTTCCGCATCGCGGACAACCAGATCGCGGTGAATGCCGGCTGGGACGACGCACTGCTTTCGGCGGAGGTTGCGCGCCTCAGGGACGACGGTGTCGATCTTGAACTCCTCGGCTTTGCCGAGGATGAGCTCGACCGTCTGCTCGGCGGCTTCGACGAGGCGGGGGGCCCGGCGGACGGCGAGGATATCGTTCCGGAGCCGCCGGTCGATCCCGTCACCCGGCCGGGCGACGTCTGGCTGCTCGGACGGCATCGGCTGCTTTGCGGCGACGCGACGAACCCCACGGACGTGGGCAAACTGTTGGGGGACACTCGCCCGTATCTGATGGTCACGGATCCGCCTTATGGGGTCGACTATGACCCAGCCTGGCGGAACGAAGCCGGCGTATCGGCGACGGCGCGGATCGGCAAGGTTAGCAACGACGACCGCGCCGACTGGCGGGAAGCATGGGCTCTGTTCCCCGGCGACGTCGCCTATGTCTGGCACGCGGGCGTGCATGCCCGGACCGTGGCGGAGAGCCTGGATGCCGCAGGTTTTGCTATCCGCTCCCAGATCATCTGGGCGAAGCCGCGTTTCGTCCTCGGCCGCGGCGACTATCACTGGCAGCATGAGCCGTGTCTCTACGCTGTCCGCAAGGGTGCGACCGGCCACTGGCAAGGTGCCCGAGACCAGTCGACGCTCTGGACGATAGGGACGGCCGGCGACGAGGACGAGGCGACGGTCCATGGCACCCAGAAGCCGGTCGAGTGCATGCGCCGGCCAATCGTCAACAACAGCGCCAGAGGCGACACCGTCTACGAGCCTTTCGCCGGAAGCGGCACCACGATCATTGCCGCGGAGTCGGTCGGCAGACGGTGTCTCGCCATGGAGATCGATCCACGCTACTGCGACGTGATCGTCGAGCGATGGCAGAGGTTCACCGGCGAGACGGCTTTCCAGCCCGACTCCGATCGAGCGCTGGCCCGCGCAGGAGCGGCTCAATCTCCGAAAAAGGGATGACCTTGCGTATCGCTGCGCTCATGCTGGGCAAGCTGCGCGGCGCGGAAAGCGCCGCGTTTTTTGCCTCCAGGACCTTCTTCCTCGGGACACCGGCCGCCTCACCCAGCCACAACACCATGGGCGGACAAACGATGTGGTTGTACGCGAACTCGGCTGAGCGTCGGGTCGCTGTCTCGCGGCCGTAGTATCCGGGACCATCGTATTCCGAAAGCCAGCCGAGCCAGTGTTCCTTCTGGCTCGCATACCAGACACCATCGCGGCTCCAGTCCTTGCGAATCGTCAATGCCTGTTCAAACGCAGCCGTCACCGGGACCTGCGCCTTCAGCTTGACGATTCTGCGAGCCAGTCCGAGGGGCGTCACCGCGAATCCTTTGGTCCACCACCGGGTACGCGCGGGGACTGGGCCAGGCCCGCGTGGTTCGATTCGAGGTACCGGGTCGCCGTGTCTACCCTGGCGACATGCCGAGCCGCTGCTCGATGATATCGCGGACGCGGTAGTAGAACAGCCGATCCTCAAGGTCGCGATCCTGATCGCGACAGATTCCGTAGACGATCTGCCAGGCTTCCTCGCCGCGCCGCGCGAGCAGCGCCTCGGCGCGGATGTGGGCGCGGCGCTTGAGCTCAGCGCGCCTCTTCAGGAACCCGAACATCGGTCCCTCCCGGTCTGATCCGGACACCACGGCATGCCCATGAACGACAGTCAACCGAACAGACAATCCCGGACCATGTCGCTCGTCGAAGTCCTGGCCAATATTGGCGTGGGCTACCTCCTTGCCGTGCTGACGCAGGCGATCGTCTTCCCGCTCTTCGGAGTCTCGATGTCGGTCGGCGCCACGCTGGAGATCGGCGCGATCTTCACCGCGGTGTCGGTCGCCAGGGGATACACGCTCCGCCGCCTCTTCGAGGGGCTGCGAATCCGTGAAGCGCAACGCAAGTCCGCCGCCCGGTTGAGGGCGGCGGACGATAGGGCCTCGCAAGTCGATTGAGGTCAGTTGGGCTTCCGCCCGAGGTAGGCCCTGAGCATCCGGAGGACCACGTCCTCGTCGCTCTCGCTGGGAAGCCGATGGGCGTCGAGCCGTTCGAAGGTCTCGTCCTCGATCGGCACCAGCCACGTCCCGTCAGCCTGCCGTTCCCCGGTCGACTGGAAGGGGAACGTCGCGGCTGCGGCGATGGCGTGGTAGGTCGCCTCGGTGACGCGGATGGTCTTCATCGGGGCGCTCCTCAGCCCGTGATGCGGTAGACCCGACCGCGGGACTCGACCTTCTCCGAGGTCACCTCGAGGCCGAGCTTCTTCTTGAGCGCCCCGGCGATGGCGCCCCGCACCGTGTGCGGCTGCCAGCCGAAGGCCTTGACGATCTCGTCGATCGTCGCGCCGTTCCGTTGCTTGAGCATCGCGATCAGTTGCGCCTGCTTGCTGTCGCCGCGGCTGGCGCCGGACTTGATCCGCGCTGGCGTCTTGGTCTTGGCGCCTCGCTTCGGACGGCGGCCAGGGCGTGCATTCGTGCCGGCATCGGCAGCGGTCTCGCTCGCGTCCGCGCCGCGATTGGTGTCCTCGGACCCCTCCTCGCCGGACCCGGCCTCGCGCGGATCGATGCCGAGGGCCTCGAAGCCGGCGCGGGTCGCCTGCAGCGTCATGCGCCCGTGCCTCTCGTCGTGACGCCAGACGGTGTCGTCGCGCTTGGCGCGAACCTCCTTGATCAGGCCCTTGTTGAGGAGGCTCTTGAGGACGTTGCCGGCCGCGTTGCCCTTGAGCTTGGAGGTGATCGGGAACACGCAGCCGTCTGCCCGCTCGCAGGCGGCGCCGAGGATGACGAGTTGGGAATCGGAAAGCTTGGTCATGGCAGGTCTCCTTCGGGTCGGAAGGCGGCGACCATCGCGCGCCTTCTACGACCCCGAGCCCCCGACTTGAACCCGTCGGGGCCGAGAGGAGTCCTTTTGGGTCAGGTCAGGCGGCGTGCTCGCCTTCCCGGAATGCCGAATCGGAGACCTGGCGGAGGAAATCGATGTAGGACTGAAGCGTCCCGACGTGGCCCCAATGGACCTCGTCGGGGTGGACATTGAAGTGCTCGTCACTCAGCCCTGCGAGCCGTTCGAGTAATTCGTCGATCTCGATCTTGCGGGCGATGAAGGCCTCGAGGGGCTTGCTGTTTTCGGGGCGGTCGCGCATCGGGGTCTCCGTCGTTTGCGGGCTCCATAGATGCGCTGCGCCGGCCGCGAGCCAAGCAGATAATCGAGCAATACGATTGCTTTCTCGGTGGTCGCGATGGAGGGAATGAGCGAACGGCAATATGCCGCCCGTGTCGGGCTTTCCCGCGGCGCCATCCAGAAAGCGAAGACGTCAGGACGTCTGGTCCTTCACGCCGACGGTTCGATCGACGCAGCCGCTTCGGACCGGCGCCGAGCCGCCGTGACTGACCCGGCGAAGGCATCAAGCCGGGCGCCGAAGCCTCGGTTGAGACCGGTACCCGAAGCCGCCGTCTCGGCGGTCGGCGAGACGCTCCGCGAGCAGGGGCTGCCGGCGCCCTCCGCCGGCGGCGCCATGACCTTCCTGCAGGCGAAGACCGCCAATGAGGTGCTGAAGGCGCAGGAGCGCCGGCTCAAGCTGCAGAAGCTTAAGGGCGAACTGGTCGACCGGTCGAGAGCGACGGCTTTGGTGTTCCGGCTCGCCCGCGAGGAACGCGATGCCTGGATCAACTGGCCGGCGCGGGTCGCCGCGCTGATCGCCGCCGAACTTGGCGTGGAGGCGCACGCGATGCAGAAGATCCTGGAGGCCCATGTCCGCGCCCAGCTCGAGGAGTTGGCCGAAATCCGACCCGAGTTCCGCTGACCTCTTCGGCTTCGATGGTTGGGAAGAGGTCTTCCGCTCCTGGCGCGAGGGCCTCACTCCCGACCCGCCGCTCACCGTCTCCGACTGGGCTGATCGTCACCGCGTGCTCTCGTCGCGTGCCTCGGCCGAGCCCGGCCGCTACCGCACGGCACGCACCCCGTACATGCGCGCCATCATGGACGCACTGTCGCCCGGGCATCCGGCGCAGCGCGTCGTCTTCATGAAGGCAGCGCAGGTCGGGGCGACTGAGGCGGGCAACAACTGGATCGGCTTCGCCATCCACCAGGCGCCGGGNNCCGATGCTGGCGGTGCAGCCGACCGTCGAACTCGCCAAGCGCAATTCGCGGCAGCGCATCGATCCGCTCATAGAGGAGAGCCGGGCGCTGCGGGAGCGGGTCAAGCCGGCGCGCTCGCGCGACGCCGGCAACACGATGCTGTCGAAGGAGTTCGCTGGCGGCATCCTGGTGATGACCGGCGCGAACTCGGCGGTCGGCCTCCGCTCGATCCCGGCGCGCTACATCTTTCTCGAC
>JAGRKZ010000162.1 GCA_020442065.1 Bauldia sp.
GGCGACACCACCACGACCATGGCCGCCAGCCTCGCCGCCTTCTACCGGAAGGTCGCGATCGGCCATGTCGAGGCGGGGCTTCGCTCCGGCAACATGCTCCAGCCCTGGCCGGAGGAGATGAACCGGCGCGTCACGGATGTTGTGGCGGCGGCGTTCTTCGCCCCCACCGAGGGCGCGCGGCAGAATCTCGTTCGCGAGAACGTCCCCGCCGCCCGCATCCACGTCACCGGCAACACCGTCGTCGATGCCCTCCACGATGTGGTCGGGATGATCGCGACCCGGCCGGGCCTCGCCGCCGAACTCGATGCCCGCTTCTCCTTCCTCGATCCCGGGCGCCCGATCCTGCTCGTCACCGGCCACCGCCGCGAGAACTTCGGGGCGCCGTTTCTCAGCCTCTGCGAGGCGATCGCCGAACTGGTTCGCGCCCATCCGATCCAGGTCGTCTATCCGGTCCACCTCAACCCCAACGTCCAGGAGCCGGTCAGGGCGGTGCTCGGCGGGGTCGACCACGTTCACCTGATCGAGCCGCTCGACTACCTGCCCTTCGTCCATCTGATGCAGAAGTCCCACGTGATCCTCACTGATTCGGGCGGCATCCAGGAGGAGGCGCCCTCGCTCGGCAAGCCGGTCTTCGTCATGCGCAACGTCACCGAGCGGCCGGAGGCGGTCGAGGCCGGCACCGTCCGCCTTGTCGGCACCGACCGGGATCGCATCTTCGGCGCGGTTTCCGAGGTGCTCACCGACGCTGCCGCCTACGACCGGATGAGCCGCGCCCACAACCCTTATGGCGATGGCAACGCCTCCGCCCGCATCGCCGACATTCTGCGCCACAGCCCGGGATTGACCTCATGAGCAACGACTTCAAGACCTGCGTGATGATCGGGCTTGGCTACATCGGCCTACCCACTGCGGCCGTGATCGCCCGAACCGGGATCAAGGTGCTCGGCGTCGACATCAACCCGCGCATCGTCGAGACCATCAACGCCGGCAATTGTCCGATCGAGGAGAAGGGGCTGCCCGAGCTCGTCGCCCAGGTGGTCGCCGACGGCCGCCTCGCCGCGGCCACCAGCCCGGCTCACGGCGACGTCTTCGTCATTGCGGTGCCGACCCCGTTCGAGGAGACCTACAAGCCCGACCTTTCCTATGTCGAGGCCGCGGTGCGCTCGATTGCGCCGATCCTCGAGAGGGGCAACCTGGTCCTGCTTGAATCGACCATCCCGGTCGGCGCCACGGAGCAGGCTGCGCGCTGGATCGAGATGCTCCGGCCTGATCTCACCGTCTCGCGCCGCGGCGGCGACGAGAGCCGGATCGCCGACGTTCTCGTCGCGCATTGCCCGGAACGCATCCTGCCCGGCCAGATGCTCCGCGAGCTGGTGGAGAACGATCGCGTCATCGGCGGTGTCTGCCGGGCCAGCGCCGAGCGCGGCCGGGCCTTCTACAAGACCTTCGTCGGCGGCGACTGCCTGATCACCGACTCCCGGACGGCAGAACTCTGCAAGCTCAGCGAGAACGCCTTCCGGGACGTGAACATCGCGTTCGCCAACGAGCTGTCGGTGATCTGCGAGGAATACGGGATCAGCGTCTGGGAACTGGTCGACCTCGCCAACCATCATCCGCGCGTCAACATCCTGCAGCCTGGCCCTGGCGTCGGCGGCCACTGCATCGCGGTCGATCCGTGGTTCATCGTCTCCGCCATGGACGACAAGGCGCGGCTGATCCGCGAGGCACGCTGGATCAACAGCGGCCGACCGCGCCTGGTGGTGAGGAAGGTTCTGGAAGAACTCGACGCCTCCGACGGTAAAGTCCGCTCGATCGCCTGCTTCGGCCTCTCCTACAAGCCCAACATCGACGACGTTCGTGAGAGCCCGGCGATCGAGATCGTCGAGTACCTTGCGAAGGACCTTCCACTCTACCACCCGGGTGTGAGCCTCTCGGTCGTCGACCCCTTCGTGTCCGAGATGCCGAAGCACCTCGCCAGCTTCTCCGACCTGAAGAAGGTCGGCGTCGACGAAGGCCTCGCCGCCGACATGATCGTCATGCTGGTCGATCACAGACAGTTCAAGGAGATTCCGGCGTCGCGCGTGGCCGGCAAGGTGCTGGTCGACACCCGCGGCGTCTGGAGCCGCTAGCTTCGCGCTAAGCGTTTGCGCTGAGCTGGAAATACTGGTGGGTGAAGGCGATCGCCATGCTGCCCTCGCCAACCGCGGATGCGCACCGCTTGATCGTGCTTCGCCTCACGTCGCCGGCGGCGAAAATGCCGGGGACGCTGGTTTCGAGCATGAAGGGCTGGCGGTAGGATTCGGTGAAGCCTTGCGTGAGGAACCAACGCTCGGACCAGCCGGGCTCCTTGAGTAGGTCGTTTCCGGTGAGAATGTAGCCACGCTGGTCGCGGGCGATGTCGTCGGGGAGCCAGTCGGTCTCGGCGTCGGCGCCAATGAACACGAACAGCCCGCCGCTCTCCTCGCGCCGCTGCACCTTGGCATCGTGGTCGACGATGTCGATGCCCTCCAGGTGATGGCTGCCATGCACCGCCTGGACTTCGGAGCGGAGCGCGACCTTGATGTTCGCCTTCCGGCGGATCTGGTCGATCAGGTATTGCGACATGCTCTTCTCGAGTGAATCTCCCCGCACCAGGAGCGTGACGGTGCGCGCGTGGTTGGCGAAGAACATGGCGGCTTGGCCAGCGGAGTTGCCGGCACCGATCAGGTGGACGTCGAGGCCCTGGGTGACGCCCGCTTCGCTGCGCGCGGCGCCGTAGTAGATGCCCTTGCCGATCAGGCGGTCGAAGCCCTCGATCGGCACACGCCGCCAGTTGACGCCGGTGGCGAGGATCATGCTCCGCGTCCGAACCGAGTCGCCGCCGTCGAGGATGACGCTGCGGGACGCAAGATCAATCCCGGCGACCGACCGGGTGATGAGGATCTCGGCGCCGAGGCGCTTGGCCTGACGGAGCGCGCGGCTGGCGAGCTCGTCACCGGAAATCCCGTTGGGAAAGCCGAGGTAGTTCTCGATACGAGACGATGTTCCTGCCTGACCGCCGGGCGCTTCGCGCTCGACGACGAGCGTCCTGAGGCCTTCGGAGGCCCCGTATACAGCCGCCGCCAATCCCGCCGGGCCGGCGCCGACGATGACGGTGTCGTACTCGCTTTCCCGCGGCTGGGTGTCGAGGTGGAGCGAGCGAGCGAGCGTGCGGAGGTCAGGACGAACGAGCGTAGTTCCGTCCGGAAGCCGGACAGCGGGACACTCCCCTACAGGCGGGTCGATCCACCGTGCCGTCAGCTGCGGGTCGTCGGGCGTCAGCCAGTCGAAGGCGACCTGGTTGCGGGACAGGAAACGCCGCAAATCCGACGAAGCCGGGTCCCAGTCCCGGCCCACCACCATCACCTGCGTGCCGTGCGACATGGCGGCGATACCCTGGAGCCCGGACATGCGCTCCTTGGCCAGTTCCGCGATCGTGCGTGCGATCTCGGGAGAAGCCGCCGCGACGGCGTGATACTGGCGTGGCGCGAGCCGCAGGATCCGGGTCCGCACCGCGGCGCGGGCGCTGCTCTGGAAGGGCGTGCCGTAGACCAGCGGAATTTCGCCGAACACGACGCCGGGAAGCCGCTTGCCGATGGTCTTTTCGACGCCATCGATCAGCTTGGTGATATCGACCTGGCCCGACAGGACGACGTAGAGGGCCGGCTCGTCGCCCTCGTGGACGGCGTAGTCGCCCGGCTCGAGATGGATGTCCGCTGCCGCCTTCGAAAGGTCGCGCAATGCAGCGTCCGAGAGTGATGAAAAGAGGGTCAGCTCGGCCAGTTCGCCAGCAGTCAGCATCGGTCAGTTCCCCGGAAGGACGGGCGGAAACTAGCACAGCGGGGATGGTGTCGGAACATGCATGCAATCAGGTTGCGAAGCGCGCCGGCTACAACAGAGGTCCGAGGACGGCCAAGGTATTGTTCCACAGACGCCTCGTCCACGGCCACGCCTCGACTTCCTCAAGGCTGATCCGGCGGGAGTCGGCGAGATAGGTTTCCTGGCGGGCGCGGATTTGGGCCGTCACCGCGCGATCGCATATCAGGATGTTGTTCTCGTAGTTCAGCTCGAAGCTTCGTCGATCCATGTTGGCGGAGCCGACCAGCGTGACCTCTCCATCCACGGTCATGGACTTGGAGTGGAGCAGCCCCGCGCCATACTCATGGATCTTCACGCCGGCCTCGAGCAAGTCGGCATAGTAGCTCCGGCTGGTGGCGCCGACGGCAAAGTCGTCGTTGCGCGCAGGAAAGATGATGGTGGTGTCGACGCCGCGGTTCGCAGCCGCGCAGAGGGCACTCTGAATTGCATCGAGCGGCACGTAGTACGGCGTCGTGACGAACAGTTCTCGTCGGGCGCTGTACATCACCGCCTCGAACATCTCCGGAGCCGCCGAATGCCGGGCGGTCGGGCCGCTGGTGATGACCTGGGCCGAGAATCCGGGCGACGGCTGATCCAGCGGCTCGGAGAGGAGGCCACGGATGTCCTCGCCGGTCGTGGTCATCCAGTCGGCCGCGAAGACGTACTGGTTCTGACGGACGACCGGACCCGTGACGCGCAACATCACGTCGACCCAGGGTGCGAACTTCCGCTTGGGCAGGAACTCGGGATCAGCGCAGTTCTGGCTGCCGCAGAACGTGATCGTGTTGTCGACCACCAGGATCTTGCGGTGATTGCGGATGTCGATCCGGCCTTCCAGGATGCGCTTGAGCGGATTGCCGACGCGAAGCGCCTGGCCAAGACGGGCCCCGGAGTCCGCCATTTCGCTCCAGAGCTTCGATCGGATCAGGGAGCGCGATCCGAGGTCATCGACGAGTACCCGGCACGCCACGCCGCGCGCGGCGGCCCGCTTGATCGCCTCCGCCATCTTGGTCCCGTTGCCGTCGGGCAGCCAGATGTAGAAGAGAAGGTGGATATGGCGGGTGGCGGCGTCGATGTCGGCGACCATCGCCGCGATGGCGGCGTCCGAGTCGGCCATCAGCTCGGCGTGGTTGCCGCCGACAGGCTCGAAACCGCTGATCGACTGGCCGACCCGGAACAGCGGCTGGTGTCGTTCCGGAATTTCGGACCGGGCCGCGAGCGCGGTGTATCCGGGCACGGTGGCGATATCGGGCAAGCCGGCCATGACCTGCCGGATCCGCTCCAGACGATGGCGTCCGATGCTGGTCTCACCGAAGAGAAGGTAGGTGATAATGCCAAGCACCGGCAGGGAGAGGATGACCGCCACCCAAGCGACGCGGGAGGCCGGGTCACGGTGCGGGCGGAGCAGGACACGGACGATCAGCGCGATCTGGACGAGAACATGCAGCGCTATGAGCATCAGGGCCCGCAACCGTGTCGTGATTCCTGCCGCGCCCATCCTAGCATGGCGCCGACGGCATCCTCCCCGGCAGGCCAGGGGCAGCGGGGTAGCGACGGCGGGAGTGTCGCGGGCGGCCGGCATGGCGGGCGCGCGCCGTTGACTTCCGGGGATGCGGCTTGTAGCGATCCGCTACCAACAAAAGGGCCAGGTCCGCGATGAAGGTTGCCATTCTCGGGGCGGGATATGTCGGGCTGGTCAGTGGGGCCTGCCTCGCCGATTTTGGCCACCGCGTCACCTGCATCGATACCGACGCGGAGCGGGTGCGGCAGCTCAAGGCCGGCAGGATCCCGATCTACGAGCCGGGCCTGGAGGCAATCGTTGCCGCCAATCTCGAACGGGGAAATCTTCACTTCGAGAGCAGCCTCAAGATGGCGGCCGGCTGCGAGGTCGTGTTCATCGCCGTGGGGACGCCGACGGAGCGGGGCGGCGGACGGGCCGACTTGAGCCAGGTCTACCGCGCGGCCGCCGACATTGCCGAGGTCATCGACGCCGGCACCGTGGTGGTCTGCAAATCGACCGTGCCGGTCGGCACGACGCGCGAGGTCGGGCGGCGAATCCGCGCGGTCCGGCCCGATCTCGATTTTCACGTCGCGTCCAACCCCGAGTTTCTGCGCGAGGGCGCCGCGATCGAAGATTTCAAGCGGCCTGATCGTATCATCGTCGGGGTCGACAGCGACGAAGCCCGCGAGGCGCTCTACGAGGTCTACCGACCGCTCTCGCTCAACGAGACACCGATCCTGTTCACCGGGTTGGAGACCGCGGAACTGACGAAATACGCCGCCAACGCGTTCCTTGCGACCAAGATCACATTCATCAACGAGATCGCCAACCTGTGCGAGCAGGTCGGGGCGAACGTCCAGGATGTCGCCCGCGGCATGGGCATGGACCGCCGCATCGGATCGAAGTTCCTCCATGCCGGGGCTGGGTACGGAGGGTCCTGCTTCCCGAAGGACACGATGGCGCTGGTCGAGACCGGCAAGGACGCCGGTGCGCCGCTGTCGATCGTCGAGGCGGTGATCGCCGCCAACGACGCGCGAAAGGCAGGCTGGTCGGAGCGGGTGGTGGCGGCCCTCGGCGGCTCGGCGTCCGGCCGGACCATTGCCGTGCTCGGCCTTACCTTCAAGCCCAACACCGACGACATGCGCGATGCGCCCTCGCTGGTGCTGGTGCCCGACCTCCAGGCCCGTGGCGCCAAGGTTCGGGTGCACGACCCCAAGGGCATGCCCAACGCGCAGAAGATGCTCGGCGACGTCGCCTGGTGCGAGACGCCGCTCGACGCGGTCGAGGGGGCGGATGCGGTGGTGATCACCACCGAGTGGGACATCTACCGGGCCATGGACATGGCCGAACTCCGCAAGACAATGCGGGGCGACGTGTTCTTCGACCTCCGCAACATCTACAAGCCGCGCGAGGTGACCCGGTTCGGCTTCCGGTATTTTGGCGTCGGGGTCGGGCGCGAGCCTGCGAGCGCTGGCGGTTCGTCGACCGCGGAGGCCGTTCCGCCGGGCAGAATGAGGGCGGTCGGCGGGTGATGCGTTGAGGACGCTGGTCACCGGTGTCGCCGGCTTCATCGGATTCCACTGCGCACGGGCGCTTGCAGCCCGGGGCGACGAGGTCACCGGCATCGACAACCTCAACAGCTACTATGACACGGCGCTCAAGGCGGCGCGGCTGGATGCGCTCCGGGAGGCCGCGCCGGGATTCCGCTTCGTCAAGGCCGACATTGCCGACCGCGTCGCGCTGGGCGAGGCGCTCTCGGGGCAGGCCTTCGACATCGTCGTTCATCTCGCGGCGCAGGCCGGCGTTCGTCCCTCGATCACCAACCCGCACGTCTATGCCGAGTCCAATCTCGTCGGTCATCTCAACGTCATCGAATATTTCCGGCATCACGACACGTTGCGGCATCTCGTCTACGCCTCGTCGAGCTCGGTGTACGGCGCCAACCGCAAGCTGCCGTTCTCCGAAGACGATCGCGTCGATGATCCCGTATCCCTTTACGCTGCGACCAAGCGCGCCGACGAACTGATGAGCGAGACGTATGTTCGTCTCTACGGCATGCCCCTGACCGGAATCCGGTTCTTCACGGTTTACGGACCGTGGGGGCGGCCGGACATGGCGGTGTGGAGATTCGTGGAGGCAATCCTTCGCGGCGAGCCGATCACACTCAACAACAGCGGCCGGATGCGTCGCGATTTCACCTACATTGACGACGCGATCGGTGTGCTGGCCGCCATCGCCGCCGGCCCGCCGCGCCATCCCGAGCGGACTCCGCACGTCTACAACATCGGCAACAGCCGGTCCGAGGAACTGAAGCGGCTGGTCGCGGTGATCGAGGACGCGCTTGGCCGGAAGGCGAGGATCGTCGAGGCGCCGTTGCCGCCTGGCGACGTCATCGAGACCCACGCGGACCTTGCCCGCATCAAGGCGGACTATGGCTTTCAGCCGGAGACGGCCATCGATGTCGGTGTGCCGCGCTTCGTCAAGTGGTACAAGGACCACTACGGCATCGCCTGAGGGCGGCCGATCGCTTGGTGCGGTTCGCTCTGTGATCCGGATTTCCGGAGGAGCCGCGTCAACGCCATAGTCGCGCCTTGCCGGGTCGGCAATCTGCCCGGCGAAGCATCAGCAGGAGTGCCTTCTTCCATGTCCACGACTCGTTCTGCAGCGCGTGCCGCCGCCCTGTCTGCGGCTCTCTTCCTCGGTGCCACGCCGACCTTCGCAGGCTGTTTCGAGCTGATCGGCTGCACCGACAGCGAGTATTTCTCGGACGCACAGCTTCGCAGGCTCTCGTGCGATGCGCTGTGGACCGTGCGCAACACGATCTTCGACGAGAACGGCTACTGCTTCCAGACCGCGAAGGGGCAGGCGGTATTCTCCAACGCCGGCTGCAAATACACGGTCTCGGGCAGCGTGCCGCTCAACAAGTACGAGCGGGCCAACGTCGAACGGATCAAGTCGGTCGAGGCACGCAAGGGCTGCTAGTGGAGCGAATTTGACATTTGACACCCGCCTGCATCGAACTCTCGGTCAAATGTCAGATTCAAAAGCTCCACTAGCATCATATGCTTGCTAGTGGTCTTTTTGATTCCGACATTTGCTCGGTGCTAGCGGCCATGGGTAGCAAATGTCGGAATCGGACCACTAGTCGGGTCCCGTCGCCTGTTCCTGACCGTCGGCGTGCGTGCGCGGATAGGCGCTTGCCGCGGACGGTTGCCAGCCGGCGAGCGCGTCGTCGGCTGGCCGGTAGATCTCAACGTGGAGCGGATGGCAGGCCGCCGCGTCGCTGGAGTGCGTGGCGCTGCAATCGCCGCCCGGGCAGGCGGACAGCGCCCCCAGCAACTCCATCTCGGCGAAGAACTCGATGAAGTCGCCCGGCCGCGCCGGGCTCGCCTTCATGAAGTAGCGGTGCCTGTCACGGGTGAAGCCGGTGCACATGAAGACGTTGAGGACGTCGTGGATGTGCGGCTCGGCCTGCCGGGGCGCGATGCCGCGACGATCCGCCAATGCGCGGCTCAGGTTGGAGTGGCAGCAGTGATGATAGATGCCGCCGCCGAGGAGGAGGTTGGTGTAGGGATCGCAGCGCGTTCCAATGACGTCGTGCACGCCGGCGCCGTCTTCGTCGAAGCCGTACCAGGCGAGCGTATCGTGGGTAATGGTCGCCATCGGGCGCAGATAGGGCAGCGTGCTCCATAGCCGGTCGCCGGTGCTGACATGGGTCGCGTGGAGCGCGCGGGTCTTGCCGCTGAAAAAGCGTTCCGAGAGGTCGTAGCGATTCCAGAGATTGAGGTCGCCGACCTGCGGTCCCTCCACGCAGACGATGCGAAAAATGTGGCCCGTAGGCACTACGAACGCGCGTGCATCGCGTGGCGGCACCACCAGCTCCGACACTCTGGTCATGCCCGCGCGCGCTCTGGCATAGAAGGCAGCATCATACGGTGGCAGGTTTTCGACCGGGTAGGCCACGGTCGGCCGTGCCCGGCGGCGGGCGTCGGCATCGGCGGGAGCCGAGATGGCGTCTTCTGCGGATCCGGGCATGGCATGCTCCACGAGGCGTGAGCGGTAAGACTATCCCGCCTTGGCGGCCCGGCGCACCATCGTCTCGAGGCCCCCTAGGAAGCGCGAGCGGTCGGCGGAGGAAAAGGTCCGACCGGCGCTTTCGAGGGCCCCGGTTTCCCGAAGGTGGCGTTTGAGGTCTCGCATCGCCACGGCCATGCCGATCGAAGCGTCGGTGAAGGGCCGGCCATCGGCTCCGATCGCCTGGGCTCCGGCGGAGAGGGCACGGGCCGCCAGCGGGATGTCGGCCGTGACCACGATATCGCCGGGAACGGCATTGGCGGCGATCCAGTCGTCTGCTGCGTCGGGCTCTTTCGGGACGACGACGTGACGGACATTGGGGTCGCGCGAGGGGCGGAGCCCGCCGTTCGAGACGATGATCACCGGCAGACGATGCCGCTCCGCCACGCGCAGCGATTCCGCCTTCACCGGACAGGCATCGCCGTCGATGATCAGGCGCGGCGTGGGCAGATCGAAACTCCCGGCGAGTCAGCTCGAAGCCGGGACAATGCCGCCTTCGGCCGCCGCTGCCAAGCCGCCGACGCGGGCGCCCCCGACAAACGTGCCGGGGGCGCACATCGGGATAGGTGTGTCAGGTGTGCTTGCGATCATGCTTGCCGTGATCGTCGTTCCTGTCGTGGCCGGGGCCGTCGTCGTGACCGCCCTTGTGCTTGTCGCCGTGGGTCCCGCTGTGATGGTTTCCGCCGTTGTCGTCGGAGCCGCGGCCGCGGCGCGCCACCACGATGCTGCCATCGTCCGAGGGTGTCTGGCTGACGAGCGATTCCGGAGCATACGCCGAAGTCGCAGCACCATCGGCGTCAGGGGCGGTCGAGGCGATTCCGGTGCCGATGCCCGCAAGAACGAGGACTGCCGCGAGCCCGATCGTGGATGAGCGCATTGGATGTCTCCTTTTCTGGTTGATTGCGGCGTCACTGGTCGCCGTCACGAGTTACGATCGGTGAATCGGGGCATGTCAGCCTGACGGCAAATGTCAGCGAAAAATCAGCGTTGTAGGATTAAAGTGAGAGTTCCGGAGCTGAGCCCTATGTCCCGCCTGTCCTGGCTGCGCACGATCCTGTTTGCTGCAGTGCTCGCGTTGGCAGGCGCTGTGATGGCGTCGTCCGCCGCTCTCGCCAAGGACGGCGGTGGCAGCAGCGGCAGCGGCGGAGGTGGAGGCGGAGGCGGAGGAAACAGCGGCAGTGGCAGCAGTGGCGGGGGCAACAGCGGCCATGGTGGCGGCGGCGGTGGTCATGGCGGGGACGACGGCGGCCATGATGACGGCGACCACGGTGGTGGCGGCGGGGACGATGGCGGTCACGGTGGCGGTCACGGTGGCGGTGGCGGTGGCGGTGGCAGTGGC
>JAGRKZ010000163.1:0-37406 GCA_020442065.1 Bauldia sp.
GTGATCAAGCTGGCCAAGGACAACTTCTCGGTGATCCTCCAGGGCGTCACCCGCTTCGAGGTGTCCGGCTTCGAGGGCGCCGAGCCGTTCCTCGCCGCGCACGTGCGCGCGGTGCCGGACCCGACGTCGTCGGACGTCGAGCTCGACGCGCTGGTGATGAACCTCAAGGACATCGCCAAGCGCGTGGTCAAGCTCATGCCCGAGCTGCCCAAGGAGGCCGGCGCCCTGGTCGACAGCGTCACCGAGGCCGGTCACCTCGCCGACCTGATCACGTCGAACCTCGAGCTCGAGGTGTCCGAGAAGCAGGACGTCCTCGAGACCTTCGATCTCAAGGGCCGCACCCGCAAGGTCCTGCAGTTCCTGTCCCGGCAGCTGGAGGTGCTCAAGGTCCGCGAGCGGATCAACACCCAGGTGCAGGAGGAGATGGGCCGCAACCAGCGCGAGTACGTGCTGCGCCAGCAGCTCAAGGCGATCAAGGAGGAGCTCGGCGAGCTCGACGACGGCGGCGGCGATCTCGACGAGTTCGGCGAGAAGATCACCAAGTCGAAGATGCCCGAGGAGGCCGAGAAGGCCGCCCGCAAGCAGCTCGAGCGCCTCAAGGGCATGCAGCCGTCGAGCGCCGAGTACACCGTCACCCGCACCTACCTCGAGTGGCTGGTCGAGCTGCCCTGGGCGATCTCGACCGAGGACCACATCGAGCTCAAGGAGGTGCGGCGCTGCCTCGACGAGGATCACTACGACCTCGACAAGGTCAAGAAGCGCATCGTCGAGTACATGGCCGTCCGCAAGCTCAAGGACGACAAGAAGGGCCCGATCCTGTGCCTGGCGGGCCCGCCCGGCGTCGGCAAGACCTCGCTCGGCCAGTCGATCGCCCGCGCCATGGGGCGGAAGTTCGTGCGCGTCTCGCTCGGCGGCGTCCATGACGAGGCCGAGATCCGCGGCCACCGCCGGACCTATGTCGGCGCCCTTCCCGGCAACATCATCCAGGGCATCCGCCGCGCCGGCGCGCGGAATGCGGTGATGATGCTCGACGAGATCGACAAGCTGGGCCGCGGCATCCAGG
The DNA here is from genome assembly GCA_020442065.1 of Bauldia sp. GTDB lineage: Bacteria > Pseudomonadota > Alphaproteobacteria > Rhizobiales > Kaistiaceae > Bauldia. The sequence continues at coordinate 1,064 of JAGRKZ010000163.1, forward strand.
GCGATCCGTCGGCGGCGATGCTCGAAGTGCTCGATCCGGAGCAGAACGCGACCTTCCGCGACAATTACCTCGCGGTGCCGTTCGACCTCTCGCGGGTGGTGTTCATCACCACCGCGAATGTCCTCGACACCATCCCCGGGCCGCTCCGCGACCGCATGGAGATCATCCAGCTCTCCGGCTACACCGACGGCGAGAAGCTGGAGATCGCCAAGCGGTACCTGATCCGCCGCCAGCTCGAGGCCAACGGCCTCAGGCCGGAGCAGGCGGAGATCAGCGACGCCGCGCTCCGCGACATCATCGACCACTACACGCGCGAGTCCGGCGTCCGGAACCTCGAGCGCGAGGTCGGGCGTGCGCTCCGCTATGCCGCGGTCGAAATCGCCGAAGGCAAGGCGGAGTCCGTGCGGATCGACGAGGCCGACCTGCCGAAGGTGCTCGGTCCGCTCCGCTTCGAGAACGAGGTGGCGATGCGGACGAGCGTGCCGGGCGTGGCGACCGGCCTTGCCTGGACGCCGGTCGGCGGCGACATCCTCTTCATCGAGGCGACGCGCACTCCCGGTGGCGGACGGCTGATCCTGACCGGCCAGCTCGGCGAGGTGATGAAGGAGAGCGCGCAGGCGGCGCTCAGCCTGGTCAAGAGCCGCTACGAGTCGCTCGGCATCGATCCGGCGATGCTCGAGAAGAGCGACATCCATATCCATGTCCCCGCCGGCGCGATCCCGAAGGACGGGCCGAGCGCCGGCGTGGCGATGACGATGGCGCTCGTCTCGCTGTTCACCAACCGGACGATCCGGAGCGATACCGCAATGACCGGCGAGATCAGCCTCCGCGGGCTGGTGCTGCCGATCGGCGGCGTGCGGGAAAAGAGCGCCGCCGCTGCCCGCGCCGGGCTCACCCGCGTGATGCTGCCGGCGCGCAACATGAAGGACGTTGAGGAGGTCTCCGAGGACGCGCGGCGCCGGCTCGAGTTCATCCCGCTCGAGACCATCGACGATGCGATCGCGGCGGCGCTCGAGCCTGCCAAGGTGGCGGCGGCCTCCGCCGCCGCCTGAGCTCAGGCCGCCAGCAGGCCGTCCAGCTTGTCGAGGCAACCCTTCCAGCCGAGGCCGTGCATGTCGCGGACGGCCGCGACGGCGAAGCGCTCGTGGACGAGCTTCAGCTCGGTGCCTTCCGGATGGTGCAGGAACGCCACCCGGACGAGGGTCGGCTCGCCGGGGATGGTGCTGACGCTCCAGGTGTAGACGAGTTCCTCCGGCGCCCGCACCCGCTCGAAGCGCCCGCTGATCCAGGTGATCGACCCGTCGAGCTCCCGGTTGGCGAGGCGGTACGTCCCGCCTTCGCGAAGGTCGACCTCGGCCTGCGGGCAGGTGACGGGCCCCGGCCCCCACCATTGCGTCAGCAGGCCCGGCTTGGTCCACGCCGCGAAGACCTTGGCCGGCGGCGCGCGGATGATGCGGGTGAGGCTGAGGGCGGTCGGCTGCATCAGTCCCCCGCCGTTTCGACGAAGGCCGCGAGCCGGTCGATCTTGTCGCTCCAGAACCGGCGATAGCCCGCAATCCAGGCCTCGGCGCTCGCCATCGGCGCGGCATCGAGCCGGCAGGCGCGGACGTGGCCGGTACCCTCGCGCTGGACCAGCCCGGCGCGCTCGAGCACCATCAGATGCTTGGAGATCGCATTGACCGACATGCCGTGCGGCTCGGCGAGTTCGTTGACGCGCGCCGGCCCTGCCGCCAGCCGGCCGAGCAGCGCCCGGCGCGTCCGGTTGGCAAGCGCGTGAAACACCTCGTCGAGGCGATCGTCGGCGGCGAGCTGGACCATTCTCACTCTCTCAACCGTATGGTTGACAATCCTCACAGCAACGCGCTAGGTGATAGCGTCAACCATTTGGTTGACAGTTACGCGTTCACCTCGACCCTGTCAAACCATGGGAGACGATCATGGCCATCCATCAGGAGATCGACATCGGCGCCAGCCCCGACGTCGTCTACGCCGTCCTCACCCGTTCGGACGAGTTCGCGCGGATGACCGGCGGACGCGCGGCGGACATCGCGCGCGATGAGGGCGGTGCGATCAGCCTTTTCGGCGGCGACATCGAGGGGCGCAATATCGAGCTCGTCCCCGGCCGGAGGATCGTCCAGGCATGGCGGTCGCGGGCGTGGCCGGAGGGCGTCTACTCGATCATCCGCTTCGAGCTCGCCCCGGCGGGAAAGAACACCCGGCTGGTGTTCGACCAGGCCGGCCATCCGGAGGAAGCCTCGGCCATGCTCGAGGGCGGCTGGCACCAGATGTACTGGCAGCCGATGAACGCGATGGTCTCAGGGTCCTAGGTCAAGGGTGGACGGGCGAGCCCATCCGGCGCGCGGCGGCCGCCACTTCGCCCTCGCCCGGCTACAGCCCCTCCACGACCTCTCTGAGCATCTCGCGCACGGCGCCGGCGGTCTCGGCCAGCGCCGGGTTGTTGACCGCCTGCATCGAGGCGATCGGATCGACGGCGGCGACTTCGACCTCGCCGGACGGCAGCTCCTGAACGATGACGTTGCAGGGCAGCATCGTGCCGATCTTGTCCTCGGCCTGGAGGGCTTTGTAGGCGAACCCCGGATTGCAGGCGCCGAGAATGGTGTAGGGGTGCATCTCGACGTCGAGCTTCTTCTTCATCGTCGCCTGGACGTCGATCGTGGTGAGGACGCCGAAGCCCCGCGCGGCGAGCGCGGCCGTGACCTGCGCGATGGCCTCGGCGAAGGGCACCTTGAGGACCTTGGCGAAGTAGTAAGTCATCGGAACCTCGGACGAATGTCGAGACAAGGTTCGCAAACCAGCACACCTTGGCCTCGGGCCGGCTTGATGCAGCGCAAGCCTGCGACGACGTGGGAAGAGGCGCTGGCCGCTACCGCGAAATGAACTTCTTGAAGACGTAGCCGCGCTTGCCGCCGGCCTCGATTTCGCACCAGTAGTCGCAGGAGACGACCCTGACGGCGAGGCCCTCGGCGAGAATGGCGACGACGGGGGCGGCGTTGTCCGGCTTGGCGCGCATGTTGACGAAGGTGTTGATGGTGGCCCGGCCCGGGCCTGCGGTCCGGGCGGGTACCGGCCGGGTCGGCGGCGGTTCGGCCCGGGCCGTCTTTGCTGCGGGAGTTGCGGCGGGCTCGGCCTTGCCGGCCTCATCGTCGAGCAGCGAGCGGCGGGCCGGATCGAAGCTCGGCACGGTCGGCGCGTAGCCGAGCGGACCCGTCGCCGCGGTATCGAAATCCGGGACGCGGGCCACCCGGACCGCCGTGCCGGGCGGCGGGCGAATCACGGGAGGGGATGCAATGGGAGCGGCGGCGGTCGGCGCCGCCACATCCGCAGCCGTCGTGCCAGACGGCGCGACCGCGCCCGGCTCCGAGATGACGGCGGGGCCGTCCGCGGTCGGCGGATCGGCAAGCAGGGTCGCGAGCGCCGGTCCGACCGGGTGGCCAGGCTGGACGGCAGCCGTCTCCGTCGTCGGCGCCGCGCTCGCGGCGTCGGTCGTGGCCGCCGCAACGGCCACCTCGTCCGAGACCGCCGGAAGCGGTCGGGAGGCAACGGCAGGATCGGAACCCGCGGTTATGAACGGATGCATGAGCGCGAGGAGGCCGACGCCAACGCCCAGACCGAGCAGCGCGGCGAGCGACATGGCCCGGAACCCGCTGCCACTATTCTCCACCGCTGCCGAAAAGACGGCGGCGGGCGGCGGATCGGGCATCCGCCGGATGGGACGCCCCGACGATAGCGCAGGCAGCGGGCGGCTCTGCGGCCGGCCGGGCCCTGCCAGGTACTTGCGCCACGGCGCATCGTCGCCTGCCGAGGGGCCTGGCAACGGAGCGGGCGCGCGGAGATCGACATAAGTCCGCTGGCGGACCGGATCGGGAGCAAAGGGCGAGCGCGGCGCCGGCCCGGCGGCCGGCTCGTCGTCGCGGTCTTCTCCAGCGACGCGGAGCGGGGTGGCGGGCGGCAGATGCGGCGTTTCGGGCCGGAAGCTGTCCTCGAGCAAACGGAGCTGATCAAGCAGGGTCGCCTCGAGCCTGGCGGCGGTGCGATCCGGCTCCTCGCGCCCGGCGGCGGTCTCGCGCACTCGGGACGCCGGCTCCGGGGCAACCGGGGACAATGCCGAAGGCGGTTCGGCGGCGAGGGCCGACACCGACGGAGGAACCATGTCGGAGGACCCGTCGCGCGATGCGTCGGGCATGGGATCGCCCGCCGTGGGTTGTCCGGGTCGGGGCTCGGGTCCGGGCTCCGGCGCAATGCCGAGCGCAGCGGCGACGGCGAGGACCTGCGCGCCGGCGGCAGCGCCGGCCTCCGCCGGGCCGGGGGCGGCGAGGCTTCGCGCCGCGAGGGGGCGATCGGGGGAGGAATTGGCCGTCACGACCCGCGCATCCTGCCGGGCGGGAGCGGACGGCAGCGGGAGATCGGCTCCGCCGTCCTCAAGGGGCTCACCGGAGGCGTCGATCATGCCACGCCGGCGGCGGGCACGGAGCGCCTCGCGACGCCGCTGGCGCGCAAGCGCGTCGTCACCCCCGGACAGGTGCGGGCCCGAGAATGGCAGATCTGTTCGGTCCTCTGTCGCCATGGCGTCGACCCCTCTTTCGCCACAGCCCCCTCATTCCACCACCTTGAAGCCGGAGAATGAACGGCGATTGCGGCGACTCCGGGCCGAGATTGAGGCCGGAATCGGCAACGCCGGGCGGTGCCCCGGATTCCACCGTGACCGCTGGATTCCCGTGCGGCGGCGGTCTTGCGGCTAGACGCGGAGCTTGCTGCCGCGACCGTAGGCGAGGAGCATCATCACGATCACCACGCCATAGATGATCTGCCGCCCCGCCTCGGGCATCTGCATGACCGAGAGCACGCTCTGCAGGAGGACGATGAGGATGGTGCCCGCGATCGTGCCGGCGTAGCGGCCGGAGCCGCCGAGAATGTTGGTGCCGCCGATGACGACGGCAGCGATCGAGGGCAGGAGATAGGGATCGCCCATCGCCTGGAAGGCCTTGGAGGAGTAGCCGGCGAGCAGAATGCCGGCAAAGGCCGCAAGGACCGAGCACAGCGCGAAGCTCGCCACCACGACCAGGCGGGTGTTGACGCCGGAGAGGTAGACCGCCGCCTCGCGATTGCCGATGGCATAGATGTAGCGGCCGAGCGGCGTGCGCCGCAGCATCCACGCCACGGCAATGCTGACCAGCACCCAGACAATGACCGGATTGGGGATACCGACGATATCGCCCTTGGCGAGCCACAGCATGGCGTCGGTCGGCACCGAGGACGGCGAGAAGCCGCCGGTCAGCATCACCATGAAGCCGCGCAGCATGACGTTCACGCCCAGCGTGAAGATCATCGACGGCACGCGGAGATAGGCGACGCCGATGCCGTTGAAGAGGCCGATGGCAAGGCCGACCCCGAGGCCGATCGGAATGGCGAAAGGCCCGCCAATGGCGGCGGCGAGCATCGCCGATGCGGCCATCGTCCACGGCACCGAAAGGTCGATATGGCCGAGCAGCACGACGATCATCATGCCGGCGGCGACGATGCCGAGGAACGAGGCGACCTTGAGCTGGAGGATCAGGTAGGTCGGCGAGAGCAGCGAGGCGTTGCCCTCGAAGATCAGCGTGTAGGCCGTGCCGACGACCAGGATGGCGATGATGAAGATGCCGGCAAAGAGCAGCGGCCGGTCGATCGATTGCCTGAGGCTGGAGATTTGCGGGAGCGCCATCGGACTACCGGAACATGTTGAGGCGGTTCTTCACGCTGAAGGCGCGGGCGGCGCCGAGCGTGACCGCAATCACCAGGATCAGGCCCTCGAACATCGGCTGGAGCAGCGGATTGGCGAGGAAGCCGACCGCCGAGTCAGTGTCGACGACGCGGAAGCAGAACGTGATGGAGCGCAGCACCATCACGCCGAAGATGGTGCCGATCGCCCCGCCCGAGCCGCCGAACAGCGAGGCGCCGCCGATGACGACGGCGGCGATCGAGTTGAGCGTATAGGTGCCGGCCTGGATGGGATCGGCATTGCCGCTGCCGGTCTGGATCGCGAAGTAGAGCCCGGCGAGACCGGCGAACAGGCCGCTGAGGGTGTATGCGGCGAGCTTCGAGCGGTTGATCCGGACCCCGGACATATAGGCGGCGGCCTCGTTCGAGCCGATGGCGTAGCTGCCGCGGCCGAGCTCCGAATTGCGGTAGGGCAGCCAGACGACGAGGATCACCACGACGAGGATGACGATCGGCATCGGCACGCCGGAGATGACGTTGAACCAGCCCGGCGGGTCGCCGTCCCACCAGCCGTAGGTGGCGGGAAGCTCGGCCAGCGCGTTGGTCGCCACCCACGACAGGTCGCCGTCGACCTCGCCGCCCGGCGTCGGCCGGATGAGCAGCGCGCAGCCGGTGAAGACCGCACCGGTGGCGAGCGTGACCACGATCGGCTGCAGCCGGCCATAGACGATGATCAGGCCGTTGAGCAGGCCGCCGGCGAGGCCGACGATGAGACAGAGCACAATGCCGAGGATGATCTGCCATCCCGAGCCGATGACGAGCTCGGAGGCCGCCGCATTGACCAGCGTCATCAGCGAGCCGACCGACAGGTCGATGCCGCCGAGGATCACCACCATGGTCTGCGCGATCGAGACGAAGATCAGCGCCAGCGCCTCGTTCGAGTTCTGCACGAACAGGTCGCTGGTGAAGCCGCGCGGATGGAGGCTCGAGTAGAAGATGTAAAGGATCAGGAACAGGCCGACGGCAATCAGCGCGCCGGTGTTGTGAGAGATCCAGAGCCGGACGTTGCTCATTGCGGATGGACCATGTCCTGGACGGCTGGGCTGTCGATCGGCAGGTTGAAGGAGCTCGCGACGATGTTGGTCTCGGTGATGTCGTCGCCCTCAAGCGTGCGGACGATCTTGCCGCCGTAGAGGATCAGCACGCGGTCGCAGCAGCCGATCAGCTCGTCATAGTCGGTGGAGTAGAGGATGATCGAGGTGCCGGCGTCGGCGAGCTCGCGGAGCAGGCGATAAATCTCCTCCTTGGTTCCGACGTCGATGCCACGGGTCGGATCGTTGAGGAGCAGGATGCGCGGCTCGGTCAGCAGCCACTTGGCGATGACCACCTTCTGCTGGTTGCCGCCCGACAGCGTCGCGACCGGGTCGGTGGCGTTGCCGATCTTGATCTGGAGCTTCCTGATCATGCCATCGACCGCATTGCGCTCGGCAGTGCGATCGATGACCGCATGCGGCGACAGCGATTTGAGGCGGGTGATCGAGATGTTGTCGCTGATCGACATCGGCAACATCAGGCCTTCGGTCTTGCGATCCTCGGGGATGAGCGCCATGCCGAGCGCCGACCGCGTGGCGGCGCCGGGGCTCGACGGCACGCCGCTGCGGCCGTGAATGCGGACCGTGCCGGTGACATTGCGGAGCACGCCGAACAGGGCGAGCAGGATTTCCCGCTGGCCCTGGCCGTCGAGCCCGCCGAGGCCGACGATCTCGCCCTTGCCGAGGGTGAAGGAGATGTCCGAGAGACGGTCGGTCCAGCCGAGACGGCTGACCTCGAGCTCGACCGGAGGCGGTTCGGCGCGGACCGGCTTCGGCGGATAGACGTTGCTGACGTCCCGCCCGATCATCATCTGGACGATCTCTTCGTCGGTCTGTGTGCCCTTGGCGAAGGTGCTGATGTGGTGGCCGTTGCGGAACACCGAGATGGTGTCGGCCAGCTCCTCGATCTCATGCATGCGGTGCGAGATGTAGAGGAGCGCCAGACCCTCGTCGCGGAGCCGGTGCAGGATCTTGTAGACGCGCTCGACATCGGCGGCGGTGAGCGCCGAGGTGGCCTCGTCGAGAATGAGAAGCTTCGGGTTGCGGCCGAGCGCCTTGGCGATCTCGACCATCTGACGGCGCGACAGCGGCAGGTCCCCGACCCGGGCGCGCGGATTGACGTCCTCGCAGCCGACCCTTGCCAGCAGCTCCTCGGCGCGGCGGCGCTGGGCCCGGTGGTCGATCAGGCCGAGACGAGTCGGCGGACGGGTGATGCTGATGTTGTCGGCGACCGAGAGGTCCGGCAGCACCGACAGTTCCTGGAACACCGTGACGATGCCCGCGGCGCTTGCGGACTGGGGGCCGGAGAAGGCGACCTGCCGGCCGCCGAACGACATCGTGCCCCGGTCGGGGGTGACGACGCCGGAGATGATCTTGATCAGCGTCGACTTGCCNNTGCCGGCGCCGTTCTCGCCGAGCACGGCGTGGATCGACGACGAGCGCGCCGCGAAGTCGACCTCGGCGAGGGCTGCGACACCCCCGTACGACTTGCTTATGCCGCGCATGTCCAGGAGTGGCGCGGCGGACCCGTTGTTCACTTCGACTGTCCCCCCAAGAACACGCGCCGCCGGCTGCAAGGCCGGCGGCGCGCAGGTCGTGTCAGGCGATTACTCCTGGTTCTCGCCGGTCTGCGCCATCAGCTGCGGCGCGGTGAAGTTGAGGCCGCACGGCGGGAAGGCGTTGGCGGCGAAGAAGTCGACGGTCAGGTCCGGGAAGTAGTCCTCGCCCGCCACCATCGTGTCGTAGGTGGTGGTCGGGTTGGGGATCTTGACCAGCTGCGGGATCGGCTTGCCCTGGAGGGCGGCGATCGCCTCCTTCATGGCAATCGCGACCTGGGCCGGCGACTGGCCGTAGGAGAAGCCCTTCAGACCCTTGTCGGCGAACTCGGCCATCTGGATGCGGAAGAGGTTCTCACCCTCGCCGGAGATCGGCACGAAGGGGTGGCCGGCGTCGATCAGCGCCTGGACGGTGCCGTTGGTGCCGCCCTGGGTGAAGATGCCGTCGAACTGGCCGTGCGCGGCGATGGCGTCGGCGGTGGCCTTCTGCGAATCGCCGGGCGCCCAGTTGCCGATCACCTCGACGATCTCGAAGTCCATGCCGTCGCCCTCGACGACGCTGCGGAAGCCGTCATGACGCTCCTGGTCGGCGGAGAAGCCCGGCACGCCGCGAATCTCGAGCAGCTTGCCCTTCTTGCCGATGTGGTCGACGAGCCACTGGCCGCCCTGGACGCCCATGATGATCTGGTCCTGGGCGACGCCGGCCATGTCCTTCGTCTCGACCTGGTTGTCGAAGGCGATGAGAATGGCGCCCTTCTGGTTGGCGAGGCGGATGACGCGATCCCAGCCCTTGGGGGTGTTGGGATTGATGAGCACCGCATCGAAGCCCTGGTTGATGAAGTCCTCGACCGCGCCGAGCTGGGCCGCCATGTCGGTGCCGACCGACACGATCTTGAACTCCTTGATGTCCTTGGCGATGTCGGGAACCGCGGCGTAGGCCTTGGCGGTCTGGATCATCTGAATGCGCCAGACGTTGCCGACGAAGCCGTTGACCACCGCGATCCGGTAGGGGCCTTCCTTGGCCGGCCACTGGAAGTACTGGGTGTCCTCGGACCACGGCACGAAGCACTGCGGGTCTGCGCCCGGGCCCGCCACAACCTCCGGGCCGGCGGCGAGCGCGGACCCGGTCATCAGGCCGACGGTAACGCCGGCCGCAAGCAACAGCTTATTCAGTGACATACGTTCCTCCCTGGTCACTCAGTTACGGCCTTCCCGTGGACAGACCGCTCGAGCCTTGAATTGATCCGACACTACCACGGGCAATATGAAAGCCAACCCGCTTTGCATGCCCGCAATGATGGTTTCTGCTCAGTGGTGACGCCAATCCCGCCATTCGCCATCATTTTCGATCAGCATCACCCGGCGAAGCGCGCTTCCGGGACCCCGCCGATGCCGACATCGACCGCAAACAGGCCACCGGCCTGGGGCTGGTCGAGGAGCTGCTCGGGGGTCAGGTCCCAGATCGCCGAGGTGACGTAGAGGGTGCGAAGGTCCGGGCCGCCGAACATGCAGCTGGTCGGCTTCTGGACCGGCAGCTCGACGATGCGGTCGAGACGGCCGTCCGGGGCATAGCGGGCCAGGCGCCATCCATCCCACTGGGCGTTCCAGATGAAGCCCTCGCTGTCGATGGTCGAGCCGTCCGGACCGATGCCGGTGCCCTTGAGATCGACGATCCGGCGGCGATTGGCGATCGTCCCGCTGGCAGGGTCGTATTCGAAGCGATCGATGGCGCCGTCGAGGGTATCGGCGAAGTAGAAATACCGGTCGTCGAGGCTCCAGACCATGGTGTTGGAGATGCCGATGCCGTCGAGGACGCGGGTGACGGTGAGGTCGGGATCGATGCGGAACAGGGCGGCGGAATGTTCCTTGAGGCGATCGTCCATTGTGCCCGCCCAGAACCGGCCCTGGCGGTCGCACTTGCCTTCGTTGAAGCGGTTGGTCGGCACCGGATCGGGCCGGGCGATCCACTCGATCGCTCCGGAGTCGAGATCGTAGAAGGCGATGCCGGAGGCGAAGGCGACGATCAGCCCGCCCTTCTCGCGAAGCGCGAAGCTGGCGATGCGCTCGGGCATCTCCCAGCGGTCGACCTTGCCGGTCGACGGCACCAGGCGCTGTAGGAGCCGGCCCTCGATGTCGACCCAGTAGAGCGCCTGCTCGGCGACGTCCCACACCGGCACCTCGCCGAGACGGTTCCTGGCATCGACGACGCAGATCACGTTCATCACCGTCGTCCTCCCCGTCTATCGTCTCATTGATCGTATAATTGATAGCCTCTTATACTATGATTGAACAGGCCGGTGGCGTATCCGCCGGCGAGAGGCCCGTGCCGCCAGGGACACACCGTGAAGATCACCGCCATCCGTACCGTCGTGGTCAATGCCGAAATGCGCAACTGGGTCTTCGTCCGCGTCGAGACCGACGTCGACGGCCTCTACGGCTGGGGCGAAGCCACGCTCGAGTGGAAGACCCGCGGCGTGGTGGGGGCGATCGAGGACCTGGCGCCGCTCCTTATCGGCCGCGACCCGCGCGACATCGAGCAGGCGGTGCGGGCGATGAAGAAGCACTCGTTCTGGCGCCTCGGGGTGATCGGCATGAGCGCGATCTCCGGCATCGAGATCGCGCTCTGGGACATCTTCGGCAAGTCGCTGGGAGTGCCGGTGTGGCGGCTGCTCGGCGGCAAGGTCCGCGACAAGGTGCGGGTCTATACCCACCTCGGCTTCGGCGACATGCGCGCCGTCTACGAGACGCTCGACACGGCGCCGCTGGTCGAGCATGCACGGCGCATCGTCGAGCGCGGCTACACCGCGTTCAAGGCGGTGTTCGTGCCCTACACCCACCACCACGCCCCGGTCGCCGAGGTGCTCAAGGTCGGGCGGATGATGGATGCGCTCCGCGATGCGGTCGGTCCCGGGATCGAGATCATGGTCGACTTCCACGGCCGGCCCGGCTCGGCGGCGGCGGCGCTCGCCTATATCGACGCGCTCGCGCCCGGCCGGCCGATGTTCGTCGAGGAGGTGCTGCCGCCGGGCGACACGGCGGGCCTCGCGGCGGTGGCGGCCAAGACCCACGTTCCGATCGCCACCGGCGAGCGACTGATCGACCGGGCGGAATTCGACGAGCTGTTCCGGACCCGGGCGATCGACATCGTCCAGCCCGACATCTGCCATTGCGGCGGGCTGCTCGAGGCCAAGAAGATCGCGGCGATGGCGGAGGCGGTCTCGATCGGCGTCGCCCCGCACAACCCGCTCGGGCCGATCGCCGGAGTCGCGGCGCTGCACTTTGCGGTCTCGACGCCGAACCACATGATCCAGGAGGAGATGGTGGGCGCCGTACCCTGGTACTTCGAGGTGGTGAAGGGCCCGATCCGCATGATCGACGGGCACTGGCAGGTGCCGGAGGCGCCGGGCCTCGGGGTCGAGGTCGACGAGGCGGTCGCCGCCCGCCACCCGTTCAAGCAGGAAGTCCTCCACGCCACCAACGCGGTGCTCGATGACGGCACGATCGTCGACTGGTGAGGCGGGAAGCCGCCGCCACGAAGCCGCCGGGCGCGCCTATGCCGACGGCGGCAAGGTGCATGGCGCGGTCGTGCGGAAGCTCGCCGCGATGGTGATGGGCGGGCGCTATGCGCCGGGCGAAGGCCTGCCCCGGGAAGGCGACCTCGCCGACGCCTTCGGCGTCAGCCGGACATCGCTCCGCGAGGCGATGAAGGTGCTCTCGGCCAAGGGTCTGATCGAGGCGCGGCCGCGCACCGGCGTCCGCGTCAGGCCGCGCTCGGCCTGGAACCTGCTCGATCCGGCCGTGCTCGCCTGGCACCCCGACCTCACCGGCGACCGCGACCTGATGCGGAGCCTGATCGAGACCCGCCGCGTGATCGAGCCGGCGGCGGCAGGCATGGCCGCGGCCCGCGCGAGCGCAGCCGATCTCGCCACGATCGAAGCGGCGTATCTCCGCATCGCGGCGGCGATCCCGGACGACCTCGACGCCTGCCGCGAGGGCGACATCGCCTTTCATCGCGCGGTCATCGACGCCAGCCACAACCTCATCCTCACCCGCCTGATCGATACCGTCGAGGCTGCGCTCCGGGCCGTCTTCACCGTGACCAACCGGATGATGGCGCCGGATTCGGAAGCGCTCTCGGCCCACCGGGACGTGCTCGAACGCATCCGGATGCGCGACCAGGCGGGGGCGGCCGCGGCGATGGACCGGCTGATCGACGTCGCCGCCGCCGACCTCGCCCGCACCAAGTTCGCCGATCTCGTACCCGACGGGACCGCGACCGCGCCGCCGGACAGCCGGACCAGCGCAAGACAAAGGAAAGCCCGATGAGAATCGCTGCGGTGGAGCCGTTCATCCTGCATGTGCCGGTGAACCGGGACTCGATTTCGGATTCGAGCCACACCATCAGCCACTGGGGCGTGGTCGGGGTGCGGATCGTCGCCGAGGACGGGACGGCCGGGTACGGCTTCACCGGCACCCATGCCCATCTTGCCTCGGACCGGCTGATCACGTCCTGCATCAGCGCCTGCTACGCCGAGCTGCTGGTCGGCGAGGACGCGCTCGACACCACCCGGCTGTGGACGAAGCTGGCGCGCTTTCCCGCGATCCAGTGGGTGGGCCGGGCCGGCATCACCCAGCTCGCCCTCGCCGCGGTCGACGTCGCCCTCTGGGATCTCCGCGCCAAGCATGCCGGACTGCCGCTCTGGGCCCATCTCGGCGGCGCCACCTCGCCCCGGCTCGAAGCCTACAACACCGACATCGGCTGGCTGTCGATCCCCACCGACCAGCTGGTCGCCGGCAGCCGCGCGGCGATCGAGGTCGACGGCTACCGCCGCCTCAAGCTCAAGGTCGGCTCGCCCGACATCGGCACCGACCTCGCCCGGATCGCGGCCGTGCGCACCGCGGTGGGCGATGACGTCACCATCGCCGTCGACGGCAACGGCAAGTGGGACCTGCCGACCTGCCTCCGCTTCTGCCGCCGCGCCGAGCCGCTCGACCTGTTCTGGTTCGAGGAGCCGCTGTGGTACGACGACATCGCCGGCCACGCCACCCTCGCCCGGGCGACGACGATCCCCGTCGCCCTCGGCGAGCAGCTCTACACCGCCGATGCCTTCAACGCCTTCATGGAGGCGGGCGCGGTCCACTACGTGCAGCCGGACGTCACCCGGCTCGGCGGCATCTCGGAATACATCACCGTCGCCGAGGCGGCGCACGCGAAGCGCCTGCCGGTGGTGCCGCATGTCGGCGACATGGGGCAGGTCCACGTCCACCTCGCCTTCTGGCACCCGGCGACGACGATGCTCGAATACATCCCGTGGATCATGGACGCCTTCGAGGAGCCGATCGCGGTGAAGCACGGCGCCTATCTCCGGCCCGAGCGACCGGGCGCGAGCACGACGCCGACCGAGGAGGCGATGCGGCGGTACGCCAGGCCGCTGGCCTGACCCGACCGCTCAGGGCCGGACCGGAACGCGGGCCTCCGCGCTCGTCCGGCGGGCGCGTCGCCATCCCGTCCCCGGATGCGCCTCGCTATGCGGCGGCCCGCCGGCGCGCTTCGCCCAGGAAGAATGCGATCAGCCCAAGACCCATGAAGACCGGCATCATCAGCAGCGCCTGCGCGAGGCCGACGAAGTCGGCAATGGCGCCCAGGAGCGGCGGTGCGAGCATGATGGCGAGGCCGGTCGCAACCATCGCCCGCGACGAGCCAAGCTCGGCGGCGGGACCGGCCGCCTCGATGGCGAAGGACAGCGCCAGGGGGAAGAGGAGCGCCGTGCCGAGACCCACGACAAAGAGGCCGATCACCGCGACGCTCACATCGCCGCCCAGGCGATAGGCCAAGAATCCGGCGAGGACCGTCGCGCTTGCGGCGAAGAACAGGCTCCGCGCCGAAGCCACCCGCAACAGGCCCGCTCCGCCCACCCGACCGATCAGCATGCCGGCAAAGAACGCCGTCGACCCGATCGAAGCAGCCGCCGGGGCGACGCCGACAACCTGCTCGAGATAGGACGGTGCCCAGAGGAGGGCCGAGAACTCCACCGCGACGCCGAGACCGATCAGCGCAAAGTAATACCAGAACGCCGCCGGCAGGCGCTGCGCGACGGGTGAGCGCCGGTTCTCGTCGTCAGGGACCGGGGTGCGGCGGAAGGCGATCAGGACGGCGACGCCAGCGGCCGCGCCGACGAGGACCGCCGTGCGCCAGCCGAGGCCCAGCCAGATGCACCCGCCGGTGATCAACGGCGCCGCCATGGAGAACAGGCAGGCGGTGGCGTTGGCCTCGGCAAAGGCGATGGCGCGACGCGCGCCCTGCACCTGGGACAGAAGCGCCCAGCCGATGACAGGAATGAAGGAGCCGATAAGACCGAAGACGAGGCACGCACCGATGCTGACGACCGCCGCCGGCGCAAGCGCCAGCATCACGGCGGCCGCCGCCGATCCCGCGCAGGCCACCGCGAGGGTCTGCCGGCGTCCGAGCGCCCGGATGGCCCTGACCCCGAAGAGCCCCACGAGCATCATCCCCGCGGCGATGGCGCTGATGTGGAGGCTCACCTCCCGGTAGCTCAAGCCCAGCTCATCCCGCAGAAACGGCAGAATGTTGCCCTGGATGCTGAGGATGTAGGAGAAGTAGCCGATCAGCAGATAGGCATACCACGAGACGGCTCCGCGTCCGGCGGTCCGGACGCTCGCAGCGTCACTGGCGATATTCATGGGTGGCACCGGCCGGTACGAGGACGCCAGAGTCGCTAGTGCGTCCGAACCGGCTTTGCAAGCGCCCGGCCTGCCCCATTGGTCGTCACCGGCCCAAGGCGGCCCCAGCTGGTCTCAACCGCCGCCGGTCCGCGGCAGCGCCCGCAAGGCGTCGGCGAGCCGGTCGATGTCGTCCCGGCTGTTATAGAGCCCGACGCTCGCACGCACGGCCGCCTCCAGCCCGAGACGCCGCAGGATCGGCTGGGCGCAGTGGTGCCCCGCGCGGACGGCGATGCCGTGGCGGTCGAGATGCCTGGCGACCTCCTGCGGCGCATGCCGGTCGACCACGAAGATCACCGACCCGGCGCGCAGCACCGGGTTGCCGACGATGCGGAGGCCGGGCACAGCCGACAGCGACGCGACCATGTGCTCGAGCAGATCGTGCTCCCACGCCGCGATCGCCGGGCGCCCGACGCTCTCGACATAGTCAAGCGCCGCGCCGAGGCCGACCGCGTCGGCAAGGCTGGGCGTGCCCGCCTCGAACTTGGCGGGCGGATCGGCGTAGACCGTCCGCTCGAAGGTCACGTCGCGGATCATGCTGCCGCCGCCCTGCCATGGCGGCATGGCGTCGAGCAGCTCGCGGCGCGCCCACAATGCACCGATGCCGGTGGGGCCGTAGACCTTGTGGCCCGAGAACACGAAGAAATCGACGCCGAGCAGCTTCATGTCAACCGGCTGGTGCGCCACCGACTGGGCGCCGTCCACCAGGACGAGCGCGCCGTGGGCCCGCGCCAGCTCCGTCATCGGACAGACCGGCACGACCGTGCCGGTGGTGTTGGCGACCTGAGTGAGCGCCACCATCCGCACGCGCGACGACAGCATGGCCCGGTAGGCCTCCATCTGGACATTGCCGTCGTCGTCCACGGGGATCACGCGAAGCCGCGCGCCGCGTTCCGCAACGAGCATCTGCCAAGGCACGATGTTGGCGTGGTGCTCCAGGTGAGTGACCAGAATCTCGTCGCCAGCGCCGACATTCGCCCGGCCCCAGGCCTGGGCGACGAGGTTGATCGCTTCCGTCGTGCCGCGCACGAACACGATCTCGCCAGGGCTGCCGGCGCCGAGATAGCGCGCGGTCCTGGCGCGCGCCGCCTCATAGGCGTCAGTGGCCCGGGCGGCGAGCGTGTGCGCGCCGCGATGAACGTTGGAGTAGTCGCGCTCGTAGAACCGCGAGACCGCGTCGATCACCGCGCGCGGCTTCTGCGTGGTCGCGCCGTTGTCGAGCCAGACCAGACGCTGGCCGTTCACCTTCTGCTGGAGGGCCGGAAAATCGGCCGTCGATCCAACCCCCGCCGCGCGCGGCGATGCCGCTTGGCGTCCCATCACGCCCGCATGGCTCGGCGATTGCAGCCACGACGGAACCTCGCCGCCGTCCCGCAGCGTCCCTTCGGGGGCGAAGGCCGCGCGATCGGACCCGATTGCCGTCATCCAGGGCGGTGCTGGCGGATCGCGAGGCTGGCGGGCCGCGTCCAGGTCCGACGTCGCGCCTGCGATCTGCCGGACGCCATGCCGGTGGCGATCGACCGGCGGCGCCGAAGGCCAGGCCGCAACGGCCGGAGCGTCGCCGGCATAGCGCCCCGCCCACGAGGGGGACTGGGCTGCGGCCCGGCTGCTATCGAGCTGGTCGTGCACGGGGAAAGCGTCGGAGATCCTGAACCCGATGAGTTCGGGTACGTGCTGTCCCGGATCCTGATGGGTGGAAAGCGATGCCGTCGTCATGGTCACGGAATCGCGGCCGAGCGGCAGCGGATCCTGTCCGGCGACCGGATCGCGGCGCATAACGGTGCGTCCCATCGTGTTCACCGCGCCGACGTCCGGAGCATAGGGTCCCGCCGCGTTCCGGGCGGGCGACGCGCCGCCACCACGGCGTCGCGGCGCCATCGTGCCCGGCGGTGTCCTTGCGGTTTCTGCGACCAGGCTGACGGGATCGGGCGGAACGCCGGGCGTCAGGCCGGCATCGGCCGGAGCGGACCCGCTCCCGCGCCCCGAGGCCCCCGCATCCTGCAGCGCCGCTGCGAGGGCGTCCGCAACGGCCCGGTCGAGGGCACCGTCGTCACTCATAGCTGTGGTAGTTGCCAAGCTCTACGTCGTCGAGCGTGCCGAGCGCGTCGTCGGAAAGGACGGCGAGAGAGAAATAGACGCTGACGAGGTAGTTGGCGACGCCGAACTCGTCGACCCCGTTGAACCTCAGCGCGAAGCTCGGCAGCCGCTCGTCGCCGATGTTCGACTGGTGCAGGCCGGTCACGCCGCGGCGGTCCTCGCCGACCCGCATGAGCGCGATGCGGGTCCGTGGCCCTATGCCGGACCGGTCGATCGGCATCTTGTCGCTCGGGATCAGCGGCACGCCGCGCCAGGTGATGAACTGGGAGCCGTAGTAGGTCGTGGTCGGCGGCGGCACGCCGCGGCGCGTGCACTCCCGCCCGAAGGCGGCAATCGCGCTCGGATGGGCGAGGAAGAACGACGGCTCCTTCCACACCCGGCTCAGCAGCTCGTCGAGATCGTCCGGCGTGGGCGGTCCGGTCCGGGTCGGCAGCCGCATCGACGGCGCGGCGTTTCGCAAGAGGCCAAAGTCGGGATTGTTGATCAGCTCCCACTCCTGTCGCTCCTTCATCGACTCGATGACGAGGCGGGCCTGCTCGCGGAGCTGGTCGTAGGGCTGCTTGTAGAGGTCCATCACCCGGGTGTGGACGCGCAGCGTCGTGGTGATCGAGGACAGCGCGATCTCGTCGGGGAACTCCTCGTAGTCGACAAAGGTCGATGAGATCCGCGGCTCGCCGCCGCCCGTGTTGGTCGTCAGCTTGACCTCTACTTCCTCCCTGCCGGTGCGGGCACCGGCCGACGCCTCCACCATCTCGCGCATGCCCGGCAGCTCGTCGAGCAGCGCCTGGAGATCGGCCTTGTCGAGCTTCAGGGCGAGCACGCGCGTGAGCGCCCGGACGCTGGCATTGCGATTTTCGTCGCGCAGCAGCGCCACCTCGCCGAAATAGTCCCCCGGCTGCAGCACCGTCAGCACCGAGCGGCGCTTGCCGTCGACCGAGCGGTAAACCTCCGCCTTGCCGGCACTGAGGATGTACATCTCGCGCCCGGGCTCGCCCTCCCGGAGGATTTCGGTCCCGGCGGGGATCTGTTCGCTCCGGAAACGCGCCGCCAGTCGCTCGGCCATGGCGTCATCGAGATCGCGGAAGAGCGGTATGGCCCTCAGCCGGTTCGGCTGCAGCGCGGCGACTTCGCCGTCGATGCGCGTCTCCACGCGCTCGAATTCGGCGCCGACGACGCGCACGCGGTTGAGACGGTAGAGCCCCGCCTCGACATCCGCCCAGGGCAGCATGCGCAACAGCCAGCGCGGGCTGAGCGAACCCATCTGGGCCGTTGTCTTGGTGATGTCCGCGAGATTGCGTGCAGCGCGCTCGCCAAGGCTCGATGGTTCGAATGGCTCGGTCATCCCATCCCCGGGGGTGCATCGGAATGACCAGGGGGGATCTGCACCGGAGGGGAGCCCGACTTCGGCGCCCCCCAATTCCCGCCCGTCGCAGCGGCGCAAGCTCTTGCACGCTGGTGTTCAGTCAAATGGAAATCTCCTGCGTTTGCAAGACGCTACCAACCGTCGACGGCGGCGAGACGGGGGCGAGCCCGAACGAGGCGGACCGCCTGACTGGCGCCAGGCGTATGGAAGATCGGTCCGGGCGCATCCGCCGGACACTCACACCTGCGGGATGTTCTCCTTGAAGATCGCCTGGATGCGGATCGGCGGCAGTTGCGGCGCCGGCCGGCGCTGGGCGGCATGGACGAGCCAGTCGACCGCATCGCGCGCCTCGACCCGCGGGTTCTGGTCGATCGCCGCGTCGAGCGTGCCCGAGACCAGCAGGCGGCGGGTATGCTCGGTCAGTTCGTGGCAGATGAAGGTCACCTCGCCGGCCCGACCCGATTCCTCCAGCGCCCGGGCGATGCCGCGATTGCCGGCGCCGATATTGTAGAGGCCGGCGAGGCGGGGATAGGCGGCAAGCAGCGCCTTCGCCTCGCCATAGGCGCGCTCGGCATCGTCGCGCACCTCGCGGAGTTCCAGCACCTTCAGCTGGGGAAACTCCTCGGCGAGGATGTGGCGGAAGCCCATCTCGCGCTCCTCGTGACCGCGATAGCTGAGACTGCCGGCGAACAGCGCGACCTCGTGGCCGCGGGAACGCATGAGGCGGCCGAGCAGGTATCCGGCGAGGCGGCCGGCGGCGCGGTTGTCGATCCCGACATAGCCGAGCCGCGGCACGTTGGAGATGTCGGTGACGATGGTGAGGACGGGAACGCCGCCCGCCACCACCTCGCGAATCGCCTCGCGCACGGCCGGATGCTCGATGGGCAGGACGCCGATGGCATCGGCGCCGCCGCTCGACAGCGCCAGCAGCTTGGCGGCGAGCGCCTCGGGGTTGAACCCCTCGATGAGGTGGACGCGGACCTCGGCCTCGCCACGCCGCGCCGCACCCTGGGATTCGAGATGATCCTTGAGCAGCTTGAGGAAGGTGTTGGTGCCGCCCGGCAGCACGAAGTCGATGGTGACGGCTCGCGCTGCGGCCGGCGCAGCGAAGCGATGGTCGGGCAGATAGCCGAGGCGGACGGCGGCATCGAGCACCTGGTCGCGCGTCCGCGCCTTGACCCCGGGGCGGTTGTTGAGGGTCCTGTCGACGGTGGCGGTGCTGACCCCGGCCACCCGCGCGATTTCGGCGATGGTGGCGCGTCCCGGCACCGGACTGTCCTGCCGCTCGTTCATCCCCATCGCCTCCTCCCCGTCGTCTTCTCGCCCGCGACATTACATCAATTTCCATCAGTTTTTGATCCCGCCGTCTACCCTGACAGATTTGGTATGGCACGCGGCACGCCCCCGGCGTTATGACTTTAAGCTATTGATATATCTTATATATGTGCCGCGTTCTGCGGGTTTCCAGACACAATGGCCAGCATGAGGGAAAATGATGCCCGCGTTGACAGGGTGAAGGAATATTGATCATCTGATTTCAACAACGGGCGCAAGGCCCGACGGGAGGAAACGAACTGACGTGCGACGGCAGGGCCGGCAAGCCGGTCCGCGCCCCGCGTGTCGTGCTCCTCACGCAATGACGAACGCCGTGCCCTGCCAGGGGCAGGCGCCACGGGATATGGGGAGAGGACGTCATGGCGGACGCGAAGGGCTTCACTCCGGATCCGCCGATCCGCAGCAAGGACCTCCGGATCGGCTGCATCGGCGCCGGCATGATCATGGCCGAGTGCCATCTCGCCGCCTACAAGGATGCCGGATTCCCGGTGGTCGCGATCGCGTCGCGGACGAAGGACCGCGCCGCCAAGGTCGCGGAGCGATGGGGCATCCCGCGCGTCCACGCCACGCCGAAGGACCTCATCGAGGATCCCGAGGTCGAGATCGTCGACCTCGCCTTCCCGCCCGACCAGCAGCCCGACCTCGTCAAGCACGCCCTCAAGCAGCCGCACATCAAGGCGGTGCTGGCGCAGAAGCCGCTGTCGCTGACCCTCGCCGAGGCGATCGACCTCCGCGAAGCGGCGAAGGCGGCCGGCAAGATCCTCTCGGTCAACCAGAACATGCGCTACGACCAGTCGATGCGCGTCCTCAAGCAGATCCTCGACAAGGGCGAGCTCGGCGCGCCGGTCTTCGCCGAGATCAGCATGCACGCCATCCCGCACTGGCAGACCTTCCTCGAGGACTACGACCGGCTGACGCTCGCCAACATGAGCGTCCACCACCTCGACGTCCTGCGCTACCTGTTCGGCGATCCGAGCGAGATCTTCACCACCACCCGGTCCGACCCGCGCACCACCTTTCCGCACGGCGACGGCATCACCGTCTCGACGCTCCGCTTCCGCGACGGCCTGCTGGCGCTGTCGCTGGAGGACGTCTGGTCCGGCCCGCGCGAGGAGGGCTACGAGTCCGACGTCTACATCTCGTGGCGGGTGGAGGGACTCGACGGCGTCGCCAAGGGCACGATCGGCTGGCCGACCGGCGCCAAGTCGACGCTCTCCTACGCCTCGAAGAAGACCACCGGCGGCAAATGGGTGACGCCGGAGTGGGACACCATGTGGTTCCCCCATGCCTTCAAGGGCGTGATGGAGCAGCTTCAGCATGCGGTCGCCACCGGCGCCGAGCCGGCGCTGACCGTCGCCGACAACGTCTTGACCGTCGCCCTGATCGAGGCGGGCTACCGCTCGATGGCCGAGGGCCGCGTCGTCAAACTGTCCGAAATCAAGATCTGAAACCAGTTCGGGAGGAACCAGTCCATGATGCAGGTCGGCATATTCACCGGCTACTTTCCCTACGGCCTCGAAGAGACCGCCAAGAAGATCAAGGGCCTCGGCTTCAACACCGTGCAGCTCGACCTGCACTTCAAGGATGTCGACCTGTCGGCCGGCCAGATCACCAAGGACAAGGCGAGACAGGTCCGCGACACCTTCCGCGACCACGACCTGCCGATCTGCTGCGTGTCGGGCTACACCAACATCATTCATCCCGACAAGGCGGAGCGCGAGAAGCGGGTCGGTTATCTCAAGGAGATCATCCGCAACGCCCGCAATTTCGGTTCGCGCTACGTGATCTCGGAGACCGGCACCTACAACACCGAGTCGGACTGGGTGGCCCACCCCAAAAACAAGACCGAGGAGGGCTTCGAGGAATGCCGCAAGGTCATCGCCGACCTCGCCCAGACCGCCTATGACCACGGCTCGGTGTTCCTGCTCGAGACATACGTCAACAACGTCGTCGGCTCGGTGGAGGAGACGGTGAAGATGTTCGCCCAGGTCGACCATCCCGGCCTTGGCCTGCTGATGGATCCGACCAACTACTTCGAGACCCACAACATCGACGACATGGACAAGATCCTGAACCAGGTCTTCGACACGCTCACCGACAAGATCAAGATCGCCCACGCCAAGGACGTGAAGCGCTCCGGCGACGACAAGAGCGAGAAGCACGCCGACATCGGCGATGACGACGCGCTCGAGAGCCACACCTTCCGCGGCGTCGGCGAGATCGAGTTGCCGGCGCCGGGCCTCGGCTCCCTCAACTACGACCTCTATCTCAAGCGCCTCAGCGAGAAGCACCCGAACATCGAGGTGATCATCGAGCATCTTGAGGAGAGCGACGTGCCGCGCGCCAAGAAGTTCCTCGACGGGAAGCTGCGCGCCAACGGCCTCTGATCGCGGCAAGACCGCCCGGGCGCCGAGGCGCCCGAGACTCGAAGACGCGGTCGACCGACACCCTCGAAGCCTCCGGCCCGCGCCGGAGGCTTCGTCTTTTCCATCGTCGCCGGCGCGGCATCGACCGAGGCCGTTTCCCGCCGCGTGCCGATGTGGTTGAGTAGGCGGCCGGGGCGCAGGCGCGGCATCCGAACACAGAACCAAGCGGGGAGCACTGAACCAGATGACGCTGAAGAACCGGCTCGGCGGCCACACCAACAGCTACCACACCTACAGCGTGGAAGAGGCGCTCGAAGGGATCGCCGCGGCGGGCTATCGCTATGTCGAGCTCTCCGCGGTGCGCGGTTGGACCGAGCACGTGCCGCTCGATGCCGACGCCAAGACGCTCGGCAAGATCCAGCGCATGATGAACACGCTCGGGCTGGTGAGCCTCAGCCTCAGCGGTCACTCGGACCTGACCACCAAGGCGGGCCTCGAAGACGGCCTGCTGGCGCTCGACCTTTGCGAGCGGATGGGCATCGGCATCATGAACACCGCCATCGGCGGCCACTACAGCGAGAGCGAGGACGAGGAGGCGTTCATGGGCAACATCCATGAGCTCGCCGACTCCGCCGCCGCCCGCGACATCCGGCTCGGCATCGAGATCCACGGCGAGATCACCAAGTCGGGCGAGGCGTCGATCCCGGTGCTGGAGCGGATCGGCCGGCCCAACGTGCTGATCAACTACGATACCGCCAATGTCGAGTTCTACGGCGGCGTGCGTGCCGTCGACGACCTTCGCGCGGCCCTGCCCAAGCTCGTCCACGCCCATCTCAAGGACAAGCGCGGCGAGGGCCGGATCTGGGACTTCCCGGCGATCGGCGAAGGGCATGTCGACTTCAAGGAGGTGCTCGGCATCCTCGAACGCGGCGGCTACACCGGACCGCTCAGCGTCGAGATCGAGTTCACAGGCGAGCCGTGGCCGCCGCTCGCCGAGGTCAACCGCGCCATGAAGGCATCGCGCGACGCCCTCGTCGCGCTCGGCCTGTCGTGACCTTCCGGAGCGTCAATCGATGAAGATCGGAATTCTCGGCTCGGGCTTCATGGGGCAGACCCATGCCCGGGCCTACGCCAAGCTGCCCGGCGTCGAGATCGTGGCGGTGTCCTCGCAAGGCATGGACAAGGCGGAGAAGCTCGCCGCCGAGGTCGGCGGGCGGGCGGTGACCGACGACCGCGCCATCATCGAAGACCCCGCGATCGAGGCGATCAGCAACACGCTGCCGACGCCGCTCCACGCCGCGGCGACGATCGCGGCGCTGGAGGCCGGCAAGCACGTGCTCTTAGAGAAGCCGTTCGCGCTCACCGCCGAGGGCTGCGACGACATGATCGCCGCCGCCAGGGCGACCGGAAGGACCCTCATGGTCGCGCATGTCCTCCGCTTCTGGGGGGACTACGTCTCGCTGGTCGAGTTCGTCCACAGCGGCAGGATCGGCAAGCCGATCTCGGCGATGGCCAGCCGGCTGTCGCAGGTGCCGGCCTGGGCCGACTGGTTCCTCGATCCGGCGATGAGCGGCGGCGCGGTGCTCGACCTCAGCGTCCACGATTTCGACGTGCTCAACTGGGTGCTGGGGACGCCGAAGACCGCCTATGGCCGCGGCCGCGAGGCGCGGCCGGGGCTCTGGAACGACATCCACGCGCTGATCGACTACGGCAGCGCCAACGGCGTCGTCGAGGGCAGCGAGTTCATGCCGCAGGGCTACCCCTTCACCTGCGGCCTCAAGGTGCTGTGCGAGGGCGGGGTGGTGGAGTTCCTGTTCCGCGCCGGCGGCGTCAGCGTCGAGATGGGCGGCGGCAGTTCATTGCTCGCCTGGGAGAACGGCAAGTCCTATCCGATGGAGCCGAAGCCGGGCGATGCCTACGAGAACCAGATCGCCTATTTCGTCGATTGCGTCCGTTCGGGCCGGGCACCGACCCTCGGCACGCCCGAGCAGGCCCGGCTCGGGGTGCGGACGGCCGACGCGGTGCGCGAATCCTTCGAGACCGGAAAGGTCGTGGCGGTCTGAAGGCGGCTCCCCGAAACGCCGCGCGGCGGAAGCAATCGAGCCAAGCGCTACGAGCCAAGAGACCCGGTAGAGGTTGAAACAGAATTGGTAATTCTGTTTCAACCAGGCAAAAGGATCGGCCAGCCCGGGCATGAGCCCCAAGGCTGGCCTGCCGATTTAAAGTGAGGCGCGAAGCCGTGCCAGTTCGTCTCGCGGCAGTTTCTTGGCGACCATCAGCATCAAGTCCACGACGGCCGATTCCAAGGTAACCCGAACGGGGTCGAATATTGGGTCAGCGAATGGGTCCTTCGGGACATTGATGCGGGTCTTGGCGCTCGGAGCCTTGCCGTACGTGTTCAAGAAGGCGACGAGGCCGTCGTACACCTCGTCATAGAGCGGGGTACCTTCGAGCACCGGCTCAAACCACTGTTGGAGTTGTTTCTCCGTGCGGCGGCCATCGCGGAACTCGTCGTCGTCGAGGTACTCGGACGCCGTCATGCCCTGATAGCCCCCGAATTTGGATGGGACGTATCGCCAGCCACCTTCCTCGGTGCGGAAGGCGTACCAAGCGCGGGCGAAGGGAAGGCGATCCTGAAGCGCCGGTGAGCCGTCGAGTTCGTCGGGAAATCGGAGGGCATTATCTTCCAACTGAGCGGGGTTGGTTACCAGTTTGGACATGATATTCTCCTTATTCAAGATAATCACGAACAACGTGATTGATGCGAATATGACGCATTTCGCGTCGTTATGCAAGATATACACGAATAAAATGTACAAGATGAAATTGAAGCAGAATCGTGACGACCGGGTGGGGCGCTGCCGGGGTGCGGGCGTGCCGTGTTTCAATGTCGAGGCCTGCAATGAGCTGATGGCCGCGACCTCGGTCGGTCGCGACCTGTTCGAGGCCACCATCGCCGCCGACGCCAATGGGCTGTGCGGGTGAGCCCTGAGGGCCGGACCGACGGTCGCATTGCCATTTCCCGCCGCCTCGACGACGCTCGTGCCACGTCCGGGACAACCCGGGAGACACGATGGGGCAGGCGAGATGACCACGGCCAGTTCGACGGTGACCGCGGCAGCGTGGCTTACCGCCCTTGGCGATGCGCTTGAGGCTCATGACATTGCGGCGGCGACGGCGCTGTTCGGCACGGAGTGCTACTGGCGTGACCTGGTCAGCCTCACCTGGAACATCCGGACGGTCGAGGGGCGGGACGGGATCGCCGCAATGCTCGCGGCGACGGTGCCCGCCGTCCGGCCGGCGACGTTCACCGTCAGCGGCGAGGCCACGACGGCCAATGGCCTGATCGAGGCCTGGTTCACGTTCGAGACGGCGGTCGCCCGCGGCATCGGCCACCTTCGCCTCCGCGACGGCAAGGGCTTCACCATCCTCACCGCGATCACCGAACTCAAGGGCCACGAGGAGAAGCACGGCCGGAGCCGCGAGCGGGGCATCGAGCACGGGGCGATCCCTGGCCGCACCACCTGGCGCGACGCCCGCGACGAAGAGGAGGCCAGCCTTGGCCACAGCCGCCAGCCCTATGTCGTCATCGTCGGCGGCGGCCAGGGCGGCATCGCGCTCGGCGCGCGGCTGAAGCAGCTCGGCGTGCCGGCGATCATCGTCGAGAAGAACCCCCGGGCGGGCGACTCCTGGCGCAACCGCTACCGCACCCTCGTCCTCCACGACCCGGTCTGGTACGACCACCTGCCCTACATTCCATTCCCCGCGCACTGGCCGGTGTTCACGCCCAAGGACAAGATGGGCGACTGGCTGGAGATGTACGCCAAGGTGATGGAGCTGAACTATTGGGGCTCCACCGAGTGCGTGAAGGCCGAATACGACGCCAACGCCGGGGAATGGGCGGTTGTCGTCCGCCGCGACGGCGACATGATCACGCTGCGGCCCAAGCACCTTGTCTTTGCCACCGGCTCCTACGGCCCGCCGCGCCTCATCGACATTCCCGGCCAGGACGTGTTCGGCGGCGAGCAGTACCACTCGAGCCGTCACGTCAGCGCCGCGCCCTACCGCGGCAAGCGCTGCATCGTGGTCGGCGCCAATAGCTCGGCCCACGACATCTGCGCCGACCTCTACGAGAATGGCGCTGCCGAGATCACCATGATCCAGCGGACGCCGACCACGGTGGTCCGTTCCGAAACGCTGATGGATGTCGGCTTCGGTTCGCTCTACTCGGAGGAGGCGGTCGCCCGCGGCATCGACACCGACAAGGCCGACCTGATCTTCGCCTCGGTGCCGTTCCGCCTGCTGCCGAAGACCCAGAAGGCCCTCACCGACGAGATGGCCCGCCGCGACGCCGGCCTCATCGCCCGGCTCGAAGCGGCCGGCTTCCGCACCGACTACGGGCCGGACGGCTCGGGGCTCCTGATGAAGGCGCTCCGCACCGGCAGCGGCTACTATCTCGACGTCGGCTGCTCGGAGCTGATCGCCACCGGCGCGGTGAAGGTGCGGAGCGGGGTCGAGATCGCCCGCCTGACCGAGACCTCGGCGGTCCTCACCGACGGCAGCGAGCTGCCGGCCGACCTCATCGTCTACGCGACCGGCTACCTGCCGATGAACGAGTGGCTGGCGCCGATCCTCTCGCGCGCGGTTGCCGACCAGATCGGCCCCAACTGGGGCTACGGCTCGGACACCCGCGGCGACCCCGGCCCGTGGGAAGGGGAGCTCCGCAACATGTGGAAGCCGCTCCGCCACGAGGCGCTGTGGTTCCACGGCGGCAACCTCCATCTCTCCCGCCACTATTCGCTCTACGTCGCGCTCCAGCTCAAGGCGCGGATGGAGGGCATTCCGACGCCGGTCTACTGACCCTCTACGGGACCCACCGTTCGCGGCGGGACACCGGAGCGGGACGACCGCGATGCGAGGCCGCCCGATGCCAATCTCCCTCGACGTCGTGCAGTCGGTCACCGACCCCGGACATCCCGGCCGGGAGAACGAGGACCGCGCCGGCTGGAACCGGACCGCCGTCTTCGTCGTCGATGGCGCCACCGGCCTCGGCGATCCGGTCGTCCGGCCGCCGCGGAGCGATGCCGCGTGGCTCGCCGAGCATGCGGTCGGGCGGCTCGACCGCGGCTTCGCCGCGGGACTGACGACGCGGGCGGTGGTCCGAGACCTCAACCGCAGCGCCGCGGCGGCTTTCGCCGAAGCGGCGGACATCGACCGGATCGAGCGCTACCGCCTGCCGGTCGCGAGCTTTCTGTCGGTTCGCGTCGCGGCGGACGGGATCGAGGCCGCCGGCCTCGGCGACTGCGTGCTGATCCTCCGCGACGCCAACGGCGAGATCACCCGCTGGAGCGGGCTGGCGGCGCCCCGCGCGCGCGAGCAGTCCTCCGCCCGCAAGGCCCTCGATCATGCCGGCGGCTTCGACCGCGAGGGCGTCACCATCCGCGAGCGCGACACGCTCGCCGCGCTCCGTGCAAGCCGGGCGCGCTACAATCTCCCGGGCGGGGGCTTGTGGACGCTCGGGCTCGAGCCGCACGCCGCCGACCATCTCGCCATCGTCCGGCTCGATCCCGCCCTGCCGGTGACCGGCATCGTCTGCACCGACGGCTTCGCCGACCTCGTCGACAACTACGCGCGCTACGACGATGGCGGGCTGATCGCTGCCGCCGAGGCGAAGGGCCTCGACAGCCTGCTCGCCGAGCTGCGCTGGGTGGAGAACGAGCTCGACCCGACCGGCGCCAGCCACCCGCGCTTCAAGCGCAGCGACGACGCCACCGCCATCCTCTTCCGGCTGACGGCGTCATAGCCACCGGCGGCCGGCGTCGCGGCCGGGACCGACCGGCCTCGCGTCGATGCGCACTGGCGAAGCCAGGCCCGGTTGATTCTGTGGATAAGTGCCGGCGGGTTTTGGCAACCCGGCCGCTCCCGTGGTGTTCTTTGGTGCTGGGGCGGCGAAGAGGGGTGGATCATGGGCGGGCAGGATCGACAAGCCCCGACGGACAGGCGACGCCAGCTGATCAACCGCCTCGTCCAGCAGTACCAGAGCGCGGCGGAGCCCGACCGCTGGCTGGAAGCCATGACCCTGAAGGCGCTCCGCGCCCTCGACCGGGCCAATCTTTCGCCGGCCGAGAAGAGTCCCGCGCGGCGGGAGATCCACTCCATCCACCGCGAGGTCGCGAGCATGGCCCGGGCGATGCAGCTCACGCGACGCAGCCCGCCGGCGGCTCTGCCGCCCGCCCCCGGCCTCGCCACCAACGAGAACGGGACCGCCTCGGCAGCCTGAGGCGCAAGGTCCGTTCCGCGAGCGGACGCTATGACGGAGCCGACTTGGACGACCCGCTGCTGACGACGCCTGCCGGCAAGCCCCGCGCCCGCGCGCTGTCGATCCCCTTCGACGGCGCGCCGGGGCTTCGCAACGCGATCACCGACGTCGCAGGCGTCAGCGTCGGCTCCGTGACGCTCATCTCGGGCGACGGCCCGCTGATCACCGGCCGCGGCCCGGTCCGCACCGGCGTGACCGCCATCCTGCCGCGCCCGCCAGCCGATGCGCTGGTGCCGGTCTTTGCCGGCTTCCACAGCCAGAACGGCAATGGCGAGATGACCGGCGCCCACATGATCGCCGAGGTCGGCGCCTTCACCCTGCCGATCACCATCACCAACACCCACGCCTGCGGCATCGCCCGCGACGCGACGATCGGCTGGATCAACCGCGTGCAGCCCGGCGGCCTCGACGACGCCTGGGGACTCCCGGTCGCGGCCGAGACCTATGACGGCTTCCTCAACGACATCAACGGCGGCCACGTCACCGCCGCCCATGTCGAGGCGGCGATCGATGCCGCCACGGACGGGCCGATCGAGGAAGGCAGTGTCGGCGGCGGCACCGGCATGATCGCCTTTGCGTTCAAGGCCGGCTCCGGGACGGCGTCCCGGCGGGTCCGCCACAAGGCCGGCGATTTCATCGTCGGCGCCTTCGTCCAGGCCAATTTCGGCAAGCGGCGCAACCTGACGGTTCGCGGACGGCGGCTCGGCGAAGCGTTCGCGGAGCCGGCCCTGGTCGAGCGGACGCCGAAGCGCGACAAGAGCTCGATCATCGGCGTGATCGCCACCGACGCGCCGCTTCTCCCGCACCAGCTCGCGCGCCTCGCGCGCCGTGCGCCGCTCGGCGTGGCCCTGACCGGCGGCTACGCCTATCACTCCTCCGGCGACATCTTCCTCGCCTTCTCGACCGCCAACCGCGACGCGCTGACCGCCGGCTTCGGCGCGACGGCCGAGGCCGCCTTCCTTGCCGACAGCTCGCTCGATCCGTTCTTCGACGCGGTGATCGAGGCCACGGAAGAGGCGATCCTCAATGCCCTGGTGGCCAATGCCGACATGACCGGCCGCGACGGCAACTTCGTGCCTGCAATCCCCCGCGACCGGCTCGCTGCCCTCTTCGCCTGAGCGGCCCACCGCACTCCGGGCCGCCGCAAGACTCAGGGTGCGGTGGCGATAGCCTGCTCGAAGAACGCCTCGCCGCCGAAGTTGCCCGACTTGAGCGCCACCGCGACCGGGACCGACCCGGACGCGACGCACCACGGCACGCCCGGGGCGATCTGCGCGCCGACCGCGAGCTGCGAGATGCCGAGCGCCGTCGCGACCGCGCCGGACGTTTCTCCGCCGGCCACGACGAAGCGGCGGACGCCGGCGCGACCGAGCTCGGCGGCGACATGCGACAGGGCCGCTTCGACCACGGTGGCCGCGCGATCGGTGCCGAGCTTCTCCTGCACGGCCTTCACCTCTGCCGGCGACGCCGTCGCCGAGACAAGGCAAGGGCCGTCCTTCAGCTTGGCCAGCGCCCAGGAGGCGGCGTCGGCGGCGGTGTCGCGCCCCTCGGCGAGGGCGATCGGGTCGAGCCGCCGCACCGGATGGTTCGCGGCGAAATTCCGCACCTGGGCGTTGGTGGCCTCGGAACAGCTGCCGGAGAGGCACACCACCGGTCCCCCGATAGCGGGAAGCGCGGTCGCGGCCGTTGCAACCGCGCCGGGCCTCAGGCGCGGGGCAAGCCCGAGGGCCAGCCCCGACCCTCCCGTCACCAGCGCAAACCCCTCGCAGGCCTCGCCGATGACATCGAGATCGGCGTCGGTCAGCGTGTCGACGACGATGAACGGCCGGCCTTCGGCGGCGAGCACCTCGGCCGCCGCCCGCACGGCCGCCGCGCCGCGCGCGACGGTGTCGTACCGGATCAGGCCGACGCCGACCGCAGTCTGGCGAGACAGGACACGGACGAGATTGGAATCGGTCATCGGGGTGAGCGGATGATTGCGCATGCCCGAATCGGAGAGCAGCTGGTCGAACACGAACAGGTGGCCGCGATAGACCGTCCGACCGTTGAGCGGCAGCGACGGCACGAACACCACCGGGCCCTCGTCCGTCTCCCGCCACAGCGCCTCGGCAACCGGGCCGATGTTGCCCTTGTCGGTCGAATCGAAGGTCGAACAGTACTTGAAATAGGCCTGGCGCGCGCCGGACCGTGCGAGCCAGCGCCAGGCCGCGAGGGACTGTGCGACCGCATCGCCGGCCGGAATCGTACGCGTCTTCATCGCAACGACGACGGCGTCGGCATCGGGCGCAGCGGCGTTCTCAGCCGGAGCGCCGAGCACCAAGGTCGTCCGCAGACCACCCTCCGCCAGCATGCCGGCAAGATCGGTCGCACCGGTGAAATCGTCGGCGACGGAACCCAGAATCATGTTCACCCGTCCTTGAGGAGATCGTTCGCGGGGACCCGAGACGGCACGAAGCCCTCCGCGGGATGTGGGTCGGACTATAGGAGGCGCCTCGACGGCAGGGTAGCGCCATGTCAGGCGACATGTGGGGCAATGCTGTACCGGACCAAAGATCCGGGCGCCCTGCTACCCCGTGCCGCGGTAGACTCCGGGCGGCAGCTCCCACAGCTCGCCGAACTGCGAGCGCAGCTGCAGGTGGGACAGCGGTCGCGCCAACGCATAGCCCTGGAGCTCGTCACAGCCGATCGCGGCGACAACTGCGCGAATCTCGGCAGACTCGACGCCCTCGGCAGCGACGGTCTTGCCGAGCGACTTGGCCAGGGACACGATCGCCCGCGTAATCGCCTCGCATTCGCGCGAGGTGAGCACCTGATCGACCAGCGTCCGGTCGATCTTGATCTTGTCCACCGGGTACTGGCGAAGGTAGTTGACCGACGAGTAGCCGGTCCCGAAATCGTCCAGCGCCACCTTGACGCCCCGGGCGCGGAGCAAGCCCAGATTGGCGATGATCGTTGCGTCGTCGGCGATGAGCGTCGCCTCGCGGATCTCGAACTGGATACGATCGGGCTCGACGCCGAGGCGCTCGATCGAGCGGAGAGTCGCGTCGGCGAAGTCCGCGTTGCGGAGCTGGACCGGCGACAGATTGACGGCGACCCAGGGCAACGTCGTCTCACGAAGAAGCTGGCAGACGAGCTCGAGCATGCGCTCGCCGAGCTGGTCGATCAGCCCGCGCTCCTCGGCGATGCCAATGAAGACGTCGGGAGCCAGCGCCCCGTGCACCGGATGGTTCCAGCGCACCAGCGCCTCGGCGCCCACCACCCGTTCGACGCTGGTGTCGAAGATCGGCTGGTAGGCCGCGGTGATCGAGCCGTCCTCGAGCGCGAGGCGCAGGTCCTGCTCGATGGCGCGGCGGCGCAGAACGATATCGCTGAGCTCGGGGAAGAACAGCTGGTGGCGGCGCCGGCCTCTCGATTTCGCCTCGTAGAGCGCGATATCGGCGCGGCGCAGCAAATCCGACGCATCCGACTGACCGTGCGCGACGGCGCTGCCGATGCTGACACCGGCCGTGATCTGCTCGCCGCTCAGAACGAATGGGCGCTGCATCTCGAACAGGATGGATTCGGCGACGCGCTCGGCGTCCGCGTCGCTGCTGATCCGGTCGAGAATGACTGCGAACTCGTCGCCGCCGAGGCGGGCAAGCAGCCCCGAATCGCCGACCACGAGCTTGAGGCGGCCCGCCATCTGGCGAATCAGCTCGTCGCCGATGGGATGGCCGAGGGTGTCGTTGACGTTCTTGAAGCGGTCGATATCGATCATCATCATCGCGACCGGCCTGCCGCTCCGCGCCGCGGCCTCAAGCATGCTGCGGAGCCGCAGATTGAACAGCGTGCGGTTCGGCAGCGTCGTCAGGTAGTCGTGAAAGGCGAGGTCGTGGAGACGGCGCGTCGACCGCCACAGATGGCGCACCAGCCAGACCAGCAGCGCGACAATCGGAAGGGCGGCGAGCGCCGCCGGGGGCCCCAGCGTCCGGATCATGCTCAAACCGGGGCTGTACGGCGTCCACGCGAGATAGGCGAGCGTCTCGCCGGAGGCCGTCACGACCGGAACGGAACTCGGCGGCACCGACGCGCCGGGGAGCAGGACCTGGGCAGCGGTCAGCTGGTAGTTGTCGGCGATCTCCTTGACGAAGGAGGGGTCGAGAAAGCGAACCGAAATGTGGAGATACTCGCTGCCGGGGGGCTGAAAGAGATCTTCGGTATCGGGAACGATGGGCTTGATGCTGACGATCGCGGGCCGGCCGTGGAGCAGGATGTAGTCCTCGACGCCGAATCCCGGAGCCTCGTCGAGATCGGTGATCCGGTCGCCGCCGTCGGCGATCTGCTTCCGCATCGCGCTGACCAGCGGCGCAATCGTCTCAGCGTCCCGCTCATAGGCGTCCACGGCGGCAACCGTGCTGCCGTTGAGCATGGCATGGACAGGCCGATTGTCGGGATCGAGCACGAAGACCTGGTTGTGGCCGAAATACTCGCCCATCCATTCGCCGAGGTTGGTGGCCATCCAGGTCTGATCGTCGGCTCTGACCCGATGCACGGCCTCATCCCAGATCACCCCGCTCTCCTGGTCCTTGGGAATCCGGTTGAACTGATCGGCAAGCCCCTGGCGAGCGAAACCGACCTCCCGGCCGAGGGCTTCCTCGTCAACGGCCGACGTCGCCCACCAGCCGAGCGCGAGTATCACCGCAAGAGACAGCAGGGAGACGCCGGCTACCGTCAGCGAAACCCGCCAGGGCAGCCGTTGTTCGCTCTCGTCGCGGAAACTGGGGAGCCGAATCATTGTCGTGCAGTCGATACCTTGAACACTGTTGATTCTAGCAGAATCCTACCGGCAGCGATGCCGCACGGACACCCGCGATCGCGAAATCTGCGGAGATCAGTTAACCTCGCCCTGCCAGAAACACGCGTCGATTGCTGCGCTCCCGACTGCCCGTGACGGCACGGCAGGAGCGGCCCTGCTGCGCCCTTTGGACTATTACTGAGTGGCATTTCATGCTAGTGTTTACGTACAAAGTGCATCGTTAGGAGAATAACCGTCTAGCGCGAAGCGGAGGTAAAGGCCATGGCTGCTGACATCTATTACGGCGACGAATTCGATAATAACAAATCCAACGGCTTTGTTGAGATGTACGGCTATGATGGAAACGACACGCTCAGCAGCAATGCCTATATCGTTGGGTTCGTAAAGATCTACGGCGGCAATGGAGACGATAATCTTTACTACAGTGGCCTTGGCACAGCCAAAATAAAGGGCGACAACGGCAACGACTTGCTGAGCGGCAGCGGCTGGAACGACAAGCTAATCGGCGGCAAGGGCAGCGACTGGCTGTTCGGAAATCTCGGAAACGATAGCTTGAAGGGCGGGAAAGGCGGCGATCATTTCGGGTTCAATACGATGCCGGACTCGAAGAACAATCTTGACAACATCAAGGATTTCGAAGTCAAGAAGGACTTTCTCCACTTCAACATATTCTACTACGATCTCGGTGGCATGGCCGTTCCGGGGAAGATCAAGAAGGGCTACTTCGTCGTCGACAAGAAGGCGAGGGATGCCGACGACTTCTTCGGGTACAACGATAAGAAAGGTTTCATCTGGTACGATTCCAACGCCAACGACCCCGGCGGCTTCAACAAGGTTGCCGAGATCGATTTCGGCCTGAACCTCAAGTACAAGCATTTCATCCTGGACTGACGCGGCAAGGGGCCGGATGGCGTCGGAAGACGGGCCTGCGCCCCTCGACCCGCGCCTCAACGCCTTCCTGCCCGCCCTCGCCGACATACGGCTGCGGGGGCGGGTGGAGGCGGAGGCGTTCGCCGAGGGAACGTTCAAGCGGGTTATGGCGGGGGTCGCTCCGCTCAAGCGCCTGCCGGTCGACCATGCCTCGCTCGACAGCGAGGTGATCCGGGGCGAGGTGGTCCGGGTCTTTGGCGACACCGCCGATGGCTGGTCGTTCTGCCAGTGCGAAGCCGATTCCTATGTCGGCTTCGTCCCGACGGAGGCGCTGGGCGAGGTCGCCCCGGCGCCGACCCATCGCGTCACCGCGCTCCGCACGTTCCTCTACCCCGCGCCAGACCTCAAGCTGCCGCCGCGAACGACGCTCGCGATCGGCAGCCTGATCACGGTCGAAGGCGAGGCGCGGACGCGGGGGACGCCCTATACCGTTCTCGCCGGCGGCGAGGGCGCCGTCGTGACCGCCCACGTCGAGCCGATCGAGGCCGCCCTCCCCGACGACTTCGTCGCCGTCGCCGAGCGCTTCGTCGAGACGCCGTACCGCTGGGGCGGTCGCAGCGGCTTCGGGGTCGACTGCTCGGGCTTCGTCCAGCTTGTCCTCGGCCTGACCGGGCGGGCGGCGCCGCGCGACACCGACCTCCAGGCGCGCGGCCTCGGGGAAGCCGTCCCCGAGAGCCTTGCCGGCGAGCTCCGCCGCGGCGACGTCGTCATCTGGCCCGGCCATGCCCTGATCGTCCGCGACAGCGACAGCGTCATCCATTCGAGCGGCCACCACATGCGGGTGGTGATCGAGCCCAGGGCGGAAGCGCTCCGACGCCTGCTCGCTGCCGTCGGCGAGCCGATGGCCGTGCGGCGCGTGGTGTGACCGGGATGCGCAGGGCGCAGCGCGCGTGGCCTCACCCGAACTTGAGGAAGAACTTCGAGTAGGCCGGCTTCAACGCCTTGAGGGCGCTCGCCGTGGCCGCGGCATCGCCGGCCCGCGCCGCCTCGAGCAGGGCCGTCGCGCTGGTCTCCATCGCCGCGAGCAGCGGCGCGAAGTCGGCCTCGCCGGCCTCGGCCGGCGGGTGCCGCGCGATATCCCCGGCAAGGTAGACCAGGACCGCGGCCTCCTCGCGCAACTGGCCGAGCGCCGCCGCATCGAGCGCGCCGTGGTCGCTCATCAGGATCTCCTCCATCCGGGCGTGATAGGCATTCATCCGATCGGAGAACGAGATCACGCCATTGCGCTCGTGCAGCGCCGCGATCTCCTCGCGGACGCCCTCCAGCGTCTCGTGCGCCTCGGCGAGCTGACCGGCGGCGATCTCGGCGGCGGCCTTGTCGGCAAGGGCGGAGACCTCGGCCGCGGTGGCGGCATAGGCGGCATCATCGGCGTATTGCGGCGGCGAGGCCGCGCCGTCGGTGAGCACGGCCCACTGGTCCTTGAAGGCAGTCACCGATGCGGCGGCCTTATCGCCGTTGCCGGCGTTGGTGAAGAAGAGGGCGGCGCGATAGTCGGCATAGGCGCGGCGGAGCGACGATTCGAAATCGCCGACGGCGCCGGCGAACGCCGCCGTGACGGGGGTGAGTGCGATCAGGGCGACGGCGACGATGCGGGACAGGCGGCTCATGGTGTTTCTCCGTGGTGTGGTGTCCCTGCCACTCATACGGATAGGACGCGCCGGGCCTTTGACCCATCGCAACACGACGGGGCAACCTGACGGCGCCACCGGCAGGCTCTCGACAGCGAGGAAACGGGAATGAGCAGCGCATATTCCGGGCCGATCGTCGACGCCCACCATCACCTGTGGGACCTCGGCATGGACCGCCATCCGTGGCTGGCGCCGAGCGAGGACAACCACGGCGGCCTCGGCAATCTCGAACCGCTCCGCCGCAACTACCTGCCGGCCGACTACGCCCGCGACGCGGCCGGCCAGGAGATCGTAGCGACGGTCCATATCGAGGCGAGCTGGGTCGAGGACGATTGCCTCGGCGAGACCCGCTGGCTGGAGGGCCTCGACAAGTCGGCCGGCATCGCCCGCCGCTATGTCGCCCA
>JAGRKZ010000163.1:37465-40057 GCA_020442065.1 Bauldia sp.
ATCCGCGACATCCTGAGCTGGACGCCCGACCCGGCGCGGCGCTTCGCCGCCCGCGGCGACCTGATGGACGATCCCGCCTGGCGGGCGGGACTTGCGCGCCTCGGCAAACACGGACTGAGCTTCGACCTGATGGTCTTTCCCAACCAGCTCGGCGACGCCGCCCGACTCGCGGCCGATTTTCCCGACCAGCCCTTCATCCTCAACCATTGCGGCAGCCCGATCGACCGCGATGCGGAGGGCATGGCGCGCTGGCGCGGCGGGCTCCGCACGCTCGCCCGGCAGCCGAACGTTGCGATCAAGATCTCGGACCTCGTCGCCTACGACAATGACTGGACGATCGACAGCCTCAGGATGGTGGTCGAGCACTGCATTGACTGCTTCGGCACGCGCCGCGCCATGTTCGCCAGCGACTTTCCGGTGGCCGGACTCCACGCCAGTTTCGACGAGGTGTACGATTCGTTCCGGGAGATCACGGCCGGCCTCTCCGGCGACGAACAGGCCGGCCTCTTCCACGACAACGCTTGGCGCATGTATCGCTTCGACGAGCCGCGACGCGACGGCTGACGCTTCAGGCGACCTTCACCACCCTCACGCACATCGGCGTGCCGATCGCGATCTCCTGGCCGGAGTCGGTCAGCCGCCCGGTCTCGGCATCGCGAACGAAGATCGAGACCCGGTCGGCATTCTGGTTGGCGGAAAACAGAAGATGACCGGACGGCGAGAGCGCGATGTTGCGGGGGGTCGATCCGCCGCAGGGCGCGTATTCGACGAGCGTGAGCTTTCCCGTCTCCTGGTCGACCGCAAAGACCGGGATGCTGTCATGGCCGCGATTGGAGCCGTAGAGAAAGCGCCCGTCGGGCGAGATCTGGATGTCGGCGCAGTGGTTGTGGTCGCGCGCCTCGGCGGGAACCGCCGGCTGGGCGTCGATCATGTCGAGCGCGCCGGTCTCTCGATCGAATGACAGCGAGGCCATGGTCGAATCGAGCTCGTTCATCACGAAAACGAAGCGGCCGTTGGGGTGGAGAGCGATGTGGCGCGGGCCGGCCCCGGCGGGAAGCGCCAACGCGGCGACCTGTTCGATCGCGCCCGACGGGTCGAGCCGGTAGGTGATGAGCTGGTCGAGCCCGAGATCGGCGGCAATGGCGAAGTCGCCGCCGATCGTTTCCGTGAAGCTGTGGGCGTGGCTCCGTTCCTGCCGGGCCTGGTGCGGGCCGGTCTGCCCGAGGTGGGCGACGCTCGCGACCGGCGGCGTCAGCCCGCCGTCGTCGCGGATGGCGAAGACGACCAGCGACTGGTCGGGGCCGCCGGCACCCATGGAATAGTTGGCGACGAGCAGGAAGCGGCCGTCGGCGGTGATGCAATTGTGCGCGGTGATGCTGCCGAGCGCGGGCTGGGCGTTGATGTAGTGGAGCGCGCCGGCCCCGCGGTCAAAGCGGAAGGCGGAGACCAGGCCTTCGTGCCAGCCGAACACTTCGGAGTTGGCGTAGATCCGCGACCCGTCCGGCGTCACCGAGAGGAAGGTCGGATTGTCGATCGCGGTGGTCTCGGCGATCAGGCTGGAGTCGCCGGTCGCCTCGTCGAGCGCATAGACCGACAGGCCCTTCCCCCGGGCACCCTGAAAATACGGCGCCTCGCGGTTGAGGCTCCCCACGAACACCAGACAATTGGCGGCCATCGTTTCCTCCCCTGATCTTGCCCGATCGTTGTCGCGACGGCGCCGGCGACCGGACCGACGTCCGCCCTTGTCAGATAATTGCATATATGAAAAGATCATTCACAAGAAAATCGGGAGGAGGCGCGATGTCCGCCGATGCCGCGACCAATGCCGGCGTGGGCACGCCGACCGTCGGGATCTCGTCGACCTATCCGTCGGACATGCCGGCCGACCACGCGGCCCTGCCGGTGTGGAACGCCGAAAACTGGTTCTACGAGGACTGGCCGGTCGGCCAGAAGATCCGCTCGCTCCGCCGCACGATGTCGGAAGGCGACAGCCACCTCTTCAACACCCTGGTGGTGGACATCCACCCCTACGTCCAGGACCAGATGTTCG
This sequence comes from Bauldia sp., assembly GCA_020442065.1. Taxonomy (GTDB): domain Bacteria; phylum Pseudomonadota; class Alphaproteobacteria; order Rhizobiales; family Kaistiaceae; genus Bauldia. The sequence goes on from JAGRKZ010000163.1 coordinate 39,516, forward strand.
CGGAGCGCGAGGGCATCTTCGGCAAGCGCCTGGTGGCGGGCGCCTTCGTGTTCTCGGCCGGGCTCGGGCTGGTCGCGACGAACTGCGTCAACGCCTTCTCCTACGGCTACGACAAGCTCCGCTTCATCAAGCCGGTGTTCATCGGCGACACCATCTACTCGATCCGCACCAATCTCGATAAGCGCCCGCGCTACAAGGAGATGGGGCTGATCCGGGCGAGCTATGAGGTGTTCAAGGGCGAAGGCGAGCTTGTGCTCTACTGCGAGCATCTGCAGACGGTGAAGTACAAGACGCCGGCCGACTTCGCCGGCAAGACCGAGAGGTGAGGGCCGCCGCGATGGCAGAGACGCCGCTCCTTGCCGGCATCGTCGTCGTCGACATGAGCCAGTTCCTGTCGGGGCCGTACTGCTCGCTCCGGCTCTCCGACCTCGGCGCTCGCGTCATCAAGATCGAACGGCCGGACGGCGGCGACCTGTCGCGGCGGCTCTATCTCAGCGACACCGAGATCGGTGGCGACTCGACCATCTTCCACGCGATCAACC